>JBIQLF010000055.1:0-1658 GCA_044464585.1 Thermomicrobia bacterium
GTCTTGAGTCTTGAGTCTTGAGTCTTGAGTCTTGAGTCTTGAGAAGAGTGTCGGAGATGCGTCTCGTTCGGGTTCTGAGGTTGGCACGAATATGGGCGCATCGTGAGCGATCGCGCGGCGGATTGGATCGCGTCGAGGATATGGACGAAGCGGGTGCGCGAGGAATGGCGGGTCGACATGCTGGCCCGCCGATGCAAATTCGACCCGGTGAGCCGATAGCTCGATGAAGCGGATTGCTGGCCCGGTGGTTCCGGCGCTGCTGTTTGCCATCGCCACACGGCTGGGGCTCTTCCTCGCCGCATGGATGACCGGGCGCGTGCTGGCTAAACTCCCCCGCTATCCGGCCCAGCTTCCCGACCAGTTCCTGTCCGATCATCCGTCCCTCGATAGCTGGGCGCGCTGGGACACGGCGCACTATGTCGCGCTTGCGCGATACGGCTATTCGACGGCCAATCCCAGCGACGCCCATGGGTTGGCGTTTTTGCCGCTCTATTCGTTGCTCACGCGCGCGCTGGTGAGCATTTCGGGCGTGGGCCGTACCGATGCCGCCTATGCGGTGGCCGGATTGATCGTTGCCAACGTCTGTTTCCTGATTGCGGTTGCGCTCCTGGCAAAGATGTCGGGTCGCATTCTCTCCGGCCATACCGCCGTCTATCCGGCCATGCTCTTGTGCGTGATGCCTTTCTCGTTTTTCCTGAATGCCGCCTATTCGGAATCGCTCTACCTGACACTCTGCCTCGGGGCATTGCTGCTGGCGCTCGACGGACGGTGGCTCGCGGCTGGCGGATTGGGCGCGTTTGCGTCCGCCACTCGGATCGCAGGACTGGCGCTAGCTCCGGCATTGCTCTGGGCTGCATGGAAAGACGGTGTGCGCGGTTGGCGCCTGATCGCCACCGGATTGCTGCCCATGGGCGGGTTCGCCGCCTATTCTCTCTACACGGCCATCCGGCATGGCGACGCGCTCGCCTATTTCCACGCCCAGAAATATTGGGGCGGCTGGGACGATCGGGTTCGTTTCTATGCCGAGCTCTTCATCCGCCATCCCAGACAGGCGCTCCAGGGTGATCCCAGACATCTCGTGATCCTCCTGAATGTGCTGACCGCGCTCATCTTTCTCGCGCTGCTTCCGCTCGTCTGGAAACGACTTCCCCCGGCGATCGCCATGTTCACGATCGTCACCGTCATCGTCCATTTCAGCATCGCCTGGGTTTCGCTGGGCCGGTTTCTCGTGCCAGCCGTGGGCATCTATCTGGTCCTGGGCGCAATCGTCGCCTCACCCCGCTGGTCCGGCTGGGCCCGCGACGCCCTCTTCACCACGCTGGCGATCCTGCTGGCAACCCTGACCATCCTGTTCGGTCGCGGCTTCTGGATCGTGTGATGGGCAAGGGGCAATGGGTTGGGGGCAATGGGTTGGGGCAAGAGGCAAAAGGCAAGAGGCAATAGGCAAAAGTAGGCAGGTCGAACGAATCGATCCAAACGGACTGTTTTGTTGAGCCGCTCTCCCTTTCTGCCCACTACTTTTGCCTATTGCCTCTTGCCTTTTGCCCGTCACCTATCGCCTCTCGCCCCTTGCCTTTTGCCCATCACCTATCACCTATCGCCTCTCCCCTCCTGCCTCCCCAGCCAATCATCGATCAAGCGCCGAGCGATGCTGATCG
>JBIQLF010000055.1:1758-7654 GCA_044464585.1 Thermomicrobia bacterium
CTCCCCTCCTGCCTCCCCAGCCAATCATCGATCAAGCGCCGAGCGATGCTGATCGGGCCTGGCAACTGCGGCATGGCGTCTGGGGTGAACCATTTGGCGTCGCCGATTTCGGCATCTTCCAGGACGATATCGCCCCCGGCATAGGTAGCGTTGAAGCCGATCATCAGCGAATTCGGAAACGGCCACGGCTGGCTGCCGAAATAGCGGATGTCGTTCACCTCGATTCCGGTTTCCTCCCGCACTTCCCGAGCCACCGCCTCTTCCAGGGATTCGCCCGGCTCGACGAATCCGGCCACGCAGCTGTAGACACCCGGCTGGAAATTGACTCCATGCGCCAGCAGAATCGATCCCTCACGTTCGACGGTCATGATGACCGCCGGTGACAGGCGCGGATAGTTGAACAGCCCGCAGCTCGGGCAACGAGTCGCCCGGTCGCCATCGACCAATGCGGTCGGTGAGCCACAGCGCCCGCAATAGCGATGGTTGCGACGCCAATCGAGCAACTGCACCGCCCGGCCCGCAAGCGCGAAAAGCTGATCGTCGATCTCTCCGTAGATCGAACGCAGTCCCGCCAGCTCCCAGCCAGCCGGAAACTCCCCGGCGCGCTCGCTCAATTCCCAGGCGATCGAATCCGATCCACCGAGCTCGCCGAGATAGGTTTCCAGGTTCAGGTCGAGCTGCAATTGTTCGAGCTCGGCATACGAGGGGATCTCGAGCGCATCGCCATTCCGATGCACCAGCAGTTCGTTCTTGCGAAAAGCAAACGAAATTGCATCCGGATGCTCGCCCGCATGGTCTGGTTGCACTTTCGAACGAAATGGCTTCATCGGCCGTTGCTCCTATACTTGCCTCGACAGTCGATGATGTTCGCCATCGCGCGTTCTCCTGACCTGACAACGGAATCATGACCGAAACGACCGAACCCAACATTGCCATCATGCCCGCGCGCGGTCGCCGTATCACCCGCACGACCCTCTACGATCTCACCTTCGACGAACTCCGCGCGCGCATGACAGAGCTCGGGCAGCAGCCATTCCGGGCAGCGCAAATCTACGACTGGGCCTACAGGAAACTCGTCGGCAGCTATGACGAAATGGCGAATCTGCCGGCCGGGTTGCGCCAGACACTAAGCGACACGCTGCCAATGGACCCATTGCGTCTGGTCCAGGCGATCGAAACGGACGATGGCGAAACCGTCAAGTTTCTCTACACGACCCACGACGGCCAATTGGTCGAAACCGTTCTCATGTTCTACCCCGACCGGGCGACCGTGTGTGTGTCCTGTCAGGTCGGATGCGCGGTCGGCTGCGCGTTTTGCGCGACCGGACTCGGCGGTCTGCAACGCAATCTCACCGCTGGCGAAATCGTCGCGCAAGCGGTCGAAGCGGCCCGCCTGGCCCATCGTCGTGGCCGCCCATTGACCAATCTGGTCATGATGGGGATGGGCGAACCCTTCCACAACTATCGGGAAACGCTGAAATTCATCGGCATCCTGAACGACAAGCACGGAATGGAGTTCGGCGCCCGCCGTATTACCGTCTCGACCTCCGGCATCGTTCCCGGTATCCAGAAACTCGCCGGCGAACCCTACCAGGTCAATCTCGCCATCTCGTTGCACGCACCCAACGACGACCTGCGCAGCCGCCTCGTTCCCATCAACGATCGCTTTCCGGTCGAGGTCCTGATGCAAACAGCGCGCGACTATATCGAGAAAACCGGTCGCCGCATCTCGTTCGAATATGCGCTGATGAAAGGGATCAACGACAGCAACGAAATCGCCGCGGAACTGGCGAATCTGCTGCATGGCACACTCTGCCATGTCAATATCATCCCGCTGAACCCGGTCGACGTGCTCCCCTACGAACGCCCGGATACCGAAGATATCGACCGCTTTGCCCACATTCTCGAACAACGCGGTATCCCGACCACCGTACGCTATTCACGCGGCGTCGAAATCGCCGCCGCCTGTGGCCAGCTCCGCGCCCAGTTCCAATAGCGCCGCGGAGAAAGGAATCAGCAATGGCCAAACCCCAGTGCACCCATCTCGATCGAATACGCGATGTCCAGCCGCGCACCCCGAACGGGTGTGAGGAATGTTTGCAAACCGGCGACCGTTGGGTCCATCTGCGACTCTGCAAGATTTGCGGGCATGTCGGTTGTTGCGATTCGTCTCCGAATAAGCACGCAACCAAACACGTTCACGCCACCGACCATCCGATCATTCAGTCGTTCGAACCGGGCGAGGATTGGATGTGGTGCTATGTCGACGAGGTCATGTTCGAACCCTCGGACATCTGAGCGGCCCATCCACTTCGGTCGCAATGGCGGTTCCGGGCGGTCGCGAATCGCGCCGGACTTCGGAGGAGCTGGATAGACTCATACGGAATCCGCTCGACCCCTTCGCTATGGGCTGGGTACTCCGAGGCATTCCCAGCCTCGAACGGCTGGGCAAACATCCCTGCGTCATCATCCGGATTTCGTATCAGCCGCTGCAATGGCGCTGGAACGACCTCTCCCGACACCCACAAAGGTGGCCATAGCTCATTTTCGTGTTTCATGATAATTCCGCATAGACTAGAGGGTGCATCGAAGCAGCCATCACGGTCATGACCGCCTCTCCTTGCATAGTCGGATGCCGTGCCCTCCTGCACGACGCATCATGGCTCGGCGCCGTAGAAAGGCACACACGATGACTCGACACGATTGGGCGACCAACCCTCATCTCACCGAAGCCAGTCTCTCGAGACGCCAGGTGCTTCGACTGGTTGCGGGCGGCGTTGCGCTGGGTGTCGCCAGTCCGGCGATTGGCTTCAGCCATTCGGTCCTGGCTCAGGGAACGCCCGCCGCCGCGGGAGCCGACTATCCCACGGTAACCATCACCGCCGAAAACGATGGCGATGGGTACACGTTCGGCACACCCGCCAGCTTCCCCACCGGCTATGTGGAAGTCTCCCTCGAGAACAAGAGCGACGCCGACCACCACGCCATGTTCATGAAGATGAATCCGGATGTCACCCCGGATCAGTTCATCGAAACGGCGAAGAGCGCGCCGAATCCGGGCGCGCTGATGGCGCTGGCGGTGAGCGTTGGTGGTCCCGGCAGCGTCGGCCCTGGGGAAGCCACGACGGTGATCATGAATTTGGAAGAGGGCCCCTATGTGCTCATCTGCGAGATTCCCGATGAGCAGGGTGTGCCGCATTACAAGATGGGCATGATCGTCGAGGTCGACGCGAAACCAGAAGGCGACGCGGTCACCACCGCGCCGGTGGCGGAAACGACCGTCGATCTGATCGATTTCGCATTCGAGGGATTGCCAGCTACCCTCACCACGGATCAACACATCTGGGAGGTCACCAACACCGGCGAACAACCGCACGAGATGGCCATCTTCCTGCTCTCGCCCGGTGTAACCGCCGATGCGGCACTGGCGATGCTCACCGCCGAAGGAACAGGAGCCACTCCAGCCGCGCCGCCCGCATCGCCGGTGGCCGCCGGTCCGCCATTTGTCGATGTCGCTGGCGTCGCCCCCATGAATCCCGGCCAAACGGTCTGGCAGGTGCTGAATCTCGCTGCCGGTGATTATGTGACGGTTTGCTTCATTCCCGATCCCGAAACCGGCAAACCGCATGTCGCGCTCGGCATGTTCGGGGAGTTCTCCGTCGCATAACGTCGACCCCGCTGGGTTCCATCGAGTGAGCAAATATACCCTTGTACCCAACGCGCCGCGGTTCTTGCCGCGGCGCGCCGTTTTGCTCGATATCCGAGCGGCCGAATTCCGGACTCGATGCTCCGGCTCGATCTATGCCGTCAAGTCGTGGGCCATTTCCTCGAACATGGCGATGTATTTGTCGGCGTCTTCGACGGAATGCTGCACCGAGAGCGTCCATTCTTCTTCGCGCCCGGGGGTCATGAAGATTTCGCGGTTCATGGCATAAAGCCACGCCAGCTCGGTCAGCTCGCCATGCAGATTCTCCATGAACGATTCGTAGTCGGTGATCTTCTTTTCGCTGAAGGTCACGCATCCCTTGGAGCTGATGCCGACCGTGTAGCCCGGCAGATTGTATTTCTCCAGAATCGCGTCGCAGCCCTTCATCAGATGATCGTTGAGCATATTCAGATGCGCATAGGCATCATCGGTCAACACCTGCTCGATGCTGGCGCGGGCAGCAGCCATGGTGAGCGGATTGCCGTTATAGGTACCGACCTGGTAGACCGCGCCGCTCAGCACGACCTCCATCACCTCCTCGGTTGCGCCGATACCGCCACACGGCAGTCCGCCCCCGAGCGCTTTGGCCAGGGTGACCATATCCGGTGAGAGCCCGAATTTCTCGGTCGCGCCACCAGGCGCAACCGTAAGCCCTGTTTTGACCTCGTCGACGATCCAGACGATCCCGTGCTTCCTGGTGATCTCGCGCACCGCTTCCAGATAACCCGGTTCTGGCAAGATGACCCCCAGATTCATCATGGCTGCTTCCATGATGACGCAGGCGGGGAGACGGCCCTCCTCGGCCAGCCGCTCGATCCGGCGCTCCATCGCGCCGGCATCGTTGAATGGAACCGCCACGGTCAGATCGCTGGCAGCCTTGGGAATCCCCGCGCCATAGGGCAACGATGGAATGTCCTCCCGGTCACCGAGATCGTCATAGGGCACCCCGATGCAGACCATCGCATAGTCATGATGCCCGTGATAGGACCCGAGGATCTTCATGACCGTATCGCGCCCCGTATATGCCCGGGCAATACGGATCGCATCCATCGTCGCTTCGGTGCCAGAGTTCACATAGCGCCAGAGCGGCAGCCCGAACCGCTCGGCCAGCGCCTCGCTGACCACGATCGAATCCTCGATCGGCGCGGCGAAATGCGTTCCCTTGGCGACCCGCTCCGACACCGCCTTGATGATGGCCGGGTGCGCGTGGCCCTGCACCATCGAACCGAATCCGTTGTGATAGTCGATGCGCACATTGCCATCGACATCCCAGACCTTCGATCCTTTGCCCTCTTCCAGATAGATTGGCCACGGATCGCGCACCTGATACGATGAGGGAACCCCGCCCGCCATCGTCTTCTTCGCCCGCTCGTACATCCGGCCCGAACCGGGGGTCGAATCGTTCAGGCGCTTCTCTTCCTTGGCGGTCAGCTCGGCAATACGCCCCTTGTCGATCTGCAATCCGGCTCCGACGACGGTCATGGTGCTGTCCTCTGCTGCGTATGATGACGATTCGAATTCGTCTCGATTCTCGCACATCGGCCACGCTTCGAGTCTCGCGAAAGGCAAGGAACACCGACATGCCCCAGGAAAAGCAGTGGTTCCGCGTTCAGTCGATTGGATATGTGCGGCGCCCCGGCACCGGGGAAACGGTCCGGAACGAGTATTTCGACCCCTGGCAGGAATCGTTTCTGGAAATCGACGAACGCTGGATGGACGGATTGATCGGGATCGAGGAGTTCAGTCACCTCGTCGTCCTCTTCTATCTCGACCGGGCCATACGCCGCCGCACCGCGGGCGAACCCCGCCAGGCCGAATATGCCCATGGACTGACTCCGGTCGGCTTTTTCTCGACCCGCACCCCCAAACGCCCGAATCCGATCGGAATCAGTTGTCCGCAACTTCTTCGCCGCGAAGGCAGCCGGTTGTATGTGAAGGGAATCGACGCCTGGGACGGCACCCCCATCATCGACATCAAGGGCTACTATCCCCGCGACGAGCAACGCCCGGACGCCACGATCCCCGGCTGGCTGGAATTGCTCTGGGCAAGACACGACGAGGAACGCGGCCGGTGAAGATCCGATCTTTCCAAGGAGCCCTCGCGAAATACGGAGGAGTGAGCGCGTTGCTACCGGAGCAACCTGCATAAAACCGCCATCGATCTGTTCACGTGACTCGACCCAACGATCG
>JBIQLF010000055.1:7754-19146 GCA_044464585.1 Thermomicrobia bacterium
GAATGGAACCAGGAGCGAGCTGACGGCTCGTGCACAAGGCTATTCAGGATCAGCGATCGGCAACACCATCTGTCCATGCCAGACAGGATGGCAAATCTCCATCCCGTCGATTGCACCATCGATTTTCAGGAGGTCTCGGTCGAACGTATACAGCACACCACACTTCGCATGGATTGCCGCTGCCAAATGCACCGCGTCATAAGGCGTGAGACCGTGACTCCAAATCAACTCCTTCGCTTCGATGGACAGGAATCGTTCGACCGGGATAACCTCGATGAACGGGTTCTCGAAGAACGCATCGATTGCGTCTCTTTGGCGATACCGGGGCGGATGCCCTCGTTCACGCGTGCACTCCGCAATGGTTACTGCTGCAGTCACCGCGATATAGACACCCGACCGAGCCTCGTTCATTAAAGCCAGGCAGTCTTCATATCTCCCGTCTTCACGGGCCAGCAGTGCGATTATCGCGGAAGTTTCCCAATAGCGGCGATCGCGCGAATCAGGCACGCCGCTGCCGCAGCCACACTTCGGACGGGGCCCCACCGGTCAAATCGGGCTCGATTCCAACCATGTCATCGACACTTGGCAGCATCTCTGCCTCGGGAAAGACGTACAGCCGCTCGACCGCCGAAACGCTGGTCGGTTCACCATCTCCGCGATAGGTCACCATGCCACGAACTGCGACCCGCTTGCGCAACGCTGCTTCGACCTGGCTGGCCAGTTCCATGCCGAAATAGCAGGTGACCAATTGGCCGGTCAGTCGCAATCGCACGCTGAATGACGGATTCGACGCAGCGTAAGACACGCTAAGCAGCGTTCCTTCGACCGAGCTGGGAGCACGATAGCTCACCAGCCGCGGTGCCGGCGGCAAGGCGACTCCAGTGATATGGGCGCTCAACTCGCCCGTGGATGCGCTGACCACCGGATACCCGTTTTCCTTCACCAACTGTAAGAACTGTGCCATGTGTTTCGCAGCGCGGGGCGGCAGGATCGAAGCGACGTCGGCCCCTTGCGCTCCTTGGTTCATTGCCGTGATAAGAAGCCGCGCGGTCTCACTGGCGTCGTCGCATTCGCTCGGCGACTCCGCGAGCGGGGTGCACACCGAGGTAAAACTCGCGGCTTCGGCACGCGAAATCACCCAACGAACCGGTCGGTCCGCCGTCCGAATGGCCTCAGCGGTCGCTTCCAGCGCGGAGGCCCATTCATTGAAAAGGACACCCAGTTCCATAGCCGTGAGCAGTCCGCCATTCGCGGACGTCCCTTCAACATAGAATGTAATTGCATCGCTGGTGACCACGTCCGATTCTCCTCTTGCGCGTATCATAGAGGACTCAGCAACATCGAGTGAGAACGTCGTGGTTCGCTCGTCTCAGGCGGACTGCATTGCGCCCGGTCAGCGATCGAGAATCTCCAGCACCGGAGCCAGCTTCTCGATCCCTTCGACCGTGCATGGATCGGGATAGAACTGCACATGCGAGACGCCGATCTCGACGTAGCGCATGAGCTCGTCGGCAATCTGTTGCGGTGTGCCGGTCAGCGAGGGCACGGTCTGACCCGGACGGCCATAGGCGCCATCGAAATCGACCATGATTGCCACACTCCGTTCCAGCGTTTTCGGATCGCGTCCGACCGATTCGCAAATGGCGTTCATCTTCTCCATCAGCGGTTTGGTCGTTTCCGCGCGATTGCCCGACACGGCCGCCCAGAGATTCCAGTGATCGGCGTGCTGTGCGGTCAGCGTCATCATCCGCTCACCATGGAAGGTGCCGATCATGATCGGCATCCCCTCCGGGCGCGGACCGCGCGGCCGGAGCTCGCATTCCTTCGCGGAGTAATACTCCCCCTCGAAATCGACTCGACCGGTCCGAATCAGCGAGGTGATGATCGTCAACGCCTCCTCGAACCGGCTGGCGCGATGATCGAACGGGAATCCGAATGCCTCGTATTCCGGCTGGGCCCAACCCGCGCCGATCCCCAGAATCAGGCGGCCGTCGCTGATCTCGTCGACCGTCTCGGCGATCTTGGCGGTCAAGGCCGGATTGCGATAGCTGGTGCAGGAAACGAACGGTCCCAGCTCCACCCGGCTGGTTCGCGCCGCAAACGCGGCCAGCATCGACCAGGCCTCCCATGCGCCCTGCGGCTCGTTGCCGGGCACCTTCATCAACAGATGATCGCAAAACCAGACCGAATCGAATCCCAATTCCTCGGTCTTCAGCGTCATCGCGAGCTGATCGGTCCATCCCGCGGTGGCGCCCGCCATCTCGCGCTCCGACTCCGGAAGCATGATGCCCACTTTGATCGGTCGATTCCCCACGCTGCCTCTCACCTCTTCCCACATCGAAACCGAATGCCATTCGTCGTGTCGTCATCCGCGGCCAAACCGGCGCCTCCCTGCACCAGAGACCGGTGAAATGCCCCGGCTCCGGACTACGCCCGGTCGAGGATGTCGATGATCTTGGCGAACTCCTCGATCTTGGCCGGATTGCACGGATCGAGTCCGGCCACCCAATGTCGCAACCCGATCTCCCGGAACGCGGCGATCTGCTCGGCGATTTGTTCGGGAGTGCCTTCCATCGGATTGGCGCGTCTGCCGAGATAGCCCGGCAGGGCCACATTGCTGCCGGATGTTCGCACCATCGTCTTCGGATCGCGCCCGGCATCCCGGCACGCCTCGTCCAGGTCGGCCAGACGCGGTAGCAAGGTGGACGGGTCGTGATGCCAATCCGAATTCCAGGCATCGGCAAACCGAGCAGCCAGACGCATGGCTTTTGGCCCGTTGGTTCCCACCAGAATCGGCGGTCCACCTTCGGCCCGGCGCGGTCCGCCCGGCAGATTCAACGCCTCGGTCGCGGAAAAGAACTCCCCGTCGTAATCGGCGCGGCCCGTGCGCAGGAGCGGACTGATGATCGAGAGGCTATCCCGAAACCGGCCGAACCGGTGATCCCATGGCAACCCGAACATCTCGTATTCCGGCTGGTGCCAACCCGCCCCGACCCCGAGAATGAACCGTCCCTCGCTGATCTCGTCCAGATTCTCCGCCATCTTGGCAACGATGCCGGGATTGCGCCAACCGAGACAGGTCACCAGCACCCCGATCGAAATCCGTGGCACTTGTCCGGCCACCGCCGCGAGCGTCGTGAAGGCTTCCCAGATGCCCTGTGGCCGGCGATCGTTCGCGTCGTGCCGGAAGATGAAATGATCTGGCATCCAGACCGCATCGAACCCACATGTCTCGACGGTTCGTGCCATTTCCAGAATGTCGCGGAATCGTGGCTGCCCGCCGAATGCGCCGCCATCGAGCAATGGCAGCATGATGCCGATACCCATCGGCCGGGTGGTTTCGGGCCACCGTCCCAATGGCGCTGGGCTTGCGATTGGATCGGTCATGACAGTCCTTTCTCGATATGGAATGACGCGAGCGACCTGCGAGATGATATGCAGAATCCGCCGTTTCTGCCTCGATGGCCCCGCTCAGATGACCTTACATGCGATCACGACGAGACGTTCCCCGCCTTGAACGGCTGGGCGAACACTCCTGCGTCATCATCCGGATTCCGTATGCCCCGTATAACCGGCACATCATCATCCGACGGTCGTGACCGAGCGGTTTCCCGGGGACCTCGACCCGGCGATTCCGGGTCGTCCCCACGATCGCCGGTCACCCTGGCTTATTCGAGATCGAGATTGCGCAATCGCCAGGTCGCGAGTAGGACGGTGACGACGACGATCGCCGCGATCACGATGAGCGAGGTCGTCACGCCGGTTGCGCCCTTGAGCGCGATATCCCGGTCATCCGCCATTCCGACCAGAATCGATTCGGTGTAGTGCCGGATCGAAACGATCTTCAGTCCCGTGATGAACCGGCCGAGCAGGCTTTCCCAGACGAGTGCATAGACCATGCCGACCAGCAGGGCTCGCGCCACGAAAAGGCTGACCAGCAGGAAGATCGAAGCGTAGGCAACGATCGCGCCGGCAGCGCTCACCAGCAGCGCCCAGAGAAAGTGCAGACTGTCAGCGTCGCCCGCATCCCCCCGAAAAACGATCAGATAGGTGGCGAACAATCCGGCCAGGATGATCGGAAGGCAGACCGCCAGCGTTGCCAGCAGCTTCTCCACCACGATCCGCAACCGCCCGATCGGTTTGAGGGTCAGATACGGCAAGGTGGCATCTTCGATCTCGTTGCCGAGCGCGCCGGTCGCCAGAATCAACACCATGATCGGCAGCAGACTGGCGACCACCATCGACCGGTAGATGGCTTCGCTCAAAAAATAGGCGGGTGGGTTGTTCTCCGGGGCGAACCAGTAGATCGTTCCGAGGAGTGCCGGCAGGAACGCCAGCACGGTCACCACCCAGACCGATTTGCCGCCGAAGAACTGGCGGATGGTCAACATGAAAACCGGGAGTGGACGCCAAAGCGCGGTTGCCATCGTTCTTCCTATCGCTCGACCAGATACGAAAAGACCGATTCGAGCGATTCGTCCGCCGCCTGTAATTCGGTCAGGCGAACATTCTGCTGTTGCGCCAATCGCGGCACCATCCGATAGAAATCCCGCAATTCGCCGGTTTCGACGAACACCCGGCCGTCTTTGTCGATCCGGACCGAGCTGATCTGCGGCAACGTCACCAGCGCCGACGCCAGCTTGCGCGGTTCGTTCGCGCCCAGCCGGACGATATGGGGATGGTTGTCGATCCGTTCGCGAATCGTGCGGTAATTCCCGGCCGCCGCCAGCTTGCCATTGATGATCACGATGATATTCTCGGCAAAGCGCTCGACCTCGGAAAGAACATGCGACGAGACCAGCAGCGTTTTCCCCTGCCGCCCCAGCTCCCACATCAGCCGAATCATGTGCGCTCGCTGCTCCGGATCGGTGCCGTTCAACGGCTCGTCCATCAGGATCACACTGGGATCGTGCACCAGCGCGCCGGCCAGCTTGATCCGCTGGCGCATACCCTTCGAATAGCCGCCGACTTTGCGATCGGCCGCATCGGTCATTTCCACCGTCGTCAACGCTCGTTCGGTAGCCGCGGCCACATCGGGCAGCTTCTGCAGCTGGGCGTTCATCCGCACGAATTCGCGCCCGCTCAGATAGGGATAGACCTGCTCGATATCGAGCACGACCCCAAGATTCCGGTAGGCGCTCGGATCGCCTCGGGAGGGCAATCCGTCGATCGTGACGCTGCCGGTCGATGGCGCCAGCAATCCGCAGATCATCTTGAGCGAGGTCGATTTGCCCGACCCGTTCGGTCCCAGCAGTGCCGTGACGCCTGGTCCAATACTGAACGACAGGTCCGATACCGCCACCAGATCGCCATACCATTTGGAAACATGATCGAGCGCGATGGTCGGATTCTCCGACATGATCGCGGCCGGCCGGGACATATCCGGCACGACACGGCCATCGGTGGAATGACCGCGTGGCGCGGGAGCATCACCCTCGAATGTGCGTCTAATCTTCTGGAACATAGCGCCAGTACATGATTGCGCAGCAGATCAGCACGATGACGACCATCCCTGCTCCGTAAATCCACGTGTCCAACTGCGTGCCGAATTGGCCATCCGAATTCGTTTGACCCCACATGCCAAGGGTGAAATCCGCGATCGTGCGAATTGGGCTGATGAAGGCGAACCAGGCTTTTTGCGCCGGGGTGCCGAATACTTGCTGCAGCACACCGGCCAGCGCGCTGGAAAAGAGAAAGGCCACGATGATGATGCCGATCGCGATCGCCTTGCGTCCAGTGAACGCGGAAACGACCAATCCCAACGCGCCCAGATAGGCCGAAACGATCACACTCACCACCACGATCTTCCAGAGATCGTCGAGGTTGTCGCCCATCGCCTTCAACGGCGAGCTGCTGAGCAATTGCCGCCCCAGCCAGAAGATCACCAAGGGCGCCAGCGTGATGGTCAAGGTCAGCAACCCGGTCGCCAGCAACTTCGACAGCAGATAGTCGAGCCGGGTGATCGGCCGGGAGAAATAGAGGATCAGCGTTTTCTCACGACGGTCGCCGCAGAGCATCTCCGGTGCGACCGTGGCCACGAACACCCCCAGAATCAGCCAGGAGACACTGAAGAAATCCCAATACTGCAATACCTGGGCAGAATCGATGAATGCCTGGATCCCCAGCGGAATGATGACCAGCAACGCCACCGTGATATAGAGCATGGCCGGAACCACTTTGGCGGTCCAGCGCTTCTTGGATCCCAGGGCCCGCTTCATCGAATAGCCGGTCAACGCCCGGAATGCATGCGCCCGCCCCAACCGCGGACCGGAATAGTGCTGATACCCGCGATCGTAGACCTCGCCGAACGCGCGATCGTTTTGCCGGGCGGTCATGGACGAATCGGTCATCTCATCCCACCCCCGCCATCTCGGCATCGAGCGCCTCGGCCCCGACTGCCTGCAAATAGAGATCTTCCAGCGAGCGGGTGCGGCCGGTCATGGAAACGAGCGGCACATCGAGCGCCACCGCGGTATCCCGCACGGCATCGTAGACCCGCTCGCTCGGATGGCGAATCACGATCTCCGGCAAACCGGTCATCCGCTCGCGCGGGCGCGCATCGTCGATACCGAGCGCATTCAGCCGCTGAATGAACGCCGATGCGTCACCATCGATCTGGATCGAGAGCGCCGCTCCCTCGGCCGGGGCGCCGCCGATCGCTTGCGCCAGCGCCAATTGGCCGCTATTGATGATCACCACGTAATCGCAAACCCGTTCGATATCTTCGAGGATATGGGATGAAAGCACCACCGAGATTCCCATCATCCGGTAGATGCGGTCGACCAATTCCAGCATATCGTCCCGGCCGGGCGGATCGAGCCCCGCTGTCGGTTCGTCCAGGAAGACCAGCGCCGGATCGTGCACGATCGCCTGCGCCAGCTTCACTCGTTGCTTCATGCCGGTCGAGAACCCACCGATCAGCCGATACCGTTCTTCGTCCAACCCGACCTGATAGAGCACATCAGCGGCTCGCTGGCGGGCTTCGGTCTTCGGCAATCCGCTCATCTCGGCCATATGTCCCACAAAATCGGCGGCCGTGGCATTCGAAGGGAGACACTCGGCCTCGGGCATATACCCGACCTGTTCCCGCACATGAATCCCCTGGGAAACGACATCCGACCCGAGCACGGTCGCGCTGCCGGCAGTGGGCCGGGACAATCCGAGCAGAATCCGCAGCAATGTCGTCTTGCCGGCTCCGTTCGGACCGAGCAAGCCGATCGCCCCGCGCGGCACCGAAAGGTCGATCTGATTCAATGCGGTAAAGGAACCGAATCGCTTGATCAGATCGTCGGTCTGGATGATCGGAACGGCGGCGGTTCCCACGGAAACGCTCGTCGTCGGATCGGCAACGGTCTGACTCATGACGATCTCCCCGACCCGGCGCCGGCGGTCTGCTCGAGCGTCAAGCGCTCCAGACAGCGAGCCGTCCGTTCGAGTCCTCCGGCGAAGATTTCGGGGGTCTGCCCGATACCGATCCGCAGATGCCCTTCGTAGCCAAAGGTCGAACCGGGTGCCAGCATGACGGAATAATCCTGTGCCAGAATATTGGCCACCCGATCGGACGGCAAATCGACATTGTATTTCACCAGCGCCAGCAACCCGCCGCGCGGCGCATTCCAGCTTGCCAGCTCGCTATGGCGAGCAAACCAGCTTTCGGCATGGTCGAGATTCTGGCGGATGATGTCCTGGTTGCGCGCGACGATCTTGTCCCGCTCGCGCAGGGCCACGCTCGCGAGAAAATCGGAAATCCCGCCCGGCGCCAGCGACACATAGTCGCGCGCACTCCAGCAGCCTTTGACGATCTCCTCGGTGGCCGCCAGCCAGCCGATCCGCAACCCCGGCAACCCGAACGGCTTGGAAAACGTGCCGACGCTGATCGCCCGCGGTCCCAGATTGCGCATCGGCTCCGCCAGCGGTTCGCCGCCCGGGCTATCGAGCCAGCGATATGCCTCGTCACTCAGCACATAGGCGTCGACCGATTCGGCCAGCGCATAGATCCGTTGCAATTCGTCATTGGAGAGGAGCGCCCCGGTCGGATTGTTTGGCGTATTGATCAGGATCATCTTCGTCCTGGGTGTGACCAGCCGCTCCAGCTCATCGAGATCGAAATAATAATTGCCACCCCGCTCGACGATATTCCAGAGGCTGATTTCGCACCCGATCGCCTTGGCGACACTGTACAGCTGCTGATACGCCGGAAACACCGAAACGACATGGTCGCCGGCTTCCAGCAGGGTATTGACCAACAGGTAATTCGCCTCGATCGCGCCGGTCGTCACCAGAATTTGATCGGGACCCACCGCGTCATAGGTTGCGGCCAGATCGGCGCGCAACCGGGCGGTGCCGCGCGCCTCGTTGTACCCCAGACGCAAATCGAGCAATTGATCCTCGACGATCTTGCGCTCGCCGGCCGGAAGGAGATCGAGCAATTCGCGGGTGGTCATCGGAAAGATACCGCTCTCGGCAATGTCGAACTTCGCCACGGTCTCCCAGGTGCTCATCCATCGCTCGAGCGTAAATGTTTCGACCTTCACCCTGCCCCGCCCTCCTGGCAACTCATCTGTTCCGGCAAAGCATACCCTCCCGACCTCCCCGAATGGACAGGGACGCAGTCGCCATCTCGTCAGTTGGAGACGAACCGGCAGGCATTTACGCTTGAAAACAATCGAGCAGGCAGCTCGTCGCGAATCACGGAGAAATCGAACCATGAGCGAGGGCACAACGCCGGGCAGCGTCCTGGCATCTCTTTCCAACGATCTGGCCGGAGCGGTCGAGCGGGCCGCGGGAAGCGTCGTGGCCGTCTATGGCCGCCAGCGCATGCCCGCGAGCGGCATCGTCTGGTCCAGTCAGGGGTTGATCGTCAGCGCCAGCCATGTCGTGGAACGCGACGAGGATATCCATATCGATACCCCGGATGGCCGGCATCTCTCCACGAATGTGGTCGGTCGCGATCCCAATACCGATCTGGTTTTGCTTTCCGTCCAGGGAACCGAATTCACCCCCGCGGTCCGCGCCACCCATGAACCGAAGGTCGGGCAGATCGTGCTGGCAGTCGGCAGACCCGGCAAATCCGGCCCCATGGCATCCCTCGGAGTCGTCAGTCTGATCGGCGGCAAGCACGGCAACGATCCCCGCGGCAAGCAGCTCGGCAATTTCCTGCGTACCGATGCGGCCATGCTTCCCGGCTTTTCCGGCGGTCCCCTGGTCGATGCCTGGGGGGAAATCCTCGGGTTGAACTCGTCCACCATGGGCCGCGGAAGTGGCTTCACCCTGCCAAACGCAACGATCGAACGGATCGTCACGTCACTCCAGCAGCATGGCAAAGTCCGCCGGGGGTTCCTCGGAATCAGTGCCCAACCGGTCACGGTCAACGGGCAGCTCGCGGAATCGTTATCGATCGACAACCAGAAAGCGCTCGTCGTCGTCGGGCTGGAATCGGGAGGTCCCGCGGAACAACAGGGGCTGCTGATCGGGGACATCATCCTGCGCGTCGCCGGAACCACGGTCGGCTCGGTCGATCAGCTCATGGAACAGTTGACCGGCGATGTGGTGGGGCAGCCAGTCGAGATCGATATCATCCGCGGCGGCCAGCGCACCAGCCGCTCGATCGTTCCCGGCGAACGCGCGTAGCCCGCAGGACCTTGGGGCCGGAGTCTTGGGTTCTGGGTCTTGGGTCTTGGGTCTTGAGACTCGGGCCCTGAGTCGTGAGGCTTGGGCCTCGAGGCATTCCCAAGGCTCCGGACTCCGGACTCAAGTCTCAAGACCCAAGACCCAAGCCTCCGGACCCAAGACCTCTCTATTCATCGTTCACGCACAAGGGGGGCCAATCATGGTCGCAATCGCACCTCCTGTTCCGCACCGGCGGCTCGGCCATACCGCAATCGACGCGGAATTGACCGCGCTCTACGAGCGGTGCCTGCCTTCTGTCGTTCAGATCTCCGGCGGCAACGGCAACGGCGCCGGAACGATCTGGCGCTCCGATGGGCTGATCGTCACCAACGCGCATGTGGCCGGGCAACGCGACCGGTTGCGCGTCGTGCTCGACGATGACCGCTCGTTCGATGGCGCCGTCATAGCGCGTGACGACGGCAAGGATCTCGCGCTGGTGGAAATCGACGCCACCGATCTCCCAGCCCTCGAAATCGGCGACTCGGCCCGTATCCGGCCCGGACAAATGGTCGTCGCCATCGGCCACCCGCATGGCCAGATTTGCACGCTCACCGCCGGGATCGCGGTCTCCGCCGGTGATCCCGGCCGCGACCGCAAAACACGCTCCAGTCACCTTCTCCAGGTCGACGCGCGGATCGCTCCGGGCAGCTCCGGCGGCCCGCTGCTCGATGTCGAAGGGCGGGTCCTCGGTATCAACACCCGGGTATCCGGGCGGCTCAGCATGGCCATCCCCTCGGCGACGGTCGAACGGTTCATCGCCGGGTTCATACCCGGCGGCGCTCATGCCTGGCTGGGAGCGCAGGGCGCCATTGCGGTCTTGCCGGACGGTCCCCAATCCGCTGGGTTCGTGATCACCGGCGTGGTCGCGGACAGCCCAGCGGCAAAGGCCGGCCTCATCCTCGGCGATGTTCTGCTCACGATCGCGGGCACAGAAATCGTCGATGCGGAATCGATCCCCGCTGCCATGCTGTCGGCGTACCCCGGTGAACCGGTCGAAATCACCATGCTTCGCGGCGGAATGGCACGAACGGTCATCGCCGTGCCCGGCCAACCCCACCAACCGTAGCCGGGTCGGGCATACTGGATTCGAGATGTCCGACCGAGACGCCGCATCCAATCCACCCATTCGGGTTGCTGTCATCAGCGGCTATCCCGCGGTGCATGCTGGACTCACCGTGCTGCTGGGACGCGATCCGGCGATCGAAATCGTACCGTCCGGCCAGCGTGAAGCATTCGACCTGCTCGCCATCGACGCCATCGTGGTCGATCATGCCGGTCTGGACGATGCCATCGAATTCGCGCGGGAGCTCTCCGCGCGGCCCGCATTCGTCGTGCTCGGAGCCGAACCGGAAACCGATTGGCCCGAGCTCGGCGCTGGCCCGGTCGCGTTTCTGGCTGTCGATGCGGGTGCGTCCGAGCTCGTGGCCGCCGTTCAGGCCGTGGCGCATGGACTGATCGTGATCGATCCGGAAATCGCCGGGGTGGCCGGAATTCGCTGGAATGGCGCCAGTCCCCCGCTCGATCCGGCGGACGATCTCCTTACTCCCAGGGAGATGGAAGTCCTCCGGCTGGTCGCCAATGGATTGCCGAACAAGACCATCGCCCACCAGCTCGATATCAGCGAGCACACGGTCAAATTCCACGTCGGTTCGATCCTCGCCAAGCTCGACGCCGCCAGCCGCACCGAAGCCGTCACGATCGCCACCCGCCGGGGGTTGCTGGC
>JBIQLF010000056.1:0-18954 GCA_044464585.1 Thermomicrobia bacterium
GAGGCTTGAGGCTTGAGGCTTGAGGCTTGAGGCTTGAGGCTTGGAAGGCTACGGTTTGGACGTAAGGCTGTCGAGTCCATGCTGGTTCGTGTGGGGGGCGATTCGAGCCGGGATCGTATTCCATTCGATAGGGGCGGCGGCAGACGCTGGCGTCTCCGGCCAGGTAGCCCGGCGGCCGGTGCGTCGATTTGGCGCACACGGGTATGGGCTGTCGATAATGAGAGCGGAGTCCGCGTCCGGTCCACTATCCGATATCCACCCCGGTCCGGATGTGGGCTCCGGCAAAGGAGTTCTCCATGGACGAACAGACGGCGCGCGACCCGTCGCTTTTTTCCGAACGGCATATCGAGATCGATATCGGCGCGGCGGCGCTCCAGGGCGATCTGGTCATTCCGGCGAGCGCGGCCGGGATCGTGCTCTTCGCGCACGGCAGCGGCAGCAGCCGCTTCAGCTCCCGTAACAGATATGTGGCCGGGGTTCTGCAGCAGGGTGGATTCGCCACGCTCCTGCTCGATCTGCTGACCGAGCAGGAGGAACGGATCGACCAGGTCACCCGCCATCTCCGCTTCGACATTCCCCTGCTGGCCGAGCGGTTGACCCAGGCGGTGGTCTGGTTGCGGCTGGAAGCCGATACCTCCGCCCTGCCGATCGGGCTCTTCGGCGCCAGCACCGGCGCGGCAGCCGCATTGATGACCGCGGCCGACCGGGCGGATGCGGTGCGGGCGGTCGTTTCTCGTGGCGGGCGTCCCGATCTGGCCGGTAACGCCCTGCCGCGAGTAGAAGCTCCCACCCTGCTGATCGTGGGCAGCCGGGATGAGCCGGTCATCGAGCTCAACGAGCAGGCGATGACGCGGATGCAGGCGCAAACCGAGCTCACTATCGTCCCCGGCGCGACCCATTTGTTCGAGGAACCCGGAACCTTGGAGATCGTGGCGGATCAGGCGCTGCAGTGGTTCGCGACCTATCTGGTAGAGCCGGCGCTCTCCTGAGCTCATTCGTTTCGGTCCAGCGCGATTCTTTGGACTGGTAGACTGGGGCCTTCGGATAAGGGGGCTGGCTCGCCGGAGTGTGCAGCGGATCGCATGCCGGCGAGTCGAGCACGCCCTGCGAATGCCCCGTGCCTGGGCCAAGGAGCGCCATCGATGCATCGTCGAGTTCGAACCGTATTCGCCATCGTCCTTCTGATGGCGATGCTGGGTCCCATGCCGATCGGGCTGGACGCCGGTGTGCGGGCCGCTGGCGCGCCCGATACCGCCACCCCCCACGGCGCCCGCGCCCAGACCGACATGCCATCCAGTTTCGGTCCGGATCCGGCCGGGGAGATCGCGGAACTCTGGTCGGTCTCGATCGGCGACGGTGAAATTCTCGATATCGTCGACGGCACCGTCTACATCATGCGCGATTCCGACGGCACGACCCGCCATCTGTCCGCGGTCGATGCCCTGACCGGCCAGCAGCGCTGGACCGTTCCGAGCGATTACCTCCATCGGTTCGATGTGATCGATGACACGATCTATGCCACCAATAGCGGGTTGGGCATGATCTACGCCATCGATGCGGCTACGGGGCAGCTCCTCTGGACTCGGGAGGCCACCGCCGAGGGGTTCTTCTCTATGACGGTCATCGGTTCCACGGTTGCGATCGGGGACCATTCGAGCGACCAGTTCTCGGTGATCGATGCGGCGACCGGGTCCACGATCTGGAATTTCTCCGGGGCATGGAGCCTTGTGGATGATGTGGTCTATGTTGGTCGCAATGGAACGATCTCCGCGATCGATATCGCGACCGGGGAGTCATTTTGGTCGATATCGGTCGATCCCGAGGTCTTCTACACGGCCGGCAAAGACATGCTCTATGTCCGGGATCGGGAGGCCGGTTTGCTTTCGGCCTTCGATGCGGCCACCGGCCAGCTGCGATGGACCACGGCAATGGGCGGCCGGATCGCCCCCAAGGCGTTCGCGGACGAGACGATCTACGTTCGCGGCTCGGACGCCGATCTCTATGCCATCGACAAGGCGACCGGGGAGCAACGCTGGGTGACTCCGGTCGATATCGACGAGTCGAATGACTATTCCGTGCGCATCGTCGACGGTGCCGTGTATATCCAAGCCGACCAGCTCTACGTCATCGATGCGGTTACCGGGCAGCAACGCTGGACCTCGCCGATCGGCGCCGATTACAACAGCACGCGCATCCTCGATGGAACCGTCTACGCCGTGCAGCGCGATGACACGGGATCGGTTGCGACACCCACATTCGAAGAAGCGCCGCGCACGCTCTATGCCCTCGATTCGACATCCGGACAGGAGCTCTGGTCGTTTCCGGCCGGCACCGGGTTCAGCCATATCGAACAGATCACGGATGGCCTGATCTATCTGACCAACGGCGATGACACCCTCTTTGCCATCGATCGTTCGACCGGGGAGCCGCGCTGGTCCTATCCGACCAGCTACCCGATCGAGTTCGAGCCCGTGGATGAGGGGGTGGTCTATCTCGGCAGCGGCGATAGCGTGTATGCCGTCGATGCCGTTTCCGGCGAACCCTATTGGTCGTTCGCGGCGAGCAGCACCATCTCCTGGCCGCTCGATGTGCTCGGTGGGGTGGTCTATTTCAGCACCGAGGACGGCATGGTGTATGCACTCGGCAATCCGGCGGTGGCTGCCGCCAGCTCCGGAGCGACCGCCACAGCCGTCGCGGCCACTGCCGAGGCCACCGCCGCCGCCGCGGCGCTCGAAGCGGCGTGGGACGCCTATTTCTCGACCGATCTGGCCGCAGCGGTCACCGCGGCGGTTTCCGCGTTTCCCGGAATGTCGGCCAGCCCGGCGTTCGAGATGGATCTCGGATTTCTCCCTGCCGGGTTTACGCGGGTCACCGGATTCGATATTGCCATTGCCGGCGGAGCGTCGAACGCCTGGGCCGTGCTGGCGATCTTCCCGTCGAGCGAGGAGGCGAGCTCTGGTATGGCGAATATGAGCGGCGGTCTCCAGCGTTCCGGTTGGCAGCTGCAGGATGTCGACGATCTGGCGCACGACCATGCGTGTCTCACGCTGGCGCAAACCGAGCGCAGCCAGGCGTTCTGCTATGTGACCCGCGACGATGCGCTCATTCTCACCTATTCCAGCGTGTTCATTCCCAATCCGGAGGCGGCGCTGCTCAACGCGGTCGATCTGGCCAACGCCATGAGCGACGCGTACGACGAGGTGGTCCGCCCCAGATAAGATCTGCCCGGCATCCGGGCGAACCGGTGACCGCATCGTGATGATAAATAACAGAGGGAAGGGAACCAGTAGCATGGGGTATTTCGTTGCGTCCGGGATGACGCGCATTCGGAATCGAGCGGCAAGGCGGGTGCATCGCGGTCTCCTGCTGTTGCTCGGAATCGTGCTGATCGTCTCGCTCGTGACGCCGGGTATGGCCGGTTCCCGGGTTACCGCCCAGGACAGCGGTTCCAGTGATGCCGCCATGTTCCGCGGCAATCCCGCCCGGACCGGCGAGCTTCCCGGCCCGGGGCCGGATCCCGGCGAGCCCATCGTCCGGCACTGGTCGTTCGAGACCGACGGCTTTATCGCGGCTTCTCCAGCCGTAGCGGATGGCGTGGTCTATATCTCCAGCACGGACGGCTATCTGTATGCGATCGATGCCGCCACCGGCCGGGCCAATTGGTCGTTCGAGATCGGATATTCGAAAGCTTCTCCCGCAGTCGCCGGCGGCGTCGTCTACGTCGGTGGTCTGCGCAACACGCTCTATGCCATCGATGCCGCCACTGGTGAACAAATCTGGCAGGCGCTCGGCGACAGCTACGATGGAATCGTCTCCTCCCCCGCCATCGTCGATGGTGTGGTCTACGTTGGAAGCGCGGCCGATGGCAATTTTTACGCGCTCGACGCCGCCACGGGCCAGGTCGAGTGGTCCGCCAGGGTCGGGTACGTCAACGCATCACCGGCGGTCGTCGATGGCGTGGTCTATGTGATCCAGAAATCGCTGAACGTCTTCGCCTTCGACGCCGCGACGGGCGAACAGCACTGGATGTTCGAGGCAGGCAATCTGATCTACAGCTATCTCACCTCGCCTGCCGTCGCGGATGACACGGTCTACGCATTCAGCAACTACGATGGATATCTCTATGCCATCGACACCGCATCCGGCCAGGCGCGCTGGGAGTTTCACATTCCGATCACCGATTCCGCGTTCAACTCCCTGAATGCGTCCCCGGCGGTCGCAAATGGCACGGTCTATCTGGGCGGCAGCGACGGTCTCTTTGCCATCGATGCCGCCACCGGCCAGGAACGCTGGATCTTTGCCGCGGATGGAATGCTCGACTCCTCCCCCGTGGTCGTCGATGGCATCGTCTATGCGGCCAGCTCGAACGCCTTCTACGCCATCGACGCTGAAACCGGCCAGCAAGCGTGGGCGACTCCCTCCGATTACGATATCGTCTCCAGCCCAGCCATCGCCAATGGCGTGATCTATCTCGCGTTCGGCAGCCGACTCGTCGCATTCGGCAATCCGACCCCGGACATGCGCACGGCCACCGCCGAAGCCGAAACCGCCGCCACCGCCCAAGCGAACCTCCGGGCCACCGAGATCGCCATCGCCGGGGCCACGGCCACCGCTCAAGCACAGTTGGACGCGACCGCCACCACCATCGCGGGCGCCACGGCCACGATCGAAGCGCACGCCATGGCCACCGCCGAAGCTATCCAGCTTGCCTGGCAGCAGTATCTGTGGACCGATATCCGGGATGCCTTTTCCGCCGAAGTCGAGAAGATGCCCGGTATGTCCGTGCTAGATCATGGCGGTCGCGACAGCAGCCATTCGCTGATTCCCGAGGGTTCTTCTCGGGGAGCCCAATACCTGGTGATGATTGCCGGTGGGTCGGCCTCGGCTTCGGTCACGCTGCAGATCTTCCCGTCGAAAAAGGATGCGGACACCGCCATGGAAACGATGAGCGGCGGATTGGTCCGTTCCGGCTGGGAATCGAGAAAGGGCAAGGGGCTCGATCACAACAACGCCTGTCTCACGGTGCAGCAAATGAGTTTTAGCGAAGCGGTCTGTTATATGACCCGGGATGATGCGCTGATCATCAGCTATTCGACCGTCAGCCAGCCCAATCCGGACCCGGCTCTGCTCAATGCAATCGATCTGGCCAAGGCGATGGACGCGGCGTACGACCGGGTGGACCGGCCGGATTAACCCGTGCTCCATGATCGGGCCGCCAGGAACGCCCCTCCTGACGACCCGATCCCCGAACTCGGTTCGACCATCGTTCAAGAGCAACCTACTCCATGGGTGCACATAGCTACCCATCAAGGGGTTTGAGTCCATGACTTCAGTCTTGGGTCCTCGGCTTTTCCGCTTCACAACTCGACGACACCCCACCTCCAAACGTCCACGCCACCGATCGAAGCATTGCCCGTCCCGATCGCATTCCACCGGTGCCCCAGACCTCCGACCCGCCACCCGCTCCCCAGCTCACGTCGCCAGACGCCACCCGTGACGACATTCGCATACGCGAGACGAGGCTGGTTTGACCGGCGAGGTTGCTCCAGACGCGGGAGCTTGGTAGGGTGAGCGCTGCGATCGCAGGCCCTATACATTGCCGAAGAAATTTTCGGACAGGAGCACAACAACATGGCGTCTACCGTTCGCCCCCGGACCGACGAGAACCGGAGGCATTTGAAACGGACGCTTCCGTTGCTGTCGGTTCTCGCACTCCTGTTTTCGATCCTGCCCATGGGAAGCCCATCGTTCGACGTCATCGCCCAGGATGACGGCACGGCCGATATGCCCATCTACCGGGGAAACGCGGCCAGAACCGGAGTATTGCCCGGTCCCGGTCCAGATCTGGATGCACCAGATTTTGGGCAACTCTGGACCCGCGAGGTATCGCCCCAGGTCGACCACACTCCCATCGTGGCCGATGGAACGGTCTATCTCTTCGGGCAATATCGCAGCAAACTCGTTGCCATGGATCTGGCAACCGGAAGAACGCGCTGGTCGTTCGATTTCGGTCAGAAGATCGGCGATTTGACCGTGTCCGATGGGACCGTCTACGTCATGGGCGCCTATAACTTTTGGGCGATCGATTCCGAAACCGGACAACAAAACTGGATTGTCGAACTCCCGGTCAGTGAGTACTCGTATTCCTCGCCGGTGGTTGTCGATGGTTCGCTCTATTTCCTGAAGAACGATGAAGTCTATGCCTTCGATGCGGCCACCGGTCAACAACGTTGGTCGGAAACATTGTCTGGTGGTGTATTCGAGTCGGTCGCGGTGGTCGATGGTGTGATCTATGTCAGCGGTTTCTATGAATGGATTCTCACCGCCCTCGACGCGGCAACCGGCAACCAGCTCTGGGTCGCCGATCGGTTGCCCCGAGCGCAACGATATGTCGGATCCTCCACACCCGCGGTCGTCGATGGCGTGGTGTATCTGGCGGACGGTTGGGGTATTTCTGCATACGATACCGCGACCGGGCAAAACATCTGGGGATTCGAACCGGACGATCCGGATCGCGATACCACCGCTTCCGCGGGAAAACTCCTCTCCCTGAAGTTTTCCGCTCCAGCCGTTGCCAATGGGGTCGTCTACACCGGAGCCGATGACCACCATGTCTATGCCATCGATGCGGTCACGGGTCAGCAAAAATGGGCATTCCCGACCGAAGATGTGGTATCGGCGTCGCCGGTGATCGTGGACGGAGTGGTCTTCATCGGCAGCGAAGATGGCTATCTCTATCTGCTCGACGCGGAAACCGGAACCCAACGCAAGATATTTGCAACCGGTTCGCCGATTTTGGGCGATGTCACGGTGCTCGACGGGGTAGCGTATTTCTTCAGTGGGAATTCCGATGGCGCCGATTTTTATGCGCTCGGGAATACCGCTCGCTTCGAACAAGCGGTAGCAGCCGCGACCGAAGTGGCGAATGCAACCGCTACTGGCGTTGCGGCGGAGGCGGCAACCAGCGTTGCCGAAGCCGCGTTGGCGGAATCCGGCTCGGTTCCGGATGTACCAATGTTCCGTGGCGATCCCGCGCGAACCGGGGCCATGCCGGGACCGGGGCCAAATTACGAAGCCGATGATTTCCAAATGCTCTGGTCGTTCGAAACCGGTTCCCGATCGAGCGGTATGGTCGAGCCATCGCCCGTGCTGGTCGATGGGGTGATCTATATCGGTGGAAATGGCCGGCAGTTCTACGCGCTCGATGCCACCTCCGGTCACACGTTGTGGATATCCGAAACATCGGGAAGCTACACCACCGCCGCGGTCGCCGATGGCATGGTCTATGTGGGGCGCAGCGGCGCGCTCGTCGCATTCGATGCAACCACCGGTGAAGAACGCTGGACCTTCGAAGGGGTATCCGACGAATCCTCGCCAATCGTGCTCGATGGTGTGGTGTATATGGCTGGCGACGAACAGTTCTATGCGGTCGATGCGGCCACCGGGCAACGGCTGTGGGTCACGACCAATCTCGCCAGCATCAATTCCACCTCACCCGCGATCTACGACGATGTGCTCTATGCCGGACGTTGGGGCCGTTCCGTGGTGGCGAGCAATCTCGAAACCGGGCAGGAACTCTGGAAAATCGAAAACGACGAACCGATCTTCGACCGCACCCCGGCCATTGCCGATGGGGTGCTCTATATCGGTAGTCAGAACCGGATCTATGCCATCGATCTGGAAAATCATGAAACGCGCTGGTCCTTCGCATCGCGAGGTGCGGAATTCTCGACCGCCGCTGCCGTGGCAGACGGGACGGTTTATGTGGGGAGTGAATCCGGGCTCGTCTTTGCGATCGATGCCGAAACCGGGTTGCAGAAATGGGCATACCAAACTGGGGACACGGTGCGGTCCGCGCCCTCGGTCGCGGGTGGGGTCGTCTATTTCGGCAGTGACAACGGGTATTTCTTTGCCGTCGCCGCGGTGAACGGGAAGCTCCTCTGGTGGTATCAAACCGATGGCCCGATCGATTCCTCACCGGTCATTGCCGATGGCATCGTCTATGTCCACAGTGAAGATGGCAGGCTCTCTGCCTTCGGCAATCCATCGCCCGAGCTCGCCACCGCCACCGCCGTGGCCAATCTGACCGCGACCGCTGCAGCAGCCGTCATCGCGACCGCACGCGCCGAGGAAGATGCTGCCATCGGCGCAACCGCTACCGCCGAAACGGAAATCCGCATCGCCGCCGAAACCGAGATGGAACGCTGGCAGGACTATTTCTGGCGCGATATCAACGATGAATTCGCAACTGGGGTCGGGGCTATCCCGGGAATGTCGCTCGCGGACCATGGCGATCGCGATGGCAGCATTCCGTTGATCCCCGAGGGATACGATCAAGGAGCGCAATATCGGGTTTCGATCGCCGGTGGTTCGGCCGGAGCATCGGTGACCTTACTGATCTTCCCGTCGAAGGGCGCCGCGGACACAGCCATGGAAACGATGAGTGGTGGCCTGGCGCGTTCCGGTTGGGAATCCCGCAAGGGAGACGGACTGAAACACAACAATGCCTGTCTCACCGTGGTGCACACCAGCTCGGCCGAGGCGGTGTGCTATGTGACCCGCGACGATGCGTTGATCGTCAGTTATTCCAGCATCAGTCTTCCCAATCCCGACGCTGCATTGGCAAACGCCATCGATCTGGCGCAGGTCATGAGCGATACCTACGACGAGGTGGACCGCCCCGATTGACTCCAACTCCACCAATCGGGCCGTCAGGAGGTGCGTTCATGACGGCCCGATCCCCGAGCTCGGTGTAGCCGCCGTCCAAGAGCAAGCTGCTCCATGGATGTGCGTACGTCCGCGTCAAGGGGTTTTAGCCCATGACTTCAGTCTTGGGTACCCGCTCCAAACGTCCACACCATCGATCGAAGCATTGCTATCCCCGATCGCATTCCACCGGCGATCCGGCTCCCGACCCGCCATACTCTTTCCATCTCATATGCACAACGCCGCCAACGACGGCGATGTTCGCATACGCGAAAGGAAGAGCGCGTGAAAATCACATCGGTGCGTACCGCCGTGATCGACGGGAATTTCCCCTGGGTGCTGGTCCGGGTCGAAACGGACGAGGGGATCACCGGATTGGGCGAGGCCTATTGGGGGGTCGGCGTCGCCGAGCTGGTGCACAAGGCGGCGCCGCTGCTGATCGGCGAAAACCCGTTCAATATCGGCAAGCTGGTCGACTTGATGATTCGCTGTCTTTCGGGTGAGGGGTCCACCGGCGGAGCGACGGTGACCGCGATCAGCGGGATCGAGATCGCCCTCTGGGATCTGATGGGCCGGGCGCTGAATACGCCGATCTACAACCTGTTCGGGGGCAGATACCGCGACAAAATCCGCGTTTACGCCGATTGCCACGCCGGCGCCACCTTCGATCCGCTCTCCTACGGCGAGCGCGGCAAGGCGGTGGCCGATGCCGGATTCACCGCCATCAAATTCGACCTCGATACCACCAATCCCTACACCCGCGACATCTCCGACGATCTCCACCCCCGCCGCCAGTGGTGCGAACCCTGGAACCGGACCATTGGCACGGCCGAACGCAACTGGATGGTCGATGTGGTCTCCGCCGTGCGGGAAGCGGTCGGACCGGACATCATGGTCGCGATGGATGCGCACTGGAAATTCTCGGTCAACGACGCCATCTTGCTGGCGCAAGCGCTGGAGCCGTTCGATCTGCTCTGGCTGGAGGATCCGATCCCGCCGGAAAACATCGAGGCGCAACGCTTCGTCACCCACAGCACCCGCACGCCCATCTGCACCGGCGAAAATCTCTATCGCAAGCATGGCTTTCGGGAGCTGATCGAAAAACAGGCCGCCCGCATCATCGCGCCCGATATTCCGAAGATGGGCGGTCTGATGGAAGCGAAAAAGGTAGCCGACTGGGCCGATACCTATTACATCCCGATCGCGCCGCACAATGTCGCCAGTCCGATCGGCACCGTCGCTGGCGCGCATGTCTGCGCCGCCATCAACAATTTCCTCGTCATCGAATTCCACGCCCACGATGTCGAATGGTGGAAGGATCTGGTCGATGGCGCACCGCCGATCGTGGATGGGTTCATTCTGATGACGGATGCACCGGGGCATGGCCTGACATTGAACGAGGATGTCGCACGCGCCAATTTGAAGCAGGGGTCGTCGTTCTTCGGTGAATTCCCGTACGAATGCTGATCCGGATCGGCATCGAATGGACGTTTCGCGCGGGATTTCGGTAGTGGGGTCCCGCGTTTCCGATCGACGGAACGAACGGAGGTGGTGATGACCGGACGCGAGTGGGACGAAGCGGATTCGAACATCTTCATCGACCGGGGCAGGATCTTCACCCCGCGCCGCGACGAGCTGCTGGCGGCGTTCCTGGATTTGATCCCGGCGGAACCGGCGGAATGCTTCGCGGTCGTCGAGCTGGCATCCGGATCGGGGTGGCTGTCGGCGGGCCTGCTGGAGCGGTTTCCGCATGCGTCCGTGCTGGCGCTCGACGGTTCCAAAGAGATGTTGGCCGAAACGGCGAAAACGTTGGCTCCGTATCCGGGCCGGTGGGAAACCCAGGCATTTCGGCTGCAGGATCGTGAATGGCGTGACGCGCTGCCGCGCGATCTGCGCGCCATCGTTTCATCACTGGCGATTCACCATCTAACCGGGGAGGAAAAGTGCGCGCTCTTCGCCGATCTGCACGACCGGCTCGCATCCGGTGGCGGGCTGCTCATTGCCGATCTGGTCGAACCAGCCAGTCCGGCGGCAGTACGGCATATGGCGCGCGCCTGGGACGCGGATGTGGAACGGCAATCGACCGAGCTGTCGGGTTCTTCGGCTGCCTGGGAGTTCTTCCGGGACGACCATTGGAATATCTATACCTGGCCCGATCCGGAAATGGATATCCCTTCGCCCCTCGTCGATCAGATCGACTGGCTCCGGCAGGCCGGATTTACCCGAATCGATATTCCCTGGGCCCGAGCCGGACACACCCTGATCGCGGCGTACCGGGACTGAACGCCGGAGACACCTCGCGGGGCCGAGCTCGTTCGCGCAGGCTCGCATCGGGAGCGTTTTGGCTCATACCCCGCGCGCCCGAAACGTCCGGGCATTCGAGGGGTCTACTCCATGACTTCCAGTCTTCTGGGCTCTCTCCGGCGTTCGTATGGGTTCCGGCGGAATGCCGCGGACCACCGATCCCCAGATACGGCGCGTCTTCACGACATACATACGCGTATCATGACGCTCACGAACGATACATGCGATTGGGTGGGAAGCCTCGCCGGGTCCAACGGCGGAATCCGGCAGAGCGAAACGCAAAGGAGCGCTCCATGGATGGCGATCGGTTCGATGGGCTGGCTCGCAGGTTTGCGACGGCGACCTCCAGACGTTCTTTTCTGAAAACGTCACTGGTGAACGCGGCCGCGTTGGCAAGTCTGGGGGGCGCATCCGCGGCCGATGCGGCGCGCCGGCCAACGCCGGTCCCCAAGCCCCTGTCCTGTCCGGGCCAGCAGATTGCTGCGAACGGGCAATGCGTGTGTCCCGATGGAATGGACGCATGCGGTCCCGATTGTTGCCTGCCCGCAGCCCAATGTTGCGACAACGCCTGTTGTTACGGAACCTGTTATGGCGAAGCGCTCTGCTGCCCGGCCGGTCAGCTCGTTTGCAACAATCGATGCGTGGGCATTGGCGATTGTTGTTCCAGCGCGGATTGCCCGCCAGGGGCGACGTGCGGATCGGAGACGCCTCATGTGTGTTCGTGCGTTTCCGCGGTTACGTGCGCAACCGCCGGTCTGAGCTGCGGCGCATTGATCGACGATTGCGGCCGGGAGCTGGATTGCGGACGCTGCCAGCCGCCGGACACATGCGGTGGAGGCGGCGTCCCGGGTGTTTGCGGATGCCTGGTAACCACGACATGCGATGGTCGGTGTGGTGAGATCGAAACGAACTGCGGTTTCGCATTGCAATGCGGCGGATGCGGCGCACCGGAAACCTGCGGCGGCGGAGGCACGCCAGGGATGTGCGGCTGCACGGTCACCACGAACTGCGATGGGCAATGCGGTCCGGTGACCACCAACTGCAATACCACACTCGATTGCGGCGACTGTCCTGCCTCCTGTGAGAGCGCTTGCGGTCTTTGTGAGGTTTGTTCGGGCGGAATCTGTGTACCCGTTCCGGATGGCGCCATTTGCCGGAACGGCTGCAGCAGCGGCCATTGCGAAGGCGGTCAGTGCAGCTCCATGAAGACGATCGAATGTCCACCCGGTGGCGCGGTAACCGAGATTCCCTGCAATCTCTATCAATGTGTGCCAACGGACACCGGGGTGGCTTGTGCGCTGGTGTCGTATGGCGATGGCGGGGCGTGTCCGGCGACGCAGTCCTGCCACGCGGGAACCTGCCAGGACGGAATGTGCGTGGAAACCCCGCTGGATTGTGGCCCCTGCGGGAAATGCGTCGGTCTCGGTGGCGACAGTGTCTGTGTACCAGACCTCGATGCGTGTGGTGGGGGCGGTCCCATCGCTGGCTGATAGATGCATTGGCATGCCGATGAATTGCTGGCGGACGACCCGGTCTTCCGATCGACCATCGTCCACGGTATATCGAGGGCCGGGCGGACTCACCCCGGCCCTCGATCGCCAGCCTGTGCATCTCCTCGGGGCTGACCGGGACATCGGCCTCGACGGGGCCTCGCTCCTCCTCCTGCCGCCCGCTCCTTGCCGCCCGCCCTGACCAAAAGACATACATCCATCCAGATTTTGACAAGAACGACACAATACCCCGCGTCCGTACGCACCATTTCCCGCACAGCCCCCCTTACAAAATCGATGTTCCATGCGTATAATGGGCCGCGACGACGATGAAGGGCGTCGTCACGCGACGGAATTGGGGGTTTCCGAATGCAGCAACGTCTCCGATACGCGATTGCCGCACTGGCACTTTCGACTGGACTGCTTGTCACACCAGCACTCCAGAGGCTTCCCGCCGCCGCGCAGGACAAGCCGGATCGCGCCATTGCGCTCGATGTCTTCCGGTGTCCTCCCGGGGTCACCCTTCAACAAATGGTCACCAAAGATTGCTCTCCGATTACCAGCGGCGTCGATGTCACCATCACGTCGGTCAATGGCAACAACGCGCCGCTGACCATGGCCGACGCCGATCTGGATGGCAACACCTTCCGCTGGTCCACGACTGGTTCGGGTTCGGCCACCGATGAGTGGGGATTCACCCACGGCGCCCTGCCAACCGGTACGACCGCGTTTCTGGTGCAGGGAACCGGCGTGGTCTCGGGTCAATCGGGTTCGTTCGATTATCGATTCACCACCAGTTCCAGCAATCCGTCCGCCTTTCTGGATATGTATCTCTTGATGGCAGCCGATGCGCCGGTCATCGAACCGCCCGCGCCCACCACGGCGGCCGGCCAACCGCAGGTGACCCCGGAAGCAACCGCGGGACTGCGCCCATCCCCCACCCCAACCAGCACGGCGGTTCCCGCCGATACTCAGAATGAAGCCTCCTCGGCGCCGGTCGAATCGGCCAGCGAACCAGAGACGGTGGCGCCCGCCAGCACCGGCGATGTCTTCGCTGCTGGCGACAAGGTGATCGTTTTCGACGGCCCGGTCAATCTGCGCTCGGCTGCCGGAACCAGCGCCTCCGCCATCGCCTCCCTTCCGCAAGGAACAACCCTCACAGTCGTGACCGGTCCGACCGCGGCCAATGGCTACAACTGGTACCAGGTCAAAACCGACGCCAGCCAGAGTGGTTGGGTTGCGGTCGATTTCCTGCAGCTCGATGCCGGACCCGACGCCACGTTCGCCGTGGGCGATCAGGTCGTCGTCTTCGACGGTCCGGTGAATCTGCGCGCATCCGCGGGCACCAGCTCCGCCGTGGTGCAATCGCTTCCGCAGGAATCGCTCTTGACCGTGGTCGGCGGTCCCACCGCCAATGGCGGGCGCGCGTGGTATCAGGTGCAGACCGCCGATTCGACCGCTGGCTGGGTCGCGGCCGATTTCATCGAGTCGGTTTCGAATCCGAATCCCCCGGCCGAGGGCTCGCTGGCGATCGGCGACCGCGCCGCGGTGGTCGATGGTCCGGTCAACCTGCGCTCCGCCGCGGGCACGGGCAATGCGGTCGTGACCGTACTGCAGACCGGCGACACCGTGAACATCACCGGCGGTCCGACATCATCCGATGGCTATGCCTGGTATGCGGCCACCGCCGCTTCGGGCAGTGCTGGATGGGTGGCCGGTGAGTTCCTGCAGAAACTCGGATTCGCCAGTGGCGACGTGGTCTATGTCGATACCGATTCGTTGAATGTGCGCGATGCCGCCGGGCTGAACAGCACCGTGCTTTCCACCATCCACGAGGGCACAAGCGCGGTCATCACCGGTGGACCGACCACGGCCGACGGCCGGGACTGGTACACCATCGATGTCAGCGGCGTCGTCTCCGGTTGGGCTTCGGCGGAATATCTGGCCCTTTCGGACGCCCCGCCGGTGGCCCCACCGAGCGGCGACTACGGCGCCGGCGACTGGATTTTCGTCAGCGATCCCCCGCTGAACCTGCGCGATACGCCCAGCACCAGCGGCCAGACACTGGCCAGCCTGGGCGATGGCGACGGTCTGCTGGTGCTCGGCGGCGCCACGATGGCCGACGGATATGCCTGGAATCAGGTCGAGCACGCCGGTGTCACCGGCTATGTCGCCACGGAATATGTGTCCGGTGGCTTCGCTCTCGGAGAAGTGGCGGTGGTCGCCGACGGACCGGTGAATCTGCGCAGCGCGGCTGGTTCGGGCAACAGCATCCTCACCAGTCTCGCCCAGGGCGCCCAGGTGAACGTGCTCTCCACCGATCCACAGGTGATCGACGGGATGTATTGGTTCGAGGTCACAACGACCGACTCCGTGACTGGCTGGGTCGCGGGCCGGTATCTCGGTCCGGTTTCCGCATAGCGGCCAACACCGGACGATCGGAATGGCGCAAACGCCCGGGGAACTCCCCGGGCGTTTGGCGTCCCCCTCGTTCGCGGTCTCGGGCCCCAGGCCGGTGTAGCACCGGAACAACCGCCGCGCCGGTTCGGATCGCAAGACGTCTTCGCCGGTCCGAGATCTCATACGGAATCCGCTTCTTGGACCCTGCGGGATATCCACCATCGCCCCGCACGTTCCCACCGTTGAAACGCTGGGCTACTACCCCTCATACGGAATCCGGAAGATTGACGCAGGAAGCGGAGCCCAGCCGTTCGAGGTTGGGAATGCTCGGAGCACCAAGCCCATACCGAAAGGTTCGAGCGGATTCGTTAGAAGGCCTGGGGTCCGGGTGAAAACGACAGGATCCCTCGATTTGTGCTCGCGACGGCGGGACGATACCAGCGGCTTATCCCACTTCCGAAGGACAGCAGTCCCGATCGGTCCAGGTGTGCGCGCAGTTGCCGGTGGCGAGTGCAGCTTCGGCGTCAGCAGTCCAGAGATAGCCCATCAACACACCGATCGAATCGGAAATCAGAATACCGGGGGTCTGGCGCGTGCGCAGCCGTTCGACCATATCGTCGATGAAGGTATTCGGGCGGGTGGTCGGCGGTCCGTTGCTCATGACCGCTTCGACCCGCGTGTCGCCGGGCGCATCCCAGGCCGCGCTGTGCAGGAGCCCGAGGATCACCCGTTCGTCGTTGATGACGGCGCAGATGGTCCAACCCCGCTGCTCGACCGTGGCGCGAACCGTTCCGATCGAATCGCCCAATGCGCAGACTGGCACATCGCGCCGCATCACATCCTGGACGCGGAGCACCTTTGCCTTCTTGCCCTCCGTGGGGAGCCCAAAGGCGATCCAGTCCATTTCACCGGGACGGTAATCGTAGACATCGGTGAATCCGAGGCTGGCGAGCCGCCACGCGGCTCGGGTGCTGAGGTCTCATTGCATATCCCAACAATAGACGATGACCGGATCGTGCTTGCCGAGATGAGCGGTGGTGGACTGGTCGAGTGTGCGCAGGGACAAATGGATGGCCCCGGCAATATGCTCGTTTTCGAATTCCTCCTCCGGAAGAACATCGATCAACGTCGCGCCCTTCGCCAGCAACCGCTGGACCTCGATATGGTCGATGGGAATGGGCATTGCGCGCTCCTGATGAAATCCGGTCCTGCGTCCAAGCATAGGTGAACCGCGAGGCGGAAACCGAATGGGGGAGCGCTCGGGCCTGGAGTGCAACATTCCGTGCGGCCGGTCGTTTGGTATCGCGGGACCCCGAGAGCTCGGAGACCGGAAATGACGAAGGCGCGGACATTGCTGTCCGCGCCTTCGATTCGTTCGTCTGGAAAATCCCGACGGCTATGCCTCGTCGCCGGCTTCCTCGGTGGACGTCTGGCGCAGGTGTTTCGCGGCCAGCAGTGCGGCGGCGCTGGCGGCCAGGGTCACGCCCAGGGCGTTCCCGGCATCGTTTCCACCGTTTTTCACACCGGTGGCAGGAAGTGTCTCGACCGGGGCGCTGGGCTTCGACGGTTTGTGGGGCTTGTGTGGTTTGTGTGGCGCGCGCGGATGCTTGCAGACGCCATCGCGGCACTTCAGCCCGTGGCAGCACTCGCTATCACTATGGCAGGTCTCATATTTGCCTTCGCAGGTCGGGTACTCGCACTGGAATGCATTGCAGACACCACCCGGGGCAGCCTTGCAATCACTATCGGCACAGCACTCGCCGCAGACATTGGTCGACTGGCCGAAGCAGCAGAGGAGACCATCGCAGCAATCGTACTGACGATCACCGCCCGCGCTGGTAACCTCCAGAACGCCGCAGGTATCTCCGAAACCCTGGCAGCAGGTGTCGAACGGAACGCACTCGCCGTAGCAACATTCCTCGCTTTGGCTGCAGTCGCCACCGCAGACACCATCATGGCAGCTCTGGCAGTCGCCGCATTCGTCATCGGTGCAGCAGCCGCCGGTGCGCTGGCTGTAGCAGTAGTCCCCATCGGGGCAGAAGTTGTCGCCCGGCGGGCAGCAATGCCTGTCCGTGCAGACCTCGGCGCCACACTCGCTGTCGGTGCAACATCCGCCGGTCATCGTGGAATAGCAGTAGCCGCCATCCTCAGGGCAGTACTCGGTGCCGCTCGGGCAAGGACTGCATGTGCGATCGATACAGAAGTCGTCACCGCACTCGCTGTCGGTGCAGCACCCGCCTTCCATGGTGGAATAACAGTAGTCACCCTCCTCGCAGTATTCGGCGTATGGGGTACAGGTTCCTCCCTCACACGACTCACACTGCCCGCATTCGATGGCTACACAGGTACTGTTGCTGGAGCATTCGTAGCAGCTCCCGCAGCCGTCTTCGGTGCCAGGACAGCAGCCATCAGTGCTCGGGTCGTAGCACAGCTGAGTCGCTTCGCAATAGCGAGCGTAGGGAACGCAGGTGCCAACCTGGCACGATTCGCACGGCCCGCAATCACCATCTACGACACACTCGACGCAATAGGCGTTGGTGGGATCGCCCGGGTTGTAGCAAATCGGGGCGCCAGTTGGGCAATCACTATTATCGCAGCATTCGGCGCACGAACCGCCCTGAGCCGGGCAGCACAGTTCGTCTGCTGGACAGCCACCATTCAGCTCACAGGTACCATCGACACAGAGCCACTCGGTGCAGCTGTCTGGCTGCGCACCGCAGTCCGCCGCTGTTTCGCACTCCGGCGACGAGCCGCTGACGCACACTCCACCGGTACAGATATTGCTACAGCAATTGCCATTACCGTTACAACACCCTCCGTCGGGTTTCTTGGATTTCCCCGCATGGTGGCTGCCAGGTGGACACGTGATGTCCCCCGCATTGGGATCGCAGGCCTCGGCGCTTGCCAAGCGCCCGGTCGCACCGGCGACGGTGAGCGCACCGGCACCTCCGAACAGCATCCGGAGGACGCGCCTTCGGTCGGTTCCTTCGCCTAACAAACGCGTGAGATTATCGAATCGGTTGTTGTCCAAGGCTCGTTCTCCTCACTCTCCCTTGCCATTTTGCCGCCTCGATTGGCACGATGACCCATGGAAGCAGCGATGGCGTGCACACGAGTACTATAGCACCGACAGAGCGCAAACTCGGAAATGTGGCTTATTGAGGGAAACGCCATAAAAATACAAAGTGCCCCTGGCTTCCGCCGTATGAATGGCGATGCGGCCGGAGGGGCAGGTCGGGGAACGCCCGGGGCGCGGCGCACCTTCGCGTTCATGTGGCGCGGTATGCTCCCGGATCGCGCTGCGCTCCGGGCGGAGCAAGGCGGTAGCGAGCGGAAGGGAGTCGATTGGTGTCCGAACCTGGGGGATATCCTTGATTCTCGCGCTCCTGCAATTCGTTCCGCTCTCATTGGCAGCGATCACCCCGACGATGGTGATCTTCGTCACCGTGCTGCTGGCCGCCGATGGCAATGCCAAGCGGGCGCTGGCGGTGGTGACCGGGCGTTATCTGGGGTTGCTCATCTTCGGATTCGCCTCGCTCTTTGCATTGCATCAACTCCCGAAAGCTCCGTCGCCGGGTCGGCTCGACCAGCACGAGGCGATCCCGGCGATCTTTCTCATCGCCGGGATCGGATTGATGCTGGCCGCGATCTACACGATTGCCTTTGGGCAGGTGCCCACCGAGGAAAATCAGCGCGGGTTGCTCGACCGGTTCCGCCGGTTGAATGCGCCCGTGCTCTTCGGCGCATGTCTGCTGACCGTGTTCGTTTCGGTGCGGCAGTTGTCATTGCTGGTCGCGGGCACGGCGATCATCAAAGAGGCGGACACCGATTCGCCGGAGGAATTCATCCTGCTGGCCCTGTTGTGCGTGCTGATGATCTGGCCCCTGCTGGCGCCGCTCGCCGTTCGCTATGGCATGGGTGACCGCGGCGAAACGATGCTGGAACGGCTGCGCGACTGGATGGGCGCTCATCAGCGGTCGATCAATGCGGTGGTGCTGGCGTTCTTCGGAGGGATGCTGGCCGTGAAGGGGATCGTGGGGTTTTGAGTCGTGGG
>JBIQLF010000057.1:0-18597 GCA_044464585.1 Thermomicrobia bacterium
CAATCGAATGTCGTGGCGTGAGTCAGCGGTTCATGCGCCAGATCGTGCCGTTCAGAACGGTGGCGAATCCGGTCCAGAGTAGATAGGGAATTAGCAGCAGCGCGGCGGTCCGGGAAACGCGCCAGGCGGCCAGGATGGTGAGCACGATGACGACGTTCAGCACCAGTATCTCGACGAAGGCGGACCGGGGATTCTTCCAGCGGAAAAAGAGAAAACTCCAGGCGAGATTCATCAGGTATTGGATTGCGAAAAGCTGCATGGCCGGATTCGCGGCGGGATTCCGTTTGCGGGCGCGCCAGAGGATCGACAGCGAGCCGCCCATCATGGTGTAGAGGGCGGTCCAGACCGGCGCGAACACCGAGCTCGGTGGCTGGAAGGACGGCTTTTCGAGCGACTGGTACCACTCGCTGTCCGCGCCGCTGCCGGCCAGGATGCCCGCTCCGGCACCTATGGTGTTGACTCCGGCGACGAAGGCGGCCGTTTCGGCGAAGACGCGCAGCGACGACGGTTTCTTCTCGTGCTGAAAGAGATGGAGCGGCATCCGATGTCCTTTCTGCTCGGCGCTAGCCGGATAAGAAGAAAGGGCGCTGGAGAAGATGAGCCGGACCCGGCACGGTCCCGCCTGACAAGGATGAGCGCCCCGCTTCGAGCGTACCACCGGCTTCCGCGTCGCGAGGATTTCGAGAGCCGGCGGACCGGAAGCGGCGCGACCGCGATTCCGATAAGCTCTCCGCGGCAGAATTGGCCGGGAGATCACCGGCGACGACGGGGGAAGAGGATGCTGGTCGGGTATGTGAGCGATGAGCGCTATGTGGCATTGTCCGGTGTGGCGGTCGAGATCGACCGGGATGGTGAGCTGGTCGAGGTCGTACATTCCACGCCGCGGGGCGGTATCCACGCCGAGCTCGAACCGGGGCGCTACCGGTTCACGCTGGTGAAGGATGGGTTCGGTTCGAAGAGCGTGCTGCTCGATCTGCCACAGCGCGAACCGTATCAATTTCGCCTGCTGTCCGATTGTCTGCTCGGCTACGTCTGGCCGAGATCGGTCAGAACCGGGGAGCGCTCGGAATTCCGGGTCCATTCGCACGAGCCCTACAAGCTGTCGCTCTGGCGATATGGGCTGCGGAAGGAATTCATCGCCATGCTGGGCTGGTTCGACGAGCACGGTCCGCGGGCGGTGATGCAGATCACCCCCGACGGCGACTATGTGCAGACCGGAGTCGCCTGGAACAAGACCGGGTATGGCAATCCGCATCTGACCCAGTTCGTCACCGGACCGGAGCGGTCGGGGCTCTATTATCTGGAAGCGAAAAGCGAGACGGGCCGGTTCTTTTCGTTCCCCTGGGTGGTCGCTCCCGCCGAGCCGGCGAATCCGATCGCGGTCATCATGTCGACCAATACATGGAATGCCTATAACAATTTCGGTGGGCGCAGCAACTATGTGAACTCGGCCGGGTTGCCGCCGGTTCCAGTCGTCAACGCGCGGCAGGATATGCTCCGCTATTCGGCCATCGACACCTTCGGCGAATGGAGCTTTCCGGACGAAGCCTATCCACCGGTGCATTTCGAACGGCCGGAACCGGCGAACAGCATTCCCGAGGGAACCGAGGTGACCGATCCGATCGCCGGGCGGCAGGGGTGCCACCTGGCGCCGGCGGAATGGCGGCTGCTGGGCTGGCTGGAACGCGAGGGGTATGGGTACGATGTCTTTAGTGACTGGCACCTGCATACCGGCGAGCTCGATCTTGCGGGATATACCGCCGTCGTTGCGAGCGTCCATCCCGAATACTGGTCGCGCGAGCAATACCGCCGCATCGATGAATGGGTGCGGCGGGACGGCGGCCACTTTCTCTATCTGGGCGGAAATGGGCTGAATTGCGAGGTCGAGTTTCTGGACGACGGCAGCGCGCTGAAGTTCGATAACTACATGCCGACCTCGGGGGGCGACATGGCCTATACCGATCCGGATACAGGTGCGGTCATCGAGAGTCGCATGCACCGGCGCTACAAGAGCGAGGCGGCGCTGCTGGGGGTGGTGACGACCGAAACCGGGATCATGACTGCGGCGCCGTACCGGGCGATCGACACCGATCATTGGGTGTTTGCGGGCACGGGACTCAAGAATGGGGACATCTTCGGCAAGAACGGCTTGCAGGAACGGGCCTGGGGCGGCGCGTCGGGACACGAGACCGACAAGATGAGCGGTTCGTCTCCGGAGGGCGCGCGGTTGTTGGCCAAGGGGCTCAATCCCGAGGATGGGGGCGCCGAGATCGTGCAATACGACCTGCCCTCCGGCGGATCGGTGTTTTCGGTTGGGTCGATTACCTGGCCGGCCTCCTTGCTGGTGGACGAATACACGTCGCGGATCACGAAGAATGTGCTGGATCGGGCGCTGAATTCATAGGGAACCCACTGGCATAACGTGGGGAAGCGCGCATCTCGGGTGCATCGTTGCGCAGCGCGCGGCACTCCGAGTTGGCGTGGGGCGATGCCGCGGAATTCGGGCGGGTGGACGACGCCGGATTCGTTCACGAAGCGCATCCGGCTGGTATCATGGCGGCTCGCAGCAGAACCTGTCGATTATTTACAGGAAAATGCTCGGTTGCATTCGGAGGTGTGGAGAGGGGAGGAGTGCGGCTTACCGGCGCCGTCATGCCGGATCGATGGCTGTTTTCCGGCACAGGTAGCCGGTTCGTTCGACTCGAGAGGGCAAGCATGGCCGAACATAACGATGACCTGGGGTTTCTGATCGATCTGGCGCGCGGACGGTTTTCCCGTCGCGATATGCTCAAGGCGAGCGGCGCGCTGACCGCCGGCGCCGCCATTGGCGGTGGGCTGACGATCTCGCAGCTGGCGAAGGTTTCGGCGCAGGACGCCGCGGCTCCGGCCGGGGAGATCGTCTTCGCCCTGGAAGCACCGCCGCCCAATCTGCTGCCCTTCGGCGCGGGAACGCTGGCGCATTGGCAGGGGCGCGAGTTCTTGTATGACAACCTCGTGATGTGGGATCGGGATCTGAATCAGATTCCGGGGCTGGCGACCTCGTGGGAAACCGACGAGAACGGCAACTACATCTTCCATCTGCGCGAAGGCGTCAAATTCCACAATGGCAAGGAGATGACCGCGGCCGATGTGAAGTACTCGATGGATCTGGCGATCAACCCGCCGGAACCCGGGTTCGTCATCTCGGTGCTGGGGAATATCGAGGGCACCGACATCATCGACGATCTGACGGTGCGGGTGAATATGAAACAACCCGACCCCGCGATCCCGGGAACGATGGCGTGGGGCGGATATATGCCGATCGTGCCGGAGAATTTCTACGACGATTACAACCCGCTCAGCGAGGCGATCGGCACCGGTCCGTTCAAGCTGGTCGAGTATGTTCAGGACGATGTGGTCGTCATGGAAGCGAATCCGGATTTCTGGGATGACGGCATTCCCTGCATCCAGAAACTGACCCTCAAGGCTCTGACCGAAGAGCAGACCCGGGTGGCGGCGCTGCGGTCGGGGGAGATCGATGGCGGCACGTTCAGCGCCGATGTGGTCATGACGTTGGAAGGGGATGAAAGCCTTACGATTCTCGAGGGCGCGGTTTCGACCCCGAATGTGATCCAGTTCCAGACCGCCGAAGAGGGCGTGCCGTGGCGCGATGTGCGGGTGCGGCAGGCGATCAACATGGTGGTCGATCGCGAGCTGATCAAAGCCAATGTCTTTGGCGGCAAAGCCGAAATCACCGGGGCGATCCCGCCGGGCTATGGGGAATTTCCGCTTTCCCCGGAGCGTCTGGCCGAGCTGTACAAGAACGATGTCGACGCGGCCAAGCAACTGATGATCGATGCTGGCTACGAGGATGGCTTCGAAGTCGAGCTGCAGGCGATCGCCGCGCCGCGCTATTACACGCAGAATGCCGAAGTCGTTTCCGAAGCGGTCAAGGCGTTGAATATCAAGGCCAATGTCGTGCCCCTGGAAATCGGGACCTTCGTCAAGAACAACGGCGATGGATCGTACCAATGGCAGGCGACCGGGCGCGGGATGCGGGGCGATCCCTCGGGCTATGTCATCGACTTCCGCCAGGGCACCGCGCAGAATGTCACCTGGTTCGGTGATGGGTACAACAACGAGGAGTTCAACGAGCTCTACGATCAGGCGCTGGCCGAATTGGATCAAGCGGCCCGGGTGCCGATGTATCAGCGGATGCAGGAGATCGTCGCCGAGGATGTGCCGCATCTCTATCTGACGCAGCCGTACAAATTCCAGGTGGTCAACAGTCGCTTGACCGGGATGTATGTATTCTTCGGGAATACGAATCCCGGCCTGCGCACCGCCTGCGTGGCCGAGGGGTAGACCCGGCAACCATGCGAATCGACAGGAGCCGCCTTCTTGGGCGGCTCCTGTTCGTGTCCGGAGATCATCTACGGAATCCGCTCGAACCCTTCGGCAGGGGCTCGATGCTCCGAGCGTTCCCAGCCGTTCAAGGCTGGGCTCCTGCTCCTGAGCCGTCATCTGGAATTCGTGTTATTTCCCGGATCGCGCAGGCGCCACTGGCAGGACGGGATCGGGTCGATCGCGGATGGGAGCCCCTGCGCCGGTTCCCCGAAGCGGCATCGATTCTCGTCGTGTCGCCAGACACGACGGCGCTTCGGGCACCCGCCCGCCTCCTGTCCGAATGAATGGCAGTTCCAATCCCCTTGTCCACAGAGCGAACGCTGCTGGTATCATGTTCGCTCGAAACCAGACTGGAGACTGTTTACCAGAATTTGCTAAATTACTTTCGACAACAGCCTTCGAGAGAGGAGGAGAGGGTATCCCGGTATCGAAATGCCGGACTCGCTCAGGATTTCCGGCTCGGCCCGCCGAGCCACCCGACCCGATGACCGGTCGAACCGACCGGCACGCAGAATTCCGAAAGGGCAACGATGGCCGAACACGATAACGACCTGGGATTTCTGATCGATATCGCCCGCGGGCGATTTTCCCGTCGCGATATGCTCAAGGCGAGCGGCGCGCTGACCGCCGGCGCCGCCATTGGCGGTGGGCTGACGATCTCGCAGTTGGCGAAGGTTTCGGCCCAGGATGCCGCGGCCCCGGCCGGTGATATCGTCTGGGCGCTCGATTCCCCGCCGCCGAGCCTGCTGCCATTTGGCGCCATCGGCGGTATCGTTTGGCAAGGTCGCGAGTTCTTTTACGACACCCTGGTGATGTGGGATCGGGATCTCAACGTCGTTCCCGGTCTGGCGGAGTCATGGGAGAGCGATGAGGACGGCAATTACGTCTTCCATCTGCGCCAGGGCGTGAAATTCCACAACGGCAACGAAATGAAGGCCGCCGATGTGAAGTACTCGATGGATCTGGCCGTAACCCCGCCTGAACCGGGTGTGACCATCGGCTATCTGGCGAATGTCGCCAGCACCGATATCGTCGACGACTACACGGTCCGCGTAAACATGAGCACCGTCGATCCGACGTTGATCGGCGTGCTTGCCTGGGGCGTCTATACACCGGTGGTGCCGGAGAATTTCTACGAAACCAACAATCCGCTCAGCGAAGCCATTGGCACCGGTCCGTTCAAACTGGTCGAATATGTTCAGGATGACGCGATCGTCATGGAAGCCAATCCGGATTATTGGAATCCCGGCATTCCCTGTATCAGCAATCTCACCCTCAAGGTCCTTTCAGAAGAGCAGACTCGGGTGGCCGCGCTGCGGTCGGGCGAGATCGATGGCGGCACGTTCAGCGCGGATGTCGTTACGACGCTGGAGGGCGATGACACGCTGACCGTTCTCGAGGGGACGACTTCGGTCCCGAATGTGATCCAGTTCGAGATGACCGAAGAGGTGCCATGGCGCGATGTCCGAGTGCGCCAGGCGATCAATATGGTGGTCGATCGGGAAGTGATCAAAGCCAATGTCTTCGGCGGCAAGGCCGAGATCACCGGGGCGATCCCGCCGGGATACGGTGATTATCCATTGTCGCTGGAGCGCCTGACCGAGCTGTACAAGAACGATGTCGACGCCGCCAAGCAACTGATGATCGATGCTGGCTATGAAGATGGCTTCGAGGTCGAGCTGCAGTCGATCGCCGTGCCTCGGCATTACACCCAGAACGCGGAGATCGTATCCGAGGCGGTCAAGGCGCTGAATATCAAGGCAAAGGTGGTTCCCCTGGAGATTGGCACATTTGCCGAAAACAACGGCAATGGCAGTTTCGAGTGGCAATCGACCGGGCGCGGGATGCGGGGCGATCCCTCGGGCTATGTCATCGACTTCCGCCAGGGTACGGCGTTGAATGTCGTCTGGTTCGGCGACGGCTACAACAACGAGGAATTCAACGAGCTCTACGATCAGGCGTTGGTCGAGCTGGATCAAGCGGCCCGGGTGCCGATGTACCAGCGGATGCAGGAGATCATCGCGGAAGATGTTGCGAATCTCTATCTGACGCAACCGTTCAAATTCCAGGTGGTCAACCAGCGGCTAACCGGTATGTACGTGTCGTTCGACAACAACAATCCGGGGTTGCGCACCGCCTGCGTGGCCGAGGGCTAGGCGCACACCATTTCGCAATGCGACGGGAGCCGCCGCGCAGGCGGCTTCCGTTCGTCAAAAACGCGATCCGGGCTGACCGGCTGGATCGACAGGAACCACGTCGTTGTCCAAGTACATTCTCCAACGTCTCGCCCTGCTCATTCCGACGCTGATCGGGATGAGCCTGCTCATCTTCGCAATGCTCCGGCTGCTGCCGGGCGATGTGGTCGATATCATCGCCGGTACGGATGGCACGGTTTCCTCGGCTTCGAAAGAGAAGCTGCGCGACGCGATGGGATTGAGCGATCCGATTCCCGTTCAGTATGTGAAATGGCTCGGCAATCTGTTGCGCGGCGATCCGGGCAATTCGCTCCGGTCGGGCAAACCAGTTGGTGAGATTCTGGCCCACGCGCTGCCGATCACGATCGAGATGGCCGTGCTGGCATTGATCATTTCGACCGCCATCGCCGTTCCGCTGGGCGTGATCTCGGCGGTCAAGCGCGATACGTTCTTCGACTTCGGAGCGCGGGTCGGCGGGCTGGTCGGGCTTTCGTTGCCCAATTTCTGGGTGGCGACCCTGATGCTGCTCATTACCTCGAAGTTCTTCGGTTGGACTCCCTCCATTCGGTTCATCCCCTTCACCCGGGATCCGGTCGGCAATCTGCAGCAGATGATCCTGCCATCGATCGCGCTGGCGGTGCCGCTGATGGCGATCACCATGCGCATGACCCGCACTACCATGCTGGAGGTGCTCGGGCAGGACTATGTGCGCACCGCCAAAGCGAAGGGGTTAGCCGGACAGCCGATTCTCTACCGGCATGCGCTCAAGAATGCGATGATCCCGGTGATCACGGTCATCGGGTTTCAGTTGGGCGGTCTGATGGGTTCGGCGGCGGTCGTCGAAGTCGTATTCGGTCTCAATGGAGTGGGGAACACCCTGTTACAGGCAATCTTCAATCGTGACTATCCGCTGGTGCAGGCGGCCACCCTCTATCTGGCGGTGGTCTTCGTGCTGATCAATCTCATCGTCGATGTGCTCTATGCATGGCTCGACCCGCGGATCAAACTCGGATGAGCGTCGTCAGCACTACTCCCGATGTCATTGCCGAGGGGCGCGTCGCGCGAGCGGTCACTCCCTGGTGGAAATTTCCGAAGCGGTGGCGCAATCCGATCGGAATCGCCGGCGCGATCATCGTGCTGGCCACGGTGTTGATCGCGATCTTCGCCCCGCTGATTGCGCCCTACGATCCCGCCTCTCAAGGGGCGACTCGTCTGCTCGGTCCCAGCCGGGAACATCTGATGGGCACCGACGAGCTGGGACGCGATACCTTTTCGCGGATCGTCTTTGGGTCCCGGGTGTCATTGCAGGTCGGTATTCTGGCGGTTGCCATCTCCCTGATCATCGGGGGGATTATGGGGTTGCTGGCCGGGTATTTCGGTCGCTGGATCGATACCTGGACGATGCGGCTGGTGGACATCATGTTCGCGTTTCCCGGGATCGTGCTGGCGATCGTGATTTCCGGATTGCTCGGTCCGAGCCGGCGCAATGCAATGATCGCCATTGGCATCATCTATGCGCCGGCGTTTGCGCGGGTGGTGCGGGGATCGGTGCTCTCCGTCAAGGGCGAGGTCTATATGGAAGCCGCCCGGGTGCTGGGAGCGAGCAACTGGCGGTTGGTGCGCCAGCATGTGATACCCAATGTGCTGGCGCCGATGATCGTGTTGACCACGCTCTATCTCTCCAGCGCCATTTTGTCCGAGGCGGCGTTGAGCTTCCTGGGGCTGGGAACGCAACCGCCGGAACCGACTTGGGGCGGGATGCTGAATATCGCCCGGACCTATATGGAAATCTCTCCCTGGATGGCGATCTTCCCCGGATTGGCGATTGCCATCCTGGTGCTGGGGTTCAACTTCCTGGGCGACGGATTGCGCGACGTGCTCGATCCGCGGTTGAGGGAACGATAACGAACGGACGGAAACGGGAAATAGGAATTGGGAAATAGGAAATGGTCGAGTAATCGCGCTGCCAATCGAAATGATGGTACCGATTGCTCATAGCGAAAAGCTATTTCCTATTTCCCAATTCCTATTTCCGCTCACGGGCAGAAAGAGAGTCTCGATGACAACATTCCAGGCAGGTGTGGCGCGGGTCGATATCACCCCGCCGCTGGCGGTTCCGCATGCGAGCTGGGGGGCGCAGCTGCATGTTTTCGCGGAGGATGTCGAAGCGCCGCTGACCTGCACCGCGCTGGTGGTGGACGATGGCGAGCGACGGGCGGCATGGATCGATTTCGATCTGATCATTCTCTCGACCCCGGAAACGCAGCGTATCCAGCAGCGGGTATCGGAGGAGACCGGCATTCCCGCGGAGATGGTGCGCGTGAGCGTGACCCACAACCATGCCGGTCCGCCACCGAGTAGCTGGAATTGGGCCAAGGCCGGGAACGAGGCGATGGCGGCCTATTACGCGACCATTCCCGATTACGCCGCGGGCGCGGCCCGGTTGGCGGTCGAGAAACTGCGACCGGCGCGCGTCGGGGTCGGGCGGGGCGAGAGCTTCGTGGCAGTCAACCGCCGCGAAACCGCACCGGACGGGCGCACGGTGACTGGCACGAATCCCGGTGGACCGATCGATCCGGAGGTGTTCGTGATGCGGATCGATGCGACCGATGGTTCGCCGATCGTGGCGGCAGTCGGATACACGATGCATCCGACCACGCTCGGACCATCGAACAAGCAACTGTCCGCCGATTGGCCCGGTCATCTGAAACGTACGGTCGAAACGCTGACCGGCGCGCCAACGATGTTCGCGCAGGGCGCGACAGGCGACATCGGTCCCGGACCCGAGGGATTCACCGACGATATCGGGGTCATCCGGCGATTGGGCACGAGTGTGGGCGCGGAAGCGGTGATCGTCTACAACGAGATCCAGCTGCCGAAGCGCACCTACCGGCATGAGAAGGTCTGGGAATCGGGCGCGTCGCTGGGCAAGTGGACCTATGACACCGACGAGGGTCCGACTCCAGTGGTGCGGGCGGCGACCACGACGGTGAATCTACCGCTGATGGAGCTGATGCCCTTCGACATGGCCGAAGCGCGATTGACGCAAGCGCAAGAAGCGCTCGATTCGCTCAAAGCGCGACATGCCGACCCGAAGGAAATCGAGGCTGCGACCTTCGTGGTGAAACGGGCCAATATGGCCTTCCGGCATGTGCAGGCATTCGACGGAATGACGGAAGCGACCGTGGAACTCAATGTGTTGCAGATCGGTCCGGCGGTGTTCATCGGCACCGAGGGAGAACCATTCCAGGATATTGGCAAGGAGATCAAGAAGCGGTCGCCCTTCCCGTTTACCTGGTTCGGCGGATATGTGGGGGGATGGGCCGGCTATATTCCCATGCCGGAGGACTATCCGAAAAAGGGGTACGAGGTCGATACCTCGCCATTCACGCCGGAAGCGGCCGGGATATTGGTGGAAGCGGCGGTGAAGGCGCTGGAGGATCTGGCGGAACTGGATCGGTAGAGCGAATCTCATCACGAGAGTGGCCGATGCAGATGATCCGCTCGGGTTGCCTGCTCCTCCGCGCACCTGGGGAGCAGGCTCGCGGGGACGGATTGCATGTGGCGGCGTGGCTGGAGGCCATCGCGGTTGGACTGAGCCGGCGGCGAGTCAGGGCTTGTGGGCGATGAGGCCGACGGCGCAGAGCTCGTGTTCGTGTTCCAGGAAACAGGCGCGGATTTCCTTCATCCGGGCGCGGATGGCGGGTTGGGTGGCGGCGGTGGCGAAGATGCGAGCCGCGCGAGCCGGGCCCTCGTCCCGGATGACTTGGCGGGGTTGGAGCAATCGGAACGGTGCGGTGGTTTGCCGGTCGATCTGGAACCCGGCGTCTTCCAGAAGATGTTGCCACGCCGGTATCGTCAGCGGGCGGGCGCCCACGTGCAGGGTGGATGCGAGATGGGAGCGAATCTCGTCCTGGCGCGCGCTGCTCGTGCCCGGCTGGAATGCCAGCTCGTGGAGTCCATAGCGTCCGCCTGGTTCGAGAATGCGGAAGATCTCGGCCGCGATACCGCGTTTGACCGATTCGGGTTGCATGGTGAGGAATGCCTCGCCGAATACGACATCGGTGCTGCAATCCGTCAGGCCGGTGGCTTGGGCCGTGCCCACCCGGCAGATGTATTGGGGCTGGGGGAGCAGATGCTGGACGAGATGGGCAGCGTCGCGGTCGCGTTCGATACCGGTATAGGTTGCCGGATGCTGCTGGATGAGAAGTCTGGTGGTGGCCCCGAGACCGGGCGCCATCTCCACGATATCATCGTTGGGACCGATTGCCAGGGATTCCAGCAGCGACTTCGTGAACGCGCTGCCGCCGGGGCGCAACACACGTTTGCCGAGCCGGGCAAACAGCCAGTGGGCCGGCATCTTGGCGGCATCCAGTCCTTCGCCCGGGAGTCGAATGGGGCCGGCGGTGGGTTGGTCAGGCATGCGTTCTTCCTCGATTTCGAACGATCGTGGGTGTTCGATCGTGGGTTGCGGATGTCAGCGTCTGGCCGGCACCCCTCGCCAGCGCAGCAGGTAGGCTGTGAGCGGGCGCAGGACGATGGTTTCCAGGGCGATCACCATGACGACCAGCGATGCGGTCCATGCGAAAAGATCGGCGGTGACCAGATTGGTGCGAGCCAGTGAGATTTCCGCACCCACGCCGTCGGCCGCGGACAAGAGCTCGGCCATGACGGCGACCCGGATGGCCTGCCCGACCGTGACCGAGGTGGCGGCCAACACGGGGGACGCGATACCGGGAGCGACCACATGGCGCAATACCGATGCGCGGGGTAGCTCGAAGACCGCGGCCATTTCGATCAGATCGGCATCGACGTTTTGCACCGACTCCTGGACTGTGATGACCATCAGCGGCAGGGCGACCAACACGATGACCAGCCGGGTGACCGCGGTGCCGGGACCGAACCAGATCAACCCGAGCGCCACGATGATGACGGGTGGAATCGCCATCAGGGAGGAGAGAGCTGGGCGCGAGATGGCCGCTGCCCAGGAGGACAAGCCGTTGATCGTGCCCCAAACGATGCCGACCGCCATGGCCAGCAGCACCCCCGTGGCCGAGCGATAGAGGGTGCGCCCGAGCTCGGAGAAGAGGGTGCCGCTGGTGAGCAGTTTCAGGAAGGCTTGCCAGGTTTGCCGGGGCGATGGCAGCAGAATCTCGGGTTGGTTCCTGCTGAGGATGGCCCAGATGACCAGCGGCACCAGGATGCCGATCAAGCCACCCCAGAGCACATGCCGGCTCCCGCGGCGCGAACGGACCAAGGCTGCATCGAGCGGGCTCGATGCAGCTTCGGGGTCCGGTTGGGCACCGGGAATAGTGCTGGCCTGTTTGGTGAGCAAGACTAGCGCGGGTCTTCCAGATAGAAACTGGCATCCGGCAGTTTGCCGCCGATGATGTCCGGAGAAAGGGTCGAAAGTTCGGTATAGAACCGTTCGAGCTCCTCACGGGCTTCGGCGCCGGGCACGACATCGAGATTCAGGCGAGGAATGACATCCTGCACCACCGGTTCCGGGACGCCGGTGCCTTCGGAGAGGAGCGCGACGGTTTCTGGCTGGGCCGCATCGATCGTGGCCACGGATTGCTGCAGTTCATCGAGCACCGCGCCCAGCAGCGCGGGACGTTCGTTCGCCAGCCAACCGGGTACGACGATACCGGCCTGGGGGATACGCGGCTCCATATCGTTGACGGCGCCCCATTCTTCCTGGAGATTCAGTATCCGGCCGAGGGACAGATCGTTCTGTTTGGCTTGCGCCAGCGCCATGGTGGCGGCGTGTTCGGAAAGCACAGCCCAGGAGCCTTTGCCGGCCACCAGGCGCGACACGACTTCGGGCGGTTGCGCGTAATACTCGATCTCGAAGTCCTCGCCGGGTGTGAGCCCGTTGCTGGTGGCCAGATAGCGGAAAACCAGATCGGGCATATCGTTGGGGTATGGCACCATGATCGTTCGACCGCGGAGACTCTCCCATTCCGGCGCGGCGTCGTCCGGACCGAGCACCCAGAGGAGTCCCCATACGACCACCGCGGCCATGTGGACATCGATGCCGCGGTTGAAGAGATTGGCGCCGACATAGGTGGGCACCGCGGTCACCTCCGATTCGCCATTGACCAGCATCGGCCGCAGCGTTTCGGGGGAGGTCCATTCGGCAATATCGATGTCATTGGCGTACTGGCTCAGCACGCCGTCGGAACCGATCAAAAGAAACGGCGCCGCAAACGCGAGGGTGTTCGGGTGGCGGATGCGCAATGTGTCCAACGGCGGCAAATCCGCGCTGGGAGTGCCCTGGGCGAAGGCGCTCGGCGAGCGCAGCCCCAGAGCCGCCAGCAGTGGAAGGGTTGCAGCCGTCTTGACCAGAAGCCGCCGGTCGAATCGCTCGTTCACGATATCTCCTTTTCTCACGATCGAATACCAGACTGTTCGAGGGTTGTCGCCAGGGCTACGATGAGCTGTTCCGGATTGGCATATCGGGCGTGGGGGACGAGTTGCCAACCGCCTTCCGGCGGCCCATTCATGACGAGGGTGGTTTGCGCGACCGTGGCGGCTTCGGCGGGATCGTGGGTGACCCAAATACAGGTGCGGCCGGTCTCGGCCAAATGCCGCTTCAGCTCGGTCCGCAATTGATCGGCGGTCACGACATCGAGATGGGAAAACGGTTCGTCCACCAGCACCAGCGGTGATTCACACGCCAGGGCCCGCGCGATGGAAACCCGTTGCCGCATTCCGCCGGAAAGGGTGAGCGGATATTTGTCGACCGCATCGGCGAGCCCCACGCGACCGAGCCATTCGATCGCGTGGCGTCGTTCGGCTTTGGGCAGAACGAGCTCGACATTCTGCCGGGTGGTGCGCCAGGGAAGCAGACGCGGTTCCTGGAAAACGATGGGGACGCGGCCCGCAGGCCGATGGACCCGCCCGGACATCGGTTCGGCCAAGCCCGCGATGACCCGGAGCAGGGAGGTTTTCCCAACCCCGGAACGGCCCATGATCGCCATGGTGCTGCCAGCCGGAACGGTCATGGTCAGATCTGCGAGAAGCAACAGGTACCGTTGAGAAACGGAGAGCGCTTCGAACCCCAGCCCGCCCTCTGTGGGGGTGGCCTTCGAGAAAAGCGGCTGGCTCCCCGTAGGGCGCCCCGGGTTCCCGGTGGAGAATCGGGCGCCGCTGTTGCGATCGAGCTGGATTTCAGGAGTTGCGACCGTCATAGAGCTCCTTTCGTCACTGGCATGGTGATGGTCGACCGGCTTGGGCGATGCCGGTGCTTTGCCAATCTCGTCGTCGATTCGGGTTCCCATCGCGTCGCCGGGCGTCACGAAACACGTCTCGGCCATAGGGAACGTTCAATTCCGACCATTATAGTAGGAATTTGAATTTCGCGATGTGGCGGTGGTCGATGGAGAGACCATCCAGAGTGCCGCGATTGGGCACGGCCGTGCGATGTCCGGGGATGTCGCCCTGCATCGCAATGGCCCCGTTCGCCATGCGGGCGGCGTTATGAGGTGGAATGTGGGCTGAAATTAGCGGGCGATGAACGCTCGCATTACGTCCGCGAGACCGGCGATGACGACTTCGAGGAGCTGCTCGCCCTGTTCGGCGGTGGCCAGCGAGGGGTTATCGGTATAGCCGTCGATGTTCGCCCACCAGTCGGTTTCTTCGAGTCGCCAGCCGGTGGTGCGTGGAGTGAGCGCGGCGATTGCCTCGGGGGTGCGGCTGGGCGGTTCGTTCGGGGGCAGATCGGGGCGCAGGTGCATGACCACCGAGGTTTCGAATTCGCCTGCATGACCGGGTGGCAGATGACCCGGTTTGCCGGTCCATCGTTCGTCGAGCTGGCTACGAGCGGCGTCCCAATAGGAGAGCGCGCCCACCTGCACCGGGTGGACCAGCGAGATATCCCGGGCGACGAGCTGAATCAGTTCGTGATTGCCGCCGTGTCCGTTGACGATCAGGATCTTGCGGAATCCGTCCCGGACGAGCGAAGCGACCAGATCGCGCACGACCGCGTAATACGTTTGCGTGCCGATCGACATGGTGGCGCCGAAGGGGAAATGATGATCGGAAGAACCGAACGGCAGGGTGGGTGTGACGACGATCGATCCCGTATCGCCGGCCCGGATGGCGGCTTGGCGAGCGACATGCTCGACCGCGAAGGCGTCGGTGCCGGTAGCCAGGTGGGGACCGTGCTGCTCGGTCGCGCCAACGGGCAGCACCGCCAGGCTGACCGGAGCCAGCTCGGCGAGAACGGTGCGATCGAGTTCGGCAAAGAGTATGGGCCCGGCGGTCATCACGTCCGGGATCATAGCGCACCGGAATCGCGGGTGCATGCGGTATGTTTGCCGGCATGAACGTACGGGCAACCCGGCTTTCCATTCTGATTGTGTTGCTGGCTGTGACGCTCGGTGCATGCGGCCGGGATTTGCAGCCGGAGCCGACCGCGCAACCAACGGCCACATCTCCAGCCACCCCAGCCGGGCTGACGGTGGGGAGCCTGGCGGATCGGATTGGCGCCGGTTGGAGCACGATCGACCGGTATCGGTCGGTGACCACCGTGCAGCCGCTGGGTACGCCAGCGGCCGATGCCTCGGGAACCGAGGTGATCGAAGAAGTCATCCTGCCGGACAAGCGCCGCCAGGTGGTGATGGCCGATGGCGTCGAGCAATCGGAAATCGTGGCGGCCGGTGGCAATATCTACGGACGAGGGGCGAATCTGCCCGGTATCTCGCAACCGAATCGCAATCCCGATGTCTGGATCACGATCAACGGCAATGTGCTCGGTCCGGATAATGCATTTTCCGGTTTCTACCAATCGTTGTTGTTGCCGTCCCAGCCACCGTATGCGGGATTGACCGATGCGAAGCGGAAACGGCCAGTCGAGGAGCTGGGAAGCGTCGAGATCGGTGGGCAATCGTGCCGGCAATACCGCATCGTCGATACCACGCTCACCGGCGACCGGGTTGCGATCGCGCTTTCGCTGTCGGAGAGTGGGTTGGTCTGCGCGATCGAAACGACCTCGGACACATCGATCACGACCAGCGTCTATACGTACGACCAGCCCGCGTCGATTCCCGTTCCAGCATCGCCGGTTCCGGCGCCTGCGGAGAATGGCTGATGTCGCCTGAATCGCTCGGGTTCGCACAGACTGGCGAAGGGCGCTGGCGCAAGGAGATCCGCGGTCGCGATATCGAATTCCGCGACTTGCGGGCGCTGGACGATCTCCTGCTTGCCGAGCAGTTGCAACGCGAGGTCATGACGCTCTCCGAGGCGGATCTGGTGCACGCGCCGGTATTGCAGGAGGCGCGCGGACATGGCGGGTTCGCAATCGGCGCATTCGACGGCGAGGCGGTGCGATCGGTGGCATTCGGATTCGCCGAAGCGGATCGATCCGAGGCGTATCTGCTGTCCGATTTTCTGGCCGTCGTTCCAGACGCGCAGTCGCTGGGGATCGGATTCGAGATGAAGCGGCTGCAAGCGGCGCTCGCGCTGGAGCGCGGATTCGAATCGATCCGCTGGACGGTCGATCCGTTGCGGGCGGCCAATGCACGGCTCAATTTCGAACGGTTGGGTGCGCTGGGGACGGAGTACGCCCGCAACAAATATGGATCCGGTTTCGGCGCGGATCTCTATGGTGGGATGCCGACCGACCGCCTCTGGTTGCGCTGGCCGTTGCGAACCGAGCGCACGACCGAACGGCTGGCGGGTGAAATCGTGCCGCGGCCGGATGGATCGCTCGATGCGCTGGAAGAGGTGTCGGTCCGGTCGATCGGGACGCCGCAATTGACCATTTCGATTCCGGGCCATATCGATCTGCTGGTGAAATCCGATTTCGATGCGGCCATGCGCTACCGGCTGCAAACCCGGGAAAAGATCGAGCTGGCGCTGGAGGCGGGCTATTTCGTTTCCGGGGCAGCGCGGAGTGGCAATGAATCGCGATTGTTGATGGAACCGGCGGCGATGTTCGAAGAAACCGAGAGGCATGCATGAATCCGCACGAGATCGTCAAGATCGATATCATCCCGATTGCGTTGCCGCTGATCGAACCGTTCATCATTTCGTATGGGACGTCGGCGACCGTCGATTCGGTGCTGGTGCGATTGACCGACCGGGCCGGAACGACCGGGTGGGGTGAGGGGACGCCGGACGAGACGGTGACGGGTGAGAATCCGGCGACGCTCTTGCGCGATCTGAGCTCGATTGCGGGGCCGGCCATGCTGGGTGTCGATGCGCGGCGGCGCGATCTGGTCACGGCCGGACTCGAGCGGTTGCTGCCGAATGCCCCGACCGCCCGGTGCGCGATCGATATTGCCATCCACGATCTGGCCGGGCGCCGGGCGGGGATACCGCTCTGGGCGCTGCTGGGCGGATCGACCTCGACCTTGCGGATTTCGCGGGTGGTGAGCATGCGCGAACCGGAGCAGATGGCAGCCGATGCGTTGCGGCATGTGGCGAATGGGTTCACCACGATCAAGCTCAAGGTCGGGCAGCGGGACGATGTCGACAAGGACATCGAGCGGATGCGGCAGGTACGCGCGGCGGTCGGTCCGGAGATCGGCATCAAGATCGATGTCAACCAGGGGTGGGTGGATGCCGAAACGGCTGCCGGGGCAATGACCGCGATGCAGGAATTCGCGCCCGACTATATCGAGCAACCGGTTCTCCAGACCGATCTGGACGGACTGGCCGAAGCGCGCGCGAAGAGCGGGGCGCGCACGATGGTCGACGAGGCGTGCCACGGTCCGGCCGATATGCTGCGGGTGGTGCAACTGGGCGCGGCCGATCTGGTCAATATCAAGTTGATGAAAACCGGGGGACTCTATCCGGCGCTGGCGGTGGATGCGATCGCCCGGGCGGCGGGGATCGCCGCGCAAGTGGGCACGATGGTCGAAAGCTCGATCGGCTCGGCGGCCGGATTGCATTTCGCGGCGTCGCGGGGGAATGTGCAGACGGTCGAGATGGGTGGCCCGATCATGCTGGCCGAGGATATCGGGAATGCGCGGGATTGGTACAGCGCGCACACGATTTCGGTGCCGGACGCACCGGGACTGGGGATCGAGGTCGATACGGCGCGGATCGGGGAATTCGCGACCAATTGGGTGACGATCCGGCTCTGAGGGGGACCGCCGGACGAAGCGCCGGTTATGGCGCCAGGCGCGATCGGGGGCCGCGCGCCGACGGTGGCTGGAGCACGGGACATCCCACGGTACGGCCGCGGCGGGAAGGATGTGTCCGCCTGTTGGTCATCTCGTCATAATGCAAGAAATGGCCATCTGGACTATAATGTATCTAGATATGCGCATAGACGAATGGTCAGTCGAGGCGCAATCGAGATAACGGTCGTTTCACTGGATCGATCGTTCCTTCGTACAGGGAGGGGATGGGTCGAATGTCCGCAAAACGGGAAGCGCTGGTCGCCGCTCGTTTTGTCTCACAGAAGGCGCATTCACACGTTCCATGTACGACTGCCGAGGCACGCAGCGGTGCCACCCAGACGATGGATCGGCAGCACACGCGAATCGCCGATGAGGGGCGGTTCGCCGGAACAGGAGGTTCTGAATGACGTTCGTATTTGGACGCAAGAAGCTGGTTATCTCATTGATTTCGGATCAGTCCGATCGAACGTTGGACCGGTACCCAATGGCCTATGCGGCCACCGACCGCGAGCTGGAGCGGTTGAATCGTTTGGGCATCGGGGCGACGGACCGGATCGGGCACGATGTGCAGCGGATCATGCACGGAGCCGGCTGGGTCCGGTAGAGAACGAAGAAGGCGTATGGACGGCGTGATTTTGATCGTTTCCGCGGTGTTGATTCTGGTGGCGCTCGATGTGGCAGCCCTGCGATGGGGCGCGGATTCCCGCGACTATTCCGGTCGCCGCAATTGGTGGTAAGCCGCCAGGGCGGTCGTGATTCCAATGTCCCAGATTCGGGGATATGCTCCGGGTCCGGGCATCGGTCGACGTGATTTTTCTTCCATCCCCCTCTCTGCGAAGCGCTTCCGGTTCTGCCGGAAGCGCTTTCTCATTTGTCGCCCTGAG
>JBIQLF010000058.1:0-18236 GCA_044464585.1 Thermomicrobia bacterium
GCTCAGGATGACGGGGGTGCGGCTCAGGATGACGGGGTGGCGTCAGGATGACGGGGTGACGTCAGGACGACAGAGGTGGCAAACGGGCACGTCTTGGAAGAACCGCGCCAGGTTTACGAAGATGGCGGGGGCGGATACCGGAAACAGGCGATACGATTCGGGTGTGTTGCAGGAAATGGGAGAAGGAGCGGAACATGGCGAGCCGGCGGTCGGTCGGAATCCTGATCTTTCCGGAGGTCGAGGTGCTCGACTTCTGCGGGCCGTTCGAGGTGTTCGCCTCGGCCGCGAACGGGGACGGCGAGCGCCTGTTCGATGTTTCGATCGTGGCCGAGACCAGCGAAATCGTCCCCTGCCGGGGTGGATTGCTGGTCCAGCCGCATATCACGTTCCGGGAATCGCCCGCATTCGATCTGATCGTGGCGCCGGGCGGCGCGGGAACCCGGACCGAGGTGGGCAATCAGGCACTGATCGATTGGATTCGCGTTCAGGATGCGACGACCGAGATCACGACATCCGTCTGCACGGGGCTGCTCTTGCTGGCGGCGGCCGGGGTGCCCGGCGATCAGCCGGTGACGACGCATTGGGCGGCGTTCGACGAGGCGCATGGCTATTTCCCCGATCTTCGCTTGCAGCGAGATCAGCGGGTCATCGACAACGGGCATCTGGTGTCGTCGGCCGGGGTTTCGGCGGGGATCGATATGGCGCTCGCGGTTGTGGAACGGTTGCACGGCCGGGCCGTGGCGGATCGAACAGCCCGCGAAATGGAATACGACCGGAAACGCTGACGTCGTTCAGGAACGGTCCAGAATCCGGTATCGGTACGAGTATGCGGGTGTGAAACCGAGTGATCGATAGAGCGCGACCGCGGGCGTATTGGTGGCGACGACCTGCAGGAACGCGGTAGTCGCTCCGTGGGCGCTGGCTCGATCGAGCATTCCTCGCACCAGGTGATGGGCGTGACCCTGCCGGCGGTGGGCTGGATCGGTGACGATATCGAAGAGACCGGCGAATGCGCCATCGACGACGGTGCATCCACAGGCAACCAGCTCGCCATTCGAATGCAAACCGCAGAACGAAAGCTCACTTGGGATGCGGTCGAGAATAGCCCGGTGGGCCGGAACCTTCTCGCTGGCCAGACTCGTCATGCGCGCGTGCACCTCGACCCCGGTTTCGGTGTCGAGCAGGCACACCTCGGGATCGATTGCGGTTGCCGGAGCGAGCGGTCTCGTCATGACCAGCGTATCGTCCGCCGCCCGGTATCCGCGTTCCGCGAGCCGCCCTTCGAACCCATCGGGGGTCGCGAAGGAGAGCAACCGGAAGATCGACGGTTGCCCGTGGTGGAGATACATTCCCTCGATTCGCGCAATCGCCCGGTCGGAGGTCGATTGCGGTTCGGGGTCGAGCAGCACGGCCGAGTTAGCGCGTTTCGTGTAGCCACCGGAAATGCGCACGATCCAGCCACCGGCATGGACCTGACGCGCGGCCGGCCAGGCGCGGAGGGCTGCTTCTTCGATCGGTAAGAGATCGTCAGGCGATACGTTCGAATTCACGTTACCGTTTTCGTGCAACGACGTTCAGGAATGCCACTTCTGGATGGGTGCGCGCTGCTTCGGTCAAGCGCTGGCGCAGCCGCTCGTCCTCGGGTCCGAGATCGAGCGAACGCGCTCGCAGGCGTTCCATCGTGGTCGAAACCTGGTCCCAGTCGCGCGTGGTCGAACGGCCGGCGTAGATGACATCGAAGCCCGCCCGGTCGATGGTATCGAGATAATCGTCTTCGGCATGCAGTTTCTGCCCGAAGACCATTCGCATGAGGTCGGACGGTCGCCCCGGGGCGATCAGATCGCCGGTGATGATGACGCCTCTGGGTTTCAACCAGCGATGCGCTGCCACGAGACCGCCCTCGAATCCACCGGGAATGGTGTCGCTCAAACCGCCACCAAGTCCGAGCACCAAATCGAATTGGCCCGCGGGATACGATTCGACCGCTTTTTCACCAGTGACAGCCTGGAAATCGACCTGCTTGGAGAGACCGCGATTGTTCGCCAACTGGCGACCGAAAGCCAGATAGGCGGGATAGTCATCGAACCCATAGACTGTTGCCCCGAACGACTCGGCTATATCGACCGCCGAAGAGCCGATCCCGCACTGCACATCGAGCACGCGCGCGCCCTGGGGAATCCCCGCGATCAACGAATAGGCGAGCAGCGTGCGGCGACCGCCGGGCGATTGATAGTAGTCATCCGGCGAAAGCTGGGCGAGCAGTTGTTCGAGCGATCGAGTCGAAGTGGTCGTCATCGTTGTTCCTCAAGCGCCGAGTGCGGTCGCCAGTTCCAGCATATCGGCCACGACCCCGGCGGCGGTTACGACCGCGCCAGCGCCCGGACCGGTGATATTGATCGGGTTGGCATGATAGCGAGCCGATCGGATCGTGATGATGTTTTCGGGGCCGGTCAGGGAACCGAGAACGGTGTCGAGCGGGATTTCCCGGAGTCCGACCGAGATCGGACCGTCCGGTGAGACGGTGGCAACATACTTCAAACGCGCTCCATGTGCCCGGGCCCCGGCGGCGCGGTTGGCGATCGACTCGTCGACCCGCGCGATCCCGGAGAGAAATGCGTCCACGCTGCCATCCCGCAGTGATTCCGGAACGAGATTCTCGATCGCGATCTGGTCGAGCTCGACCGGGAGGCCGATCGTGCGGGCCAGGATCAACGCTTTGCGCGCCACATCGAGTCCGCTCAAATCGTCGCGCGGATCGGGTTCGGTGAAGCCGGCGGTCCTGGCGTCCACCACCGCCCGGGAGAACGGCTTGCCGGCATCGACATCGGTGAAGATGGCTCCGAGCGTACCGGAGAGCGCTCCTTCGATCTGGGTGATCGTGTCCCCGGATGCTTGCAGTGACCGGAGGGTGGAGATCACGGGCAGTCCGGCTCCGCAGGTGGTTTCGTAACGCATGCGCCCGCGGAATCCCGCTTCGGACCAGAGCAGACCGGCGTTTGGGTCGTCCGCAGGGAGCGCGAGTGGCGCCTTGTTCGACAGAACGCCCCCGCCGCCATTGGCCAGATTCATTCCCAGCAATTCGCCCGTGCGGCTACCGATGGCGGTATCGATGGCGATCACCGGTCCGAATGGCTGCGCCAGCGTGAGCGCTTGGAGTGGTGAGCGTTTGGTCCAGCCCCAGTCGTCTGGGAGCGTTCCGATGCGGCCGCCTTCCTGGCGATGGCGCAGAAGCGCCGCCAATTCGTCGTTGGAATACCCCCCTGCCTCGTCGCACGCAACCCCGCCGGTGGAATCGATCAACGCTCGGTAGATCACCCGGATTCCGTAGTCCGCGGCCCAGCGTTCCCGCTGTTCCACGATCTGGGAAATCACGGTTTGCCCGATCAGCCCGAGGCCGATCTGGGCGAGCACGACATCAGTCATCGGTGGATGGCTCCTTTGGCTCAGGGTGAGTGGCCGGTTCCAGGGTGGCTCGCATCTCCTGAACGCGTTCGGAGAATTCACGCTTGGTCGCTGCGAACCGTTCGGCCAACTGACTCATGTCCGCCCGGCTGCGCCCCAGCCGCCGGATCGCGGGCAGCGAAGGGCGGGTGGGAAGCGCAGAAAGATCGATCTGCGGACGTGGCGGAAGCTGCATGGTGGCTGGCCGTTGCGGCAGCGATGGCAGCGCGGGCAACCCGAGCTGATGAAGTTCGAGCCGGCCACGCAGCTCGTCGATCGACCGCCCCAGCGACTGCTGGAGCTCGTGGAGCTGCGCAATTTCGATATGCAACGCCTCGCGGCCAGCGGGGGTGCTCAATCCGGAGTGCCGCAGCTTGCGGCTGCGTTCGTCGATCAGGCGTCGCTGGCCGATGCCATTCAGCTCGGCAAGCGCGGCAATGATGGCCAGGCGGATTTGCTGAGCGGTTGCATCGGGGTCCGATTGCGCTCCGCCGGCCGGTTCGGGAATGACCCCATCGACCGCGCCCAGGCGCAGGCTCTCCCGTGCCCCCCACATTCCGGCGGCCGAAACCGGGGCGACCCCCGGGGGCATGGGACGGTCCAGACCGCTGGTGGAGAAGAGCGCGTGTTCGAGCATGTAGGTGCGATCGGCGACCGTCAATGCCATGGCGCCCGGTCCGGCCGCGACTCCGGTGAGCACCGATACGGTCGGGATCGGAAGTGAAATCGCCACGCGCACCGCTTGCGCGATGGCATTGGAGAGCGCGGCGCCCTCGGTCGCGGAAACCTCCGGCAGCCCTGGGGAATCGACCAGCGAAATGACCGGAATCTCGAGCTGACCCGCCAGCCGGTAGAGTCGCACGATGGTGCGGAAGCCCTCGGCAGTCAGGGGCGCCCGGCGAATGGCGATCAACCCGGCAGTGACTCCTTCGATCTGTCCGACTCCGGCGAGGAGATTCGGGTCGGACGAACCCGTGCGGTCTCCATGCAGCTCGACGAATCCGGTCCGGAGCGATTCGAGCAATTGCCAGGGATCGGGACGGGCGATATTGCAGGAGACGGCCAGATCGTCGCCCCCGCGGCCACGGGGGATCGTGGTCCACACCGGCGATGCGCTCGGCCGGGGCGTTCCACGGGACCCGAGCACATCGAGGGTGGTTACCAGCCGGTCGCGCAGAATCGCGCGATCGACGATACCGTCGATCATTCCGGCAACCAGCATCTCTTCGCTGCTGGCGGTGCCGAGATCGATTGGGCCGCGCGAGCGATTAGGCCCCATCCCGATCTGGGCGGCGGGTTCCGCATAGATCAGATTGGCATGGTTGCCGAGTCCAGTGAAAAAAGCGCCGGTGGTCGGGTGGGTCAGAACCGAAATGAACGGGACGCTATTGCGCTGCAACCGCCCCACGACCGATGCGATCCGCACATTTTGGGCGAACGTCAGCAGACTCTCACGATCGGTCTGCACACCACCCGAGCAGATGGCGATCACCGGAATGCGCCGGTGGGCGGCATCGTCGAAGGCAAGACAGATTCGCTCGCCGGCCACGATCCCGATCGAGCCGGGGGTCATTGCCATATCGACCACGACCAGCACCGCTTCGCGGCCACCGATGGTCACCCGGCCGGTGAGCACCGTTTCGCCGGCCGGCACGTGGCTGCTCGGTCGTTCCGCCACCGGCAAGGCATCCTGCAGGATCAATGGTTCGACCGAAACGACCACGCTGTTGGTCTCGCGGAACGAACCGTGGTCGGCAACGATCCCGACCCGTTCGCGCGCGGGCAGCCAGAAATGGCGTTTGCATTCGGGGCAAACGCGGTAGTGCTCGTAGAAGGCATCGCCGCTGAGCACATGGTCGCACCCAGGACAGGTGAGCTCGAAATCGCTCGCCAGCTCTTCGGTTATCGAGTCGCCATAAGCGTCGAAAATATCGTCGCCGGTCACGGAATCGGCGCTGCTGCGCATGTCGTCACCCAATCCAGGCTCCAGTTCACGAACGTGGAGCATCGTTTCCAATAAGAATGACAGATTCTGGTGAACGGTCGCCATGAGCGGCGCTGGTATGCTGCCCACCAGCAGAGGAGGGACGAGGTGCGAACCGATCGGGCGGACGTAGGATTCATCGGGGCCGGGCAGTTGGCGCGTATGAGCGTGGCCCCAGCGGTCGCGCTCGATCTGCGTTTGGCGGTGCTCGCCAACGGGCCGGACGATGGCGCGGCGCAGGTGATCCCCGATGTCATCATCGGCGATCCAGACGATCCCGCGGCGGTCGAAGGGCTGGCCCGGCATTGCGAGGTGGTCACATTCGATCACGAGCTGGTCGATACCGATCTGCTGGAACGGCTGGAAACAGAGGGATTCGCAATGCGCCCGTCCTCGGCGGTCATGCGGCTTTCCCAATCCAAACGAATGCAGCGCGAGCGGTTTCGGACATTGGGGTTGCCTGGGCCGGATTTCCTCGTGGTGACCGACCGGGCAGACGTTCCGGCATTCGCCGCCCGAGCCGGTTTTCCCCTGATCGTGAAAGCCGATCGGGGCGGATATGATGGCCGCGGGGTCTGGCTGGTGGACGATATGCCGGCGCTCGACGGTGTTCTCGATGAGCTGGGCGAACGGGGGATCACGCCGATCCTGGAACAACGGATCGAGCTCGATCGCGAGCTGGCGATGCAGGTCGCACGGAGTCCATCGGGCGCAATGCGCACCTATCCGCTCGTGGAAACCGTACAGGTCGATGGCATGCTGCGCGAACTGATCGCGCCCGCTCCGGATTCGGACGCGTTGCAAGAAGCGGCGCGGCGGATCGTGGAGACGATCGCGGCCGATAGCGGGGTGGTTGGGTTGCTGGCGGTCGAGTTCTTTCAATCCAATGGCGCATTGCTCATCAACGAGATCGCCACCCGGCCGCACAATTCCGGGCATTTTTCGATCGAGGGAGCGGTCACCTCGCAATTCGAGCAGCATCTGCGGGCCGTGCTCGATCTGCCGCTCGGCAGCACCGCCCCGACCGCCAGATGGGCGGTCACCGAGAATATCGTCGGATCGCCCGCGGGTGATCTGACCCGGGCTCAAGTCGAACGGGCCATGAGGCTGGAGGGGGTGCATCTGCATCTCTACGGAAAAGAAGCGCGTCCCGGTCGCAAGATCGGTCACCTGACTGTGCTCGGAGATGACCTCGTCGCGGTTCGCAATCGCGCGCGGGCTGCGGCCGCGATCGTCAATGGAGAATGCCAGGATGTCTGAGAAGACCATTGCGCCGGTCGTGGGCGTGATCATGGGAAGCGATTCGGATCTGCCGGTCATGCAAGCCGCGATCGATGCGCTGAAGGAATTCGAGACGCCGCACGAGGTGCGGATCATCTCGGCGCATCGCACCCCGGAGGAGATGATCGCCTATGGCCAAGAGGCGGCGGATCGGGGATTGCGGGTCATCATCGCCGGGGCAGGCGGTGCGGCTCATTTGCCGGGGATGGTTGCGTCGGTGACGCCGCTGCCCGTCATCGGCGTGCCGGTGGGCATCACCAAACTGCAGGGGCTCGACGCATTGCTATCCATTGTGCAAATGCCGGCGGGGATTCCGGTTGCGACGGTCGCGGTCGACAATGCGCGCAATGCGGGTCTGCTGGCTATCCGCATACTGGGGGCGAGCGACCCGAGTATGCGGGAGCGCATGGAAGCATTCCAGCACCAGCTTCGAGCGCTGGTGCTGGAAAAGGACCGGCGGGTCCGATCGAATTCGTAGTCGACTATTCGCCGGAGCCGACGAGCGCGGCTTCGGCTGGTTTGGCCACGCCGTTCGCAAATGGCAGGCTGCGCTGGGAGCCTTCGGGGAGCACATCGAGCGCCGCGCCGACGAACTCCCGAAAGAGCGGATGCGGATGGTTGGGCCGGCTCTTGAACTCGGGATGGAATTGCACCCCCAGGAAAAACGGGTGACCGTCGAGCTCCATGATCTCGACCAGTTTTCCATCCGGGGAGACCCCCGAGGCGATGAGTCCCTGTTCCGCCAGAACCGGCAGATAGTCGTTGTTGACCTCGAAGCGATGACGGTGGCGTTCTTCGACCAGATCGACGCCATAGGCCCGCGCCGCCAGCGACCCCGGAACCAGCTTGCACGGCCAGAGACCGAGCCGCATCGTTCCGCCCATCTCCACGCCATGCTGCCCTGGCATCAACCCGATGACCGGATGAGGGGTATCGGCTTCGATTTCGGATGAATTGGCGCCTTCCAGCCCGCACGCGTTGCGCGCGACTTCGATGACCGCCATGTGCAAGCCGTAGCACAATCCGAAATATGGCGTGCCGGTTTCCCGACAATAGCGAGCCGCCGCAATCTTGCCTTCGGTGCCGCGCGGTCCAAAACCGCCGGGCACGACGACGCCCTGCACCGTCCGGAAGATATGCACCATTTCTTCCGGAGTCATCGTCTCGGAATTGACCCAGACGAAGTCGGGCTTGGCCTCGAAGACCAGCCCGGCCAGCGTCAGCGATTCGGTGACGCTCATATAGGCATCGTGCAGATCGACATATTTCCCAACGATGGCGACGCGCACCCGGCGTTCCGGGTTCTTGAGCCGGTGGACCAGATCGCGCCAATCGTCCAACTCCGGTTCGTGGCTGTTCAGCCGCAGGTGCTCGTCGATGAAGTCATCGACACCACTTTCCTGCAAAATCAGCGGCACCTCGTAGATGGTCGATGCGGTCGGCATGGGAATGACCGCATCGGAATCGACATCGCAGAAGAGCGCAATCTTGTCCTTGACCTCGTCGGGAATCTCCTGATCGGCCCGGCAGACGATGACATCTGGCTGGATACCAGCAGAGCGGAGTTCGCGCACACTCTGCTGGGTCGGTTTGGTTTTCAGCTCGCCGGTTGCGCCAAGCGCGGGGAGGAGCGTGACGTGGATGAAGAGCACGTTGTTGCGCCCGACCTCGCGCCGCATTTGCCGGATCGCTTCCAGATAGGCCTGCCCCTCGATATCTCCAACCGTGCCGCCAACCTCGATGATGACGACATCGGGATTGTGCTGGGAGGTCGCGAGACGGATGCGGTCCTTGATCTCGTTGGTGATATGCGGGATGACCTGGATGGTCCCGCCCAGATAATCGCCCCGGCGCTCTTTGGCAATGACCGAGGAATAGACCTGCCCGGTGGTGACATTCGAAGCGCGGGAGAGATTCTCGTCGATGAACCGTTCGTAGTGACCGAGGTCGAGATCCGTTTCGGCTCCGTCGTCGGTGACGAAGACTTCCCCATGCTGATAGGGGGACATGGTGCCCGGATCGACATTCAAATAGGGATCGAGCTTCATGACGGAAACGCTCACCCCGCGGCTCTTGATGAGACGCCCGAGCGAGGCGGTGGTGATTCCCTTCCCGACCGACGATGCCACTCCGCCAGTTATGAAAATGTACTTGGGCACGATCTACCCCTCCCTGTTCGAGCAACGTCCGACGGAGTCATTCCAAAAATGCTGAAGATTCCAAGAAGTGAGCGAGGCGCCGCTGGTGCGCCGCCTCGGAGCGTCGAGATACCGATCGATGGCCGCTGGGAACGTGCCAGACGCGGTTGGCGGTTCGGTGCGCCGGCAGATCATCGTTTGACCGCCTCGCTATCCGGAATCAGCACCACCAGCTCCATCGCTTCTTTCAGATCGGCTTGCCGGGGCGTGTATTTGTCGACGGCTTCCGGAACATCGACCCCGATCAGCTTGGCGAAGGTGTCGAGCGACTGCAATTCCCGATCGCCGATGTCGGTGCGGTATTGCATCGGAATCAATACCTTTGGCTCCAGATGGGAAACGACCTCGGCGGCCTGTTCCTGGGTGAGACCGGTGGCGCCGCCGATCGGCAGGAGCAGAATGTCGGCCTGTGCGAGCTGTTCCGATTTTTCGGCTTTCAGCACCTGACCGAGATCGCCCAGGTGGCAGATCACGAACCCGTCCAATTCGAACAGATAGGAGGTATTGAATTTCTTTTCCTCGGTTTTGGCCGAATCGAGCCGCGTGCGCACGCCGGTAATGAAGACGCCTTCGAGTTCGTATTCACCCGGTCCATCGACGATCTGGTAGTCGGGCCGGACGACATTCACATTGGCGTTTTGCGAATCGTAGGTGGAGATAGTGACGATGTTCGCGTTCTGCTTCGCCATCGCAAACCCGGTCGAACGTTCGACCGGATCGGTGATGATGGTGGCATCTCGCGATTTGATCCGGAAACAGTTGTGACCGAACCATTTGAATTCAGGCAACGATGTTCACCAATCCGGGCGCGTATGCGCCTGTAAACACAAACCAGCCCAGGTCGTTCGACGAGGGCGCGGGATCATGCGTATTGTTCAAATGGGGCTGCCCGGAAACCCGGAGCGACCGGCTTTCGCGGCCTCTTTCATCATACCATGTCGCCGTCCGGATCTCCCAGATTTTCGTCGTCCGGCGGTGCACCGAAGACGGTTTCCAGCGTGGCTCGGATCGTGCCGAAATCGAAGCCCTTGCGGGCGAGCATACCGGTCAGTTTCTTGCGCTGTTCGTCGGCCGGCAGGCTTTCGATACTCCGGATTCGCTTGCGCGCAACCTCGAGGGCGGCTGCCCGGTCGTCGATGTCCATCGTTCCCAGCGTCTCTTCGACGGTCTGCCGGTCGATCCCTTTTTGCCTGAGCTCCTGTTCGAGCATCCGTCTACCGCGGGGACGGTGGGCCAACCGGTTCTCGATCCAGAGTTCGGCAAAGCGTTCGTCGTTCAGGTAGCCGTAACCGGTCAGGCGTTCCAGCGCGGCATCGATTGTTTCGGGTTCGAAGCCTTTGCGGCGAAGACGATCCCGTAGTTCGCGGCTGGTCTGCATCCGTTGTTCGAGCGCGCGCATGGCCGCCGCCACCGCCCGGTCGGTGGCGTCCCTGGCTAGAATGGCGTCGATACGTTCGCGATCGAGATATTCGCCCCGGGCCAATCCCGACTCCAGCAGCAGGTCGCGGCCGATTCCGAATGCGAATGCGCCGTCCAGGAAGATGCTGTAGCGGGTGATGGCGTGTTTTTGGGGTTCGATCGAGGTGATCGTACCGGGTTCGACCTGCTTCGGTTGCTCGGGTTGTTGCGACGTCTTCGCGCGCGATCTCATCATCAGGCGTCTACCCGGTGCGATGCTCCAGGCCGTCGAGCAGCGCATAGAGCTGATCCGCGGCCGCATTCGCCCCACGCGGGACGACGCTGGCCAGCGCCGTATCCGCCTTGCGATGATACGAGCGGATTTCGTTTTCGATCTGTTCCCGGATGCGATGGCGGTCCAGCAACGCCAGGATTCGGTCGATGGTGGCATCGCTGGTCGATCCAGCCGCGGTCAGGGCATCGAGCTCGTCTCGTTCGGCAGCGGCGAGCATGCGGCGCAATTCGAGGATGGGAAGTGTTTGCTTGCGCCGGCGCAGATCGTCGGCTGGGGTCTTGCCGGTTTCCGCCTCGGTTCCCCAGATTCCCAACAGATCGTCCCGGATTTGGAAGGCGAGTCCGGTGGCCAGGCCGAACTCCGCGAGATGGGCGAGCTGGCTTTCCGAGGCTCCGGCCACCAGCCCTCCCGACCACGCCGAAAACTGAACGATGGCCGATGTCTTGCCGGTGATCGTTCGCAGATAGCGTTCGGGCGTCACCGAGTCGTCCCCCTCGTTTTCGATATCGAGCGTCTGGCCCCCAACGATCGCGAGGGTGGTGCGGTCGAATTCGCCGGCAAGCCGGGCGAGCAGGGGAGCGGTCTCAGGACGGTCCGCCACACCATAGAGCGCCAGGTGACTCGATGCGAACAGCGCATCGCCCGCGTTGATCGCCTGCGCTTCCCCCCATAGCGACCAGACGGTCGCCCGGTGCCGGCGCAGATGGCTCTTGTCCTGGATGTCATCGTGTACGAGCGTGAAATTGTGGAGCAGCTCGATCGCCGCGGCCACGGGCGCCGCCAGCACGGGATCGGTTCCGAGACCGGCGGTTACCAGCATGGCGATGCGGGGACGGATGCGCTTGCCGGGATTGGGCAGCGCGCCGGTCACGGGGGTCAGATCGGCATGGCGCCAGCCCATGTGGTAGCCAGCAACGTCCTCCAGAAACGAGGATGTCGTTCCGATTTCCGAGACGGCGTCCCGCATGATCGGCTCGAAAATGCTGTCGAGCGTTGCGCCGGTGGTGGGGTCGAGGCTGGTCAATGATCGATCCTGTGGGTTGCGCGAAGCCACCAGAGAAGCGGCACGCTCCATTTTGCATCAGATTCTGTAGGATTCTTCGAGAGCGGCATGCGTCACGGGCTGGACAGGTCGTTTTTGTGCCGAAATGGAGAGCGCCATGATTTTCGATCCCTGGTATTTCATCTTCATCCTCCCAGGATTTCTGTTGTCGCTTTGGGCGCAATCGAAGGTGAAGGGGAATTTCGAGAAATACAGCAAGGTCCGGAACAGTGCCGGATTGACCGGGGCGCAGACGGGCCGCCGGATTCTGGACGATGAGGGACTGAGCTCGGTGCCGATCGAACAGGTGCAGGGTGCCCTGACCGATCATTACGACCCACGGGGCAAAGTCTTGCGCCTCTCGCAGCCAGTCTATGGAACCGATTCGATCTCGGCAATGGCCGTCGCCGCTCACGAGGCGGGTCATGCCATCCAGGACAAGGTCGGATATTCGCCGCTCAAGTTCCGTTCGGCGATCGTGCCGCTGGCGAATATCGGATCGCAAATCGGCTTCTTGCTGCTGATCCTGGGTATCGTCATCGGCATCTCGGGACTCTCGTGGGCCGGGGTGGCGCTCTTCGCGCTATCGACGCTTTTTGCGCTGGTCACGCTTCCGGTGGAATTCGATGCCTCCCGGCGCGCCAAACAGGAGTTGATGAATCTCGGCCTGACCGGTCCGGAGGATGCCGCCGCTGTCGACAAGGTGCTCAGTGCGGCCGCGTGGACCTATGTTGCCGCATTCCTGACGTCGGTGCTGAGCTTGCTCTATTTCATACGGCTCGCCAACGGTGGGCGCCGGTAGCGCACACGGACCGCCAGACTATGAGTGTCCGGCAATAGGTGATCCAGTTGGTGAGGCTACAACACTTTGGACGCCGTACATTCCGCATGGAATTGCGTAATTGACAGCGGTCGACCGGTCACCTTTGCCTTTTGCCTTTTGCCGGACGCTCTATGTTCGGCAGAGGCCGCTTCGCTGAGCCGTTGCCGTGCCACGGGAGTGTTCGATGGGCGGACGACGCGGTGCATGGGACAATAGCCCTGCCGTTCGTCCCGCGGGCGTTCCGCCCTCGAATGGCCATCGTCGATCCCGAGCCGCTTTCCCCGGCGGCCACTTCTTTGCCAATCGGACGCGCATCATGACCTCGACGATTCGAACTCGGTTTTCCCGGCGACGCTTGCTTGGCGCGGTGCCGGTCTCGGCGGCCACGGCGCTTCTGGCTCCGCGTCTCGATGAACGAGCCGGAGCGGCCACTGGATCGTCCAATCGATATTTCGCCGAAACAGGCCACAACCTGCGCGGGTCGTTTCTGGATCAATGGACGATGCTCGGCGGTGAGCAGGCGGTTGGACTGCCGATTTCCGAGGAAGGGTTTCGGGACGGCACCGGGATCGTGCAAAGCTTCGAGGGGATCACATTGTTGCTCGATCCGTCGAAGTTGCCGCCTGCCGATGTGGCGGGCGTGCCGCTGCCTCGGGATTTCATCGAAGGGTTCGCCCCGGCGGATGCGTTGAAACGAACCGAACATTGCCCGCCGGACGCATTCTTTTGCCAGTATTTTCCGCAGACCGGACATAGCGTCAGCGGTCGTTTCGCATCCTATTGGGGCAACTCCGGCGATTTATCGGTGCTGGGGTTGCCGGTCAGCGAACCATTCGCGGATCCGGCCACGGGCAAAACGACACAGGTTTTCGAGCGTGCGGTTTTGGTCGACCATGGAGCCAACGATGTCCGCTTGGCAACGATCGGACGGCAGGTCGATGCCGGGCTCATCGATTCGGGCGATCCGTCGTTTCCCCCGGCTCCGCCAATGGGCGGCACCACCCGGTTGATCGATTCGCCGGAAGGATTGCGCTTGCGTTCTGGACCTGGTTTGACGGCAGAGGTCGTCGAGGTTCTGCCCGATGCCGCGGAATTCATCATCGCGGGCGATGAAAAAGCGGCCTGGGTGCCGGGATATGCCGACGGGTATTCCGGCTGGGTTTCTTCGGAATTCCTGAAAGCTCCGCCGCCGCTTCCGACCATCGACCCCAAAGACTGGAATCCGAAGGTCTGGCAGGGCGCAACCCTGGGAGACTCCAATGTACGTGCCGAACCGAGCACGCAATCGGACGCGATCGAACTGAAACCGGATCGGAGCTCGATCGTGGTCGTCGATTGGGTCAAGGGCGAAGAGCTCTTTCCGGGCGCGGACGAATGGGCCAAACTCGAAGGGCAGGGCTATATCTATGCCCGCAATGTGGGACGCAATGCTCCGGTGTTGCCGACCCCGCTCCCGAAGAACGCGCCCAAGACTGGCCGCTGGATCGACGTGCATCTCACCCAGCAGCTCATCACCCTCTACGAGGATCGCGATCCGGTGCGGGTGGTGGTCACCACCACCGGAATGCCCGGCTGGGAGACGCCGCCGGGCGAATATACGATTCTCTGGCGAGTGCCCAACGAAACGATGTCCAGCGGCGCGATCGGCGCAGAGCACTTCTTCAAACTGGAGGATGTGCTCTATACGCAGTACTTCACCGACGAGGGACATGCCATCCACTATGCCTGGTGGCGTACCCCGGAAACGATCGGCCGGCCCGGAAGCCATGGCTGTCTCAACGTGCTGCTGGACGATTCCGAGTTCATGTGGAATTGGGCCTCGGTCGGCACTCCCGTGATCGTTCACCAGGACTGAGCGGACTATTCCGAATTCGTTATGGCGACGATTCGCCCATCGGTGGTGACGGCATAGACGACCCCGCCGAATGCGGCCACCGAGGCGCTCGTACCGACGCTCTGGCTCCAGCGCACCTGACCGGTTTCGCCGTCGATTCCATAGACCGTGCCGTCATAGCTTCCGACGACGATCTGGCCACCGGCGATCACCGGTGAGCTGCGCACCATATCTCCCGTGGGCAAGAACCAGAGCACCGCGCCATCGTCCAGCGCAAAGGCGTAGACGTTTCCGTCATCGCAGCCGACATAGACGGTGTCACCGCTGATCGCCGCCGAGGAATAGAACGATCCTCCGGCGGGCAAGCGCCAGTCGACCGAGCCGTCCTCGAGCGACAGGGCATAGAACTGGTTGGCAAAATCTCCGACAACGGCAAGCCCATTGCTGATTGCGGCGGTTGCGAAGATGGCTCCATCGGCCTGGAACGACCAGACGACGCTTCCATCGGCGAGCGCCACGGCCTGTACGAGACCGTTCGTATCCGAATAGATCGCCATCCCCTCTGCCAGGGCCGGTGAGGCCGAGATTCGAACGTCCCCGTCGATGCGCCAGATTTCCGCTCCAGTTTGAGCATCGAGCGCGTAGAAGACGCCTCCATAATTGCCAAAGAGCACCATGCCGTTCGCCACTGCCGGAGACGAGTGGATCGAAAAGCCGGTTTCGACCGACCAGATTTCCTGGCCGGTGGTGGCATCGAGCGCGTGCATGATTCCGTCGAACGAACCGAAATAGGCAATACCGTCCTGGATTGCCGGGGACGATGAAATCTCGTCGCCCGCCTGGTATTCCCACAGTGTCTCGCCAGTTCGCGCGTCGAACGCATGCATGATGTGATCGTCGCCGCCGACAAACAGCACTCCACTGGCGAGGATGGGCGAGGCGAAGGTGGTGGCGTCGAGCTGATCGGACCAGTCGATACGGACGCTCGCGCTCATTTCCGGGCTATCGGCGAAGCCGGTCCGGCCGAGATCGCCCCGCCACAACGTGTCCTGCGTGACCGCTGGCGGCCCTGCCGTTGGCGTGTCCGTGGAGGTGGCCGCTGGCGGCTCAGTCGGGGTGTTTGCCGGCGTGTCCGCGGGGGGTTGGGTCGGCGTTTCGGTGGGCGTGTTCGTTGGCGTGTTGGTCGGGGTGTGGGTTGGCGTACTGGTGGATGTTTCGGTCGGTATGCTCGTTGGCGTGCTCACCGGCGAATTGGTTCGAGTCGCCGTGGGTGTCCGAGTCGGGGTGCTCGTCGATGTTGGCGTCGCTGTGGAAGTCGAGGTCGACGTTGCGGTGTCGGAGGGCACTGCGGTGAGCGCCGGCGTTCGCGTCGGTGACGGGGTGGACGTGGGTGTATCGGAGGGGAGAACCGTTGCGGTCCTGGTCGGTTCCGGCAATGGCGTCATCGTCGATGTTGGTGTTTCCGTTGGCCGCGCTGTGCTCGTGCGCGTCACCGTCGATGTTGCCGTGGGCGTGTGCGTGGATTCCGGCATTGTGGTCGAGGTGAAGATCGGGGTGACCGAGGCGGTCGCGGTCCGCGTGGGCAGCTCCGTAGACGTCGAAGATGCGGTCGGGGTCGAGGTTTCGGTCGTGGTCGCCGTGGCCGTCGGAGTCGACGATGGCCGCGGCGTATCAGTCGGAACCAATGAGGCGGTTTGGGTCGCTGTGGATGTGTTCGGCGGTTCAACGGTCGCGGTCTCAGTCGCGGTTTCCGTTGGGACGGTTGTTTCCGTGGCGGATGGCGATATCGTGCTGGTCGTGGTCGATGTTGCAGCCGGCGTCGGCGTTCGAGTTGGGACGAGCGTCGAAGTGGTGCTGGCGGTCGCCGTGGACGAGGGTTCCGGCGTCCGTGAAGGACTGGGTTCGGAGGCGGCCGCGCCCTCGACCGGAGCTGCCGCCGGGGAGGCCGGTCGCGCAGACGCCACTGCGCCGGGCGTTGCCGCGGTCGATGCTGGGCTCGCGCCCGTTGGGATGGATTCCGGCTCGGGTGAACTCGTGGGACTCGTCGTGCTGGATGCAATGGGTGACCGCGACGCCGGACTCGCGGGCGGGAGCACCAATCGTGGGGTCTCCGTGGCGCTCGCCGCCGCTCCCGCATGCGGCGGCGACCCTACGAGTCCCGCATCGGGTGTCGATTGGCGTGGAGGGCTGGCTTGTTGCGTTGCAAGCCGGTCCGCATTGACCTGGGTGAGGATGCTCGGAGCCACCGTCACGACGGGTTCCCGCGGTTGCGAGCTCGACCGGGTCAGGACGAAGGCGAGCAGCAAGCTGGCCAGCAATGTCCCAAAGGCAATCAACACGTTGGTGCGATTCAAGCAAACCTCACGTTCCAACCGCCCGCATCGAGCAGCGTTGCCGTGTGCCCCGGGGTGGATATCCCGCTGACTGGGCTGGATTCTTTCGCAGTGGCGTATTTTAGCTGTTACATGGGAAAAGATGTGGCTGATTGGGGCGCTGGCGCTTGACAATCCGAAACGCTTCCCTATTCTTGCACCGAGGTCTTGCGTTGCGAACGTACGACTGGTTTCGCGTGAGCGCATTTTGTCAGGGGCCGAAGGGCAGCGATCGAACGATCCGGCCGGCTCATGTCTACTATTCAGGAGTAGTGCTTACTTGCCGCTGCGCCGGTCGACGCGTTCCGGAGAACAGGCCGGACCGAAACCATTTTCTGAAGAATGGCTCCAGACACCCCCGGAACCGGTGCAACCTGGGTCCGGTAGCCGCACCCGGCTTCCCGGGTGGATACCGCCGGAGCGCGTACTGGCCGGTCTGCTGGTTGGACTGCTGATTCTGGTGATTCTGCCATGGCGGCATACCAGTATGCGCACTCCACCCCCCACCGAGGAGACCGCGATTGCCGCGGCGCAACCGCGGGCAACGGATCCGCCACCGACCGCAATCCCGACCGAATCCGTGAACCAGACCGTGCCGACCGAAATCTCGGTTGCCGAGCCGACGCTCGTTCCGACCGAACCCGTTGCGCCTTCCCCAACGATTCCCCCCACCCCGGTGATTACCGGAGCGGAGATCTTTCCGGCCCACCGGGTGTTGTCCTTCTATGGGTTTCCGGGCGAAGAGAATATGGGCATCCTGGGCGAATACGATATGCCGGAGCTGCTCGAAAAGCTGAAAGCGCAGGCGGCCGAATACGAGGCGATCGACGACCGGCCATACCAATTGGCGTTCGAGGTGATTGCTTCGGTCGCGCAGCAATGGCCCGGGGAGGACGGCGACTATCTGGCCTATATCGGGGAATCCCAACTGCAGAAATACATCGACTTCACCGCGGAGAACGGCCTGCTCCTGATTCTCGATGTGCAGTTCGGACACAAGACCGTGCAGGAGGAAGTTGCGGCCATGGAGCCGTATCTGAAATACCCGCACGTGCAACTGGCGCTCGACCCTGAATTCTCGGTCGGGGATGGGCAGGTTCCGGGGACGGTGATCGGAGAGATCGATGCGGCCGATATCAACTATGCGCAACGCGAGCTCGCCAGAATTTCGTCCGAGAACGGTCTGCCGCCCAAGCTGCTGATCGTGCATCAATTCCATTATGGATCGGTGACCAATCGGGAACAGATCGAAACGATCCCAGGGGTTCAGTTCGTCCTCGAGGTCGATGGCTTCGGCGCTCCGGATGAGAAACGAGCGACCTTTGCGGTGCTTGCTGGTGAGGGGTTGTTCGATTTCCACGGATTCAAGCTGTGGTACAACGGTCAGGACGATCCCATCATGACGCCCCAAGATGTGCTGGACCTGAATCCACAGCCCGATTTGATCATCTACCAGTAGTGGCAGATGCGCGCGCGACGACGCGAAAGGCGACCATGCCGGACTCCCCGAATGCCGAACGCCTCGATTCGCTACCGGCCGGAACCGGTCTGGAAATCGATATCGACGA
>JBIQLF010000059.1:0-9310 GCA_044464585.1 Thermomicrobia bacterium
AACAAGAGGTCCCTCGACTCCGCTCGGGATGACGGGGGGAAGAGGTCCCTCGACTGCGCTCGGGATGACGTTGGGCGCTCGGGATGACGATGGGCGGGGGGAAGAGGGATGCGGGGGGACGAGCGGGACATGGCGGATGAAGCGGGCAGCGGAGGCGCTGCCCGCTTCATCAGGTTCAGTGTGTCCGCAGCTCGACCAGCACATAATCCCCGGCGGCAACCGTCAGCGATGTACCATCGACCGGCTGCATTCGCTGCCCCAGGAAGGTTCCCACCCGGGACAGGCGCATATTCGGCGCCGTGACGTCGACGGTGACCGGTTCGTCCGCGAGGGAGAGGAGCAGCGCGCGCACCCCCGCGCCACCGGGCATGGGTTCCAGATGCACGATTTCGACCAGTGGATCGGAGACGGAGAGCAGACTGGTTCGCACCGGCAGCTCCGGCGCATCGGACCTGCGCAGGCAGATGGCGACGGGCGGAGTGGTGATGGCGGCCGCGGTCTGGATACCGAGGGTTCGCCGGTCGCTATTGCGCGCGCTGCCGATCGCGTAGCGGAAGACGAGCTCGCCCCGTTGCTGGGGCGGGAAATTCGTATCCCAGATGTTGTTCAGCGCCCATGAATAGACGGTCGAGCGGCGGTGGCGATCGCCCGGGATAGTATCGGGGAAGGGGGCGTAGGGAAGCGCGATATTCCGCAGCTCGATCAGGGGCGCATCGGCGGTGACCCAGGCCACCGCGCCGTCTTCGTCTTCCATACCCACCCAGTCGCGAATTGCCAGCATATGGCGCACCGAACCGGGGACATGCGGCGCATCGAGCGACGTGATCCCACCGGTGATCGAGTATTCCGGGTCGGGATCGTCGACCGCGAACGGGAATGCGAAATAGACGCTCTCCTTTTCGAGGATGCCCCGTTTCAGGAGCCGGTTTTCGATCAGCACCTGCTTCGACTGCTTCGGCAGGGCGACCGTCGTTTCCAGCCATTCGGCGCCGGGGGCGACCAGCCGCAGGGTGATACGGTCGATCGTGGCATTCGATTCGCGCGCTACGACCGAGGCGTATCCGGCCATCGAGCGCTCGCCCAGCAACGACAGATCGAACGCCTCGATCCGTCCGGAGAGATGATTGACCATGGGAGCGCTGGCATAGCGATCGTAGATGTATTCGCCGAATCCATGCGCCGCCCCGGTATCGACCAATTCGCGACCAGTTTCGCGATCGACGATCGAGGTGATGAACCCGGCGACGGGATCGATGCGGACCTCATAGAACGGCGAATGCAACACGAACGGATCGACGACCTCCTGGCTCGTGGGCGCGCCCGGATCGCCAGCCACCAGATCGAACCGGGCATAGCCCATCGATGGCAGGTTCGGCGCGGTAAAGACGATCCATTGGCCGGAGGCGCGGAACCGCGGATGTTCCTGCGCTTCGATGCGATAGGGCAGCTGGTTTCCGGAGGATGGATCGATCAGCGCGAACGCGGCTCCGGGCGACACCCGTTCGGCCGGAACGAAGGCGCGCACCAAGGCATCCCGCTCGAACCCGACCGGATCGAAGACCAACAAGGAGGCGAGCACGTCCTCCGGCGGAGAGAACCCGGCCGCGAGCCGGTGGATTCCAGCATCGATCAGCGACGCCGTTTGCTCGTACGCCTCGTGGGCGAAATCGGCTTTGCGATGCCATTGCAGATCGCCGGAATCGAACATTTCCAGACGGCTGAGCCACGGATCGGCCGATCCCCAGGTGTGCTCGTCGAAGAGCGCCATCGCCTCGTAGGCCCGATCGATCGCCGTATCCTGGGAAACGGTCTCGCCTGTGGCCAGATCGGCAGCGGTATGCAGCGATCGAGCCGCGCGAATGCCGTATTGGGCTTTGCGACCGAGGGAGACGGGATAGGCGCCGCTGCCGATGCCATCGGCCCACCAGTCGGTCCAATCGCCGGAGAACGAGTCGAGCGATTCCCCGATACGCGCTTCGGCAAGCTCGAAGAAATCGCGATTGCGCGAGAGGCGCACCCTGGGCCATGCCCAGGCCGCATTCCAATCCCGGACCGTTTCGGAAATCGCGAGACTGGGGGGCGCATTGTCCGCGATCGAGCTCTGAATGCGGAAATGCAGGATATCGTGCGGATAGGGTTGCTTGGTCACTGGCAGCCCAGCGGGCAGACCACTCCAGCCGAACGATGCGCCGCCATAGGGATACGGTTTCGAGACCATCGCCGCCAGATAGTCGGGCAGCGCATTGCGGGCGGCTGCTTCGCCTTCGGCCAATCCGACCAGATTGCCGTCCATATAGGCCATACCGTGGGGAGTATCGGTATACCAGACCAAGAGCCGGCGGCCATCCGGACGAGTCCACCAGAAGGGGCGGGTGAGCTCCTGGCCACCCACCCGGAATGGCACCGAGCGGCCAGCGTAGTTATGCGCCACGGCGAGATAGCGAATATCGGCCTCGGTCAGCAGGGTCAGCAATCCGATGACCGCACCCGGCACATCGGACTGAAATGCCGACACGATTTCGACCCCGTATTCGTCGCGCAGCTGCTGGGCATAGCGCAGCCCCCAGGCAAGCTCGTCTATCGAATACGCCTCGGTGTGCATGCTGAACGGGAGCGCCCCGATCTCCATGCGCCCGTCCTTCACCTGCCGGATCAATTCGGAGCGCATGGATGCGGGGCGGTTCGCCATCCAGCGGCGCAACGGGTAGGTGACCTCGATATTCCAGCGGAATCTGGCCTCGTCCGGCCAGTCGCTGGTGGCATCGACCAGGTCGATGGCGGCATCGAGATAGCGGAGATGGGTGTCCATCACCATCGGTTGCGGATCGGTGTAGCCATAGTCGAAATGGGAATGATGGACGAGATGGATCGACCATTTGCGCTGCGGCTCGATCACGATCGGGGCGCTGATCCGGTCATCGCCCGTTTGGAGGGTCAGGGTGAATCGCGCGGGGGCATCGACTTCCGGCACGAAGAGATGGAGGCATTGCTCGCCCCCGAGGGTCACCCGGTCGATTGCGCTGCCATCGCTGGGTGAGATCGAGACGGTCGCCCCGGCCAGAGCGGGACTCGCTTCGAGGCGGACAGCTTGTTCGAGTCCACTACCAGCCGCGCGGAACAGCGGCACCGCGGCCGCGCGCACCCGGCCAGCCCCGGTCGAGAGCACGGTGTTCTCGGCCCGATCGAGCATCTCGGCCCGGATGAGCGCCGGATCCCAGGAAACATGAAGCGGCACACGCTTTGGCATTTTCTCTTCCCTACGGAGCGCGAACTTCCACGGACAATTGCCGGTACGATAGCACTCGGGCCCGAAAGAGATCTGATCAATTTTGGGGCTTGAGGCGTGGGCACTAAGTCTTGAGTCTTGGGTCTTGAGCCCTGGGTCCTGAGCCGTGAGCCGTGAGCCTTGAGCCTTGATACGAAATCCGGGTGATTCCGAAGGGGTGGTAGCCCAGCGTTTCAACGGTGGGACCGTGCGTTGGACTTGGAGGCTGGGGATTCTGGATGAGAGGGGCGGGAATGGGATGAAGTGGGGGTTGCTCACTTCATCCCGGGTGCGATCGCTGGCTGCTGGCTGCTGCCTGCCGCGTGCCAGCGACGGCCGCTCCTACCGCAGCTCCGGCGCGAGCGAGCGCGCGGGATCGGCCCAGCGTTCGTTGGGAACCAGCGCGAACCAGCCGGGGCGGCCCGGATCGCGGTCGTAGGCATACCCACCAAGCTCCCGATAGAGCTCGTTGTACTGGCGCAGCTTGTCCCGATCGAGCCGAACGCCGAGACCGGGCGCATCGGGGACCCGGATGGCGCCGTTTTCGTAGCGCATGGGGCCGCCCACGATCACATCATCGATGAGGTGGTGGTAGTGCGCATCGGCGGAAAATGCGAGATTCGGTGTGACCGCGCCCAGATGCAGCATGGTCGCCAATTGGATACCGAGCTCACCCGAGGAATGAACGGCGACTCCATACTGGAAGGTTTCGCACACCCCGGCGGCTTTGATGCAGGGGCGAATTCCGCCCCAGAAGGTGGTGTCGAGCAGGATCACATCGATGGCCGGGTCGAGGATATTGGCCGCCAGCTGCTCGAAATTCACGACCACGGTATTGGTGGCCAGGGGCACGCGCACCATGCCGCGCACCCGGCGCATACCGTTGATACCCCAGGTGGGATCTTCCAGAAAATCGTTGCGCAGATCTTCGATTGCTTGCCCGAAGCGGATACCTTCCTCCACGGAAAGGGCCGCGTTCGGATCGTATCGGTAGGTGTCCTCGGGCAATGCCGCGGCGAGCGCCCGGTAGCAGGTCAGCTCGTAATCCGGCGGGAAGACCCCGCCTTTGAGCTTGTGCGAACGGAACCCGTTGCGGGCCTTCAGATCGAGCGCGTGCTCGACCAACTGCTCCGGGGTGCGGATTTCCCCCTCTCCGGTTTCCGGATTCGGATAGCGGAAGAAGAGATAGCTGGCGAATTCGACCTCATCCCGCACCTTGCCGCCGAGCAGGTCGTAGACCGGGATACCGAGCTTCTGGCCGATCAGATCGAGACAGGCGAACTCGATTGCCGCGTGGAGCTGGGTGCGGTTGTTGTAGAGACTGGCGGTCGGATTGCCGATCTTGAAGCGGAGCTCTTCCAGCCGGAAGGGATCGTGATCCTTCAGATAGGGAAGCAACCCGCGAAATGCCGCCTCGGCGCTTTCGCCGCCACCGCCCATTTCGCCCAGGCCGATCAGACCGTCGTCGGTTTCGACCTCGACGATGGTACGAACGAAGCGACCCCAATGCGCGCCCGTGGCATGGCGAAGGGGCGCCGCCAGCGGCACCGTCACGGTCGTTGCGCGAATATCGACGATCTTCACGAGCGTCTTCTCCCTCTACGATGGCCGCCAGCCGATCGTGCCAGTCAGTGTGCCAACCAACCGGAAAACCCTGCGCCGGGCACAAACCGGACCGGCCGCGATTCCGATCGCTGGTCGAGCGGATCGAACGCGCCGAACGGTAGCACGATCGGCCTGCCGCTCCCCCGGCGGTTCCCCATATTGGAGCATAGACGCCCAAGCCCCCTTGTCATCATGTTCCGCGCGCTTCATACTCGTTGTATATACAAGGATATTCCCGCCGATACCGAGAGCTCCCGTGTCATCGACCTCGATTCCGACCGATCCACGAAGCATTCCCTGTCTTTGCGCGCAAACGCGCCGGGTCGACCGCGTGCTGAACCGCATCTATGACGATGCGCTACGCCCGCTCGGTATCAATACCACCCAGAAATCGCTGCTGACCACGATCGGCCGGTTTCCCGGCGGTATCGAGGCGGTCCGGTTGAGCGAACTGCAGGCGATGGAGCGTTCGACGCTCAGTCGCAATCTCACCACGCTCGAATCCGCCGGGTATCTCGAGACCGCGACCGATGGGCGCGACCGCCGCAGGCGGATCGTGTCGCTGACCGATGCCGGGCGATCGCTCGTGGTCCGCTCGGAATCGTATTGGGCCGATGCCCAGCAGCGCGTCATGGATGCCCTGGGACCCGAACGGGCGCACGAGCTTGCCGCCGTGCTCGCATCGGCCGAGCGAACGGTGCGGGAGTTGGAACGATGACCACCGTTCGCAATCCGCGATCGTTGCACTATGCCTGGATCATGGCAGCCGCGACCTTCGTGATCCTCCTGGGCGCCTCCGGATTCCGATCGGCCCCGGGGGTGCTGATCGTACCGTTGCAGGAAGCATTCGGCTGGAATCGGGCGACGATCTCGATCGCGATCTCCATCAATCTGTTGCTCTACGGATTCATGGGGCCATTCGCGGCGGCTTTGATGGAACGTTTCGGAATCCGAAGGGTCGTCACCGGGGCGTTGTCGATGATCGCCGTGGGCGCGGCGCTCACGACCCAGATGGCCCATCCCTGGCAGCTCTATCTACTCTGGGGGGTGACGGTCGGACTGGGAACCGGCGCCATGGCGACGGTGCTGGCGGCGATGGTGGCCAATCGCTGGTTCGTGGCGCGGCGCGGTTTGGTGATCGGTGTGCTGACTGCCGCGGCCGCCACCGGTCAGCTGGCGTTCCTGCCCCTCTTTGCCTGGCTGGCCACGCATCATGGCTGGAGAGCGGTGTCGATCGCGGTGGCGGCCGCCACGCTGTCGGTCATTCCGATCGCGGTGTTGTTTCTGCGCGACCGCCCGGCAGATCTGGGACTCGCGCCCTACGGCGCGACTTCCGCTCCCGCAATCGCTGGCGATCGAGCCAATCCGGTGCGGGTCGCATTGCAGACATTGCGGGACGCCGCGCGGTCGCGGTCGTTCTGGTTGCTGGCATCGACGTTTTTCGTTTGCGGGGCAACGACCAATGGACTGATCGGCACGCATCTGATTCCCGCCGGGGTCGATCATGGAATGTCGGAGATCGCGGCGGCGCGCCTGCTGATGCTGATCGGCGTATTCGATATCGTGGGAACCGTCCTTTCCGGCTGGTTCACCGATCGCTACGATCCCCGCAAGCTCTTGTTCATCTATTACGGTTTTCGTGGAGTGGCGCTTTTCATTCTGCCGTGGGCTCTCGGTTCGGCACAGTTCGCGCTGCTTTTGTTCGTGGTCGTGTACGGTCTCGACTGGGTCGCAACCGTTCCGCCCACGGTGGCGCTGGCGTCGAAAGAATTCGGGGTCGCACGGGGTCCGCTGGTATTCGGGTGGGTTTTTACCGCGCATCAGATCGGCGCGGCGTTCGCGGCGTATATGGCCGGATTGTTTCGCACCCGCATGGGTGATTATGTGTTCGTCTTCAATGCGGCCGCCGTGCTCTGCATGATCGCGGCACTGGCGGCATTGCGGATCGGCATGCCGTCGTTCCTGCCCGGGGGCAGAACGCCCCAACCGCAGGGGGCAGGCGACTGATTCACCCCGCTCCCCGCGGTTGGCGCATCGAGATCAACCAGCCGCCGGGGTGGCCATATCCCGAAGTTGTTCTTCCAGATCGCCAATGACCTCATCGAGCAACCAGCGGCCATCGACTTCCCGGAAAATCCAGAGGTCGATTTCGAGTCCGTCGATGCCTTCCGGTTGCGGAGTCGGCGATTTGTAGTAGACGAGCACACCCACGCGGCCATCGGCATAGAGCGTGAAGTCGCGCGTGTCCAGCAGCTGGGTCTGCAAATCCTCCGGGAGGGCAACCGGGGTGGCCGTGATGGTCTCGATGAAGTCCTGATCGAAGAGCGCGACGCCGACCTGCGATTGCAGGAATGCATCGGTCACCGAACCGAATGCGGCCAGATAATTGCCGGCGTTGTAGCAGGCGATGTTCTGCACGATGGTTTCGACCACACCGTCGATCGCTTCCTTGGGAGCGGGTTCGCCGGTGGGCAGATCGACATGGTGCGGATCGGCATCCAGCGCCGCGGCCGTTGCCTCGCCGGCGCCGGCCGGGGCCGGGGTTCCGGCAATCGCCTGGATTTCCTCCAGCGTGCGCGGGGCCTGGGTGCATTGGTCCGGGTTGGGTGACAGATCGATACCGCCCGGGGTCGCTTCCTGCGCGGCGGCCACACCGCCGCTCACGAGCAGGGCGCTCCCCAGGAGCAGGGTGGTCGAAAGAGCTCGGATCGTACGCATGGGCAACCTCTCTCCTTTTGTCGATGGAATGACCGGGGCATTCCGGCTTCTCCGATCCTACCAGCCGCATCCTCGCCGTGCAGGTCGGCCGAAAACCAGACGCCAGGTATGCAGGAGTGCCATCGGCTGCCCGCAGAACCGCCACGCGGCCGCTCGCCAGCGGCCACTCCCGCCCCAGGCGACCGTGCGTTTCCCGGCTCCCCGGGTTCAAATCACATTGTGTTCCTGCAAGGCCGCTCCCTCGGCAAAGCGGGTGGGGCGGAAGTCGGAGATGTCGACGGTTTTGGGTTTGCCGTCGATGATCAGCTCGGCCATGCACGCGCCGATAGCGGGCCCCTGCATGAATCCGTGACCGCTGAACCCAGCGGCGACCGCGAGTCCTTCGACTTCGCCCAGGAAACCGAGCATGGGATTGTCGTCCGGGCTGATTTCGTAGAAGCCGGCCCAGCCATTGAGAATGCTGGCATCTTCGAATTCGGGAATCATCTCGACCAGCGCTTCGATGGTGACGCCCATCCAGGCTTCGTCGACCGTCTTGTCGAAGGTGCTTCCCTCGGAACGGTCGGCCATGCCGAAGAGGAACCCGCCACTTTCGGAATGGACCCAGAGACCGGTGCTGAAATCGATCGTCATGGGAAGCGTCGAGGGCAATTTGGCGAACGGCTCCGTGATCCAGCACATCCGCCGAAAGGGATCGATGGGAAGATCGAGACCGGCGAGCTGGCTGACGTGCCGGGTCTGCGCGCCGGTGCACATGACGACGACCGGAGTGACGACATCGCCATCCGGGGTCGAAACACCGGTGACTTTGCCATTTTCGACCGTGATTCCGGTGACCGGGGTTTCTTCCCGAATGGTCACGCCGAGCCGCTGGGCGGCGCGCGCATAGCCGATGGTGGCCTGATAGGGATCGCACCAGCCGTCCTCCGGACAGAATGTTCCCCCATAGATGCCATCGAGCACGATATGCGGGTTCAATTCGCGGATCTCATCGGGATCGACCCAGCGGGAGGGGACGCCCAACCGATTCTGCAGAGCGAGGTTGGCGCGGAAAACCGGTTCGTCGGCTGGATCGCGCAACAGGAAGAGATATCCCTGCTGGCGAAGGGTGATGTCTTCCCCGAAGAGCTCGGCAAAATGCTCCCAGATGCGGACGCTATGGGTGGCCAGTTTGATATTGGTCTCGGTGGAAAACTGCTGCCGGATGCCACCGGCGGCATCGCCGGTCGAACCCCGGCCGATCTGATCGCGTTCGAAAACGACCACATCGTGCATACCGCGTACGGCGAGCTCGTGCGCGAGCGCACAGCCGGTGATTCCCGCTCCTATGATTACCGCGTCTGCTGTTGCCGTTGCCATCGTCGATGCTCCTCCGGGCAGGATGTGTTCTCGGTTTCGCCGTTCGTACCGGTTGCGAACGTATGCCGGCGCCTCTGCTGGCGGAAGAGTAGTGGAAACGACGAGATGGACGTCGGGCGATGGAGCGATGCGGGAGATAGGGTATTCCCAGGGCGTATCTCCGCCATTCCCCTGGATACCCCGGCGTTCCCCGGACCGCCCCCTAGCCAAGAGAGCCAAGCCTCTCCGAGGCTGGGCGAGCGGTTGGGACGGATGCCAACCGGAGAAGCGGATGCGGCCGATCGTATACATTTCTCGAACAATGGCATTGGCCAAAGTTGGCGTGGCGCGAGGTCGCGTGCCCATGCCAACGCGGCGGCGCCG
>JBIQLF010000059.1:9410-18025 GCA_044464585.1 Thermomicrobia bacterium
TGGCCAAAGTTGGCGTGGCGCGAGGTCGCGTGCCCATGCCAACGCGGCGGCGCCGGGCGGAGAGCAGGTATGTCCCCAACCGAAGATCGGTCGTTGCGCCTGCTGACCGCGGTCATCGAGCAATGCCGTCGCCGGCGCGGCGCGATGAAGCTGGCCGATTCGACCGGCGCTCGATTGACCGGTGGCGAAACGCTGGTGCGCGCGCTGGTGCTGCGCCGGATACTGCGCCGCCATTTCCTGACGAGCGACGAAGCGCATGTGGGGGTGATGCTTCCTTCGACGGTCGCTGGGGCGGTGACGAATCTGGCGCTGGCGTTCGACCGGCGAGTGTCGGTGAATCTGAATTTCATGCTGCCCCGCACCGCGCTGGATCAGTGCATCGAGCGGGCCGAGCTGCGCCATATCATCACCAGCCGCAAGGTGCTGGAGCGGCTGGAGATGGAGCAGCGACCGGAACATGTCCTCCTGGAGGATGTGCCGGCGCTGGTGGGAAAAGGGGACAAGCTGATCTGTGCCGCCGAAGGCATGGCGCTGCCGGCCGGGCTGCTGGCGCGCCGGCTCGGCGTGCACGAGATCGAGCCGGGCGATCTCTTCACGATCCTCTTCACCTCCGGATCGACCGGGGAACCGAAGGGGGTCATGCTGAGCTACGGGAATATCGCGTCCAATTGCGCGGCAGTGGCCGATGGCATCGATATTCGCAGCACCGATGTGCTGATCGGAATTCTGCCGTTCTTCCATGCGTTCGGGTTGACGGTTTCGCTCTGGTTGCCGCTCTCCTGCGATGCCGCGGCGGCCTATCACACGAGCCCGCTGGAAGCTGAATCGGTCGGCCGGGTGACCCGCGAATTCGGGGGGACGATTCTGGTGGCGACCCCGACGTTTCTCCGTCTCTATCTGGCCCGGTGCACGCCAGAGCAATTCGCGTCGCTGCAATTGGTGGCGACCGGCGCCGAACCGTTGCATGAGGATCTCATCGATGCATTCGAAGGGCGATTCGGTCTGCGGCCATTCGAGGGGTATGGGGCAACCGAGACCTCCCCGGTCATCACCTTCAACACGCCGCCCGAGCGCGCGCCGGGACACACGGGCACCCTCCTGAAGGAAGGCACGGTCGGTCGTCCGATCGAGGATGTGCGGGTCGAGATTCGCGACCGGGAAACGGGCAAGGTGGTGCCAGCCGGCGCGGAGGGGCTGGTCTGGGCAACCGGACCGAATGTGATGCAGGGCTATCTGCACGATCCGGAGCAAACCGCCCGCGTGGTGGTGGACGGCTGGTACAACACCAGCGATATCGGCCGGCTGGACGATGACGGATTCCTGACGATCACGGGCCGGGCATCGCAGTTTTCCAAGATCGGTGGCGAAACCGTGCCGCATCTGCTGATCGAGGATTCGATCGTGCGGTTGCTGGGCGTTCAGGAGCGCGAGACGCCGGTCGTGGCCGTGACGGCCGTGCCGGACGAGCGGAAGGGCGAACGCATCGTGGTGGTTCACGGCCCGATCAGCCGGACTGGCGCCCAGATCGGGGCCGGGTTGCGGGAGGCGGGACTGCCTCCGCTCTATATTCCGTCGCCGGAGAGTTTCATCGAGGTCGAGCAGATTCCGGTATTGCCCACGGGCAAGGTCGATCTGGGCGCGGTGCGCGCGATCGCCCAGGCGCGATTCGTGCGGGAACCGATATCGGCGAGAGATTGACGCTCCGCGTTCGCGAACGGGGTACCATTCCCCGCGGGACCGGGCTTCGTATCGAAATCCGGTCCCGCATCGAGTTCGATCGCGGGCGAATCCCGCGCCTGGCCAAACGAGGCACGAAGCACGCGCCTTCGGGGACGCGCGCAGTGCGGCGAGTGCGGTCATTTTCTTTCGATACGGTTTTTCCTCGATTTCGATGTTCTTCCTCGTGTAATCCGCTCGGAACCCGCGCCATGGACGATGAAGCGTTCGACGATCTGGAAACTGGCGCGGATGGACAGGACGTTGTGATTACGACCAACCCCGGCACGGCGACGGTCTATTCCACCCATGCGCTGCGCGTGCTGCAAACGGCAGCATCGATGGCGGCAATGGCCCCCGGAGGCATTCTGACCTGCGAGCATCTGTTGCTTGCCCTGGCCAGCGAATCGGATTCGGTCGCATGCGCGGCGCTTGCCGATTGCGGGTTCGACGCGTCGAATCTGCGGCTGTCGATCGCGTTCATACGCGGCGACCATGCCGAATGCGCTCCGGCCGAGACGGTTGTGCATTCCCCCCGGGTGGAACGAGTGCTCGCGCTTGCGCGCCAGGAAGCCGGAACCCAGCATCGCGACCGGATCGAAACCCTGCATCTGCTGATCGGGATCGTGCGCGAGGGGCGCGGAATCGCGGCGCTGGCGCTGGAATCGCCGGGAGTCGGACACGAGCGACTGGAAACAGCCATTTCGCACGCCATACGTAACGGAGTAACGGACCCATCGTGAACCTGCCGAAACCACGCCGCTCGTTCGCTTTTCTGCTGATGCTGGCGATCGTCTTTCTTCCGGGTTTGGCCGTGGTGGCGGTGATCACGACCAACCAGCTCGGATATTGTGTCGACGATTTTCTCCCGGGCGGTGGCGGACTCAACGCGCGGCCGTATCTGCTGCAGGTGAATCCCGATTCGGCGACACTCCGGTTGCGATCGACCGTTTCCTCGGACGCGACGTTGACGTATGCGGAGGGCGACAGCCCGCAAACAACGATCGCCATTCCAGCCGCCAAGATCCAGACCGCTCGCATTCCCGACCTCCGACCCGGCACGACCTATTCCTACACGGTCGCGCATGGGGATGACGAGTGGTCGGGGCAATTCAGAACGCCATCGGGTGTCGACGATACGGTCCGGTTCGACGTGCTTGGCAGCAGTGGCGTCGCGAGCTCGGCGCAACATGCGATCGCCGCGGAAATGGAGGCCGATGCGCCCGATTTCATCCTGCACACGGGGGATGTGGTGTTCCCGCGCGGGGCGCTCTGCCACTATGGATTGCGCTATTTCGGTCCCTACGAAGATCTGATCGGCAACAGCCCGGTCGCCCCGGCAGTGGGCGAGATCGATCTGAAATTCAAGGACGGCCGAGCCTTCCGGGAGACCTTCGAAGCCGAACCGGGGAGTCCGCTCTATCACTCCTTCGACTATGGCCCGGTGCATGTCGCGGTGCTGGACAGCGAGCTCTACGAACGCGACGATCAGCAGGGAGTCGATATGCAGCGCACCTGGCTGGCAGACGACTTGCAGGCAACCCAGCGTCCATGGACGGTCGTGGTAATCCACCGGCCGTTCTATTCCTCGACGAGCGGCGCGGCCAGTGATGCGATCCGCGACGATCTCGGTCCGCTTTTCGCCGAGCACGGTGTCGATCTGGTCCTCACCGGTCATGCGCGGAACTACGAACGCTTCCAGCCGGACGGCGGGATCACCTATGTCGTCACCGGCGGGGGCGGCGCCGGTCTGCAATCGCTGGGAAGCGAGCGAACCTCGGTGGCGGCGGCGAGCGTCTACCACTTTCTTTCGATCGAGGCCGGCCCGGACCGGTTGAGCGCCCGCGTGATCGACGAGAAGGGAACGGTGATCGATACATTCGAGCTCGCGCGATAGGACGGGCCGGCCGAGCGGTTCATTGGGCCGGGTCGCAGCACGCGCATGGGACAACGCGGCCGCTCGATGCAGACTGAGTCCCTTCGGGAACGCGGGGGACAGCTTTGCCAGGAATCCGGATGAGCAGACGAAGGCGCAGGAGGCTGCTCACCGTCGCCATCGCTGACCGGGCGCGCTGCTGGCAGAGAGGTCGGCTTCGTTTCCGATTGTGGGGGACAGGTCCGATCATACATAACAGGTCCCCATTCATGATAAAATTCCACAGGTTCCCACTGGCGTGCTGGCCGGTGGTTGCGTGGAATGTATGCGGCCCGTGAACGTGGTTTGGATCCTCCGGGTCAGGGTATGCCGCCCCCAGCGGCACGTTGCGTAGTGATGACGCCAGCTCCGGTCCTTCTTGTGGGTGGACCGCCGCGGTGTTCCAGTCATATGCAAGAAGGACATGAGAACAATGAGCGATACAGAACTCAAACCGAAACGGCGTGCCCGAAAAACGGCGACGCCCGAAGAAGAAGCAACCCAAATCCTGTTGGACAATGGGATCGAACCCGATGAGGTGACGGCGGAAGCGGCCCCGGAGAAGAAGCCGCGCGCATCGCGCAAGAAGACCGAGGCAGTCGAAGCGGACGCCGAGGCGCCGGTGGAAACGGAGAAACCGAAGCGGTCGCGGGCCAAGAAAACCGAACCGGCTCCGGATGAAGAATCCGCACTCGAAACCGTCGACGTGGTCGAGGAACCGATCGTCGTGGCCGAAGCGCCCGCCGAGGAACCGGTCGTGGTGGCCGAGGTGCCCGCCGACGAGGCCGAGGTGATCGCCGCAGAGCGCGCGGACGAGCAAACCGCGCCGGAGGAGGCGCCCGCCGCGGTTGCGGAAGCACGGCGCGTCGAACGCGGCGACGACGATTCGTTGACATTCTCCGATCTTGGGTTGAGCGACGCGATTCTCAAGAGCGTGAAGGATGTGGGGTACGAAGAACCGACCCCGATCCAGGCCATCACCATTCCGGCCATGCTGCGAGGCGGCGACATCATCGCGCAGGCGCAGACCGGTTCCGGCAAGACAGCCGCGTTTGGGTTGCCGATCATCGAGAGCGTCGATGGGCGCGATCGTTCGGTGCAGGCGTTGATTCTGACGCCGACCCGCGAGCTCGCCATTCAGGTGGCCGAAGCACTGCACAAATATGGCAAGCACAAGGGGATCGAGACCTTGCCGATCTACGGCGGTCAGCCGTACGAGCGGCAATTCCGCGGATTGCAGCGCGGTCCGCAGATCGTGGTTGGCACGCCCGGCCGCGTGATGGATCACATGCGCCGCGGCACGCTGGTGCTGGACGATCTCGAATTCTTCGTGCTGGACGAAGCCGACGAAATGCTCGACATGGGCTTCATCGAGGATATCGAATGGATCCTCGAACAAGTGCCGGCAGACAAGCGCACCGCGCTCTTCTCGGCCACCATGCCACCGCGGATCGTCGAGCTGGCCAGCACGCATATGAACGACCCGGAAAAACTGATCATTCCGGGCAAACAGATGACGGTGCCGGATACGCGCCAGACCTATTACGAGATCCCGCGCAGTCGCAAGACCGATGCGCTCACCCGCATTCTCGATGCCGAATCGCCCGATCTGACGATGATCTTCGCCCGCACCAAGCTGGGGGTCGATGAGCTGGGCGAGGCATTGCTGGCACGCGGTTTTGCCGCGGAGACCCTGCATGGCGATCTTTCGCAAGCCCAGCGCGACCGGGTCATGCGCCGGTTCCGGACCGGACAGGCGGATATTCTGGTGGCCACCGATGTGGCGGCCCGCGGGCTGGATGTGCCCGATATCACGCATGTGATCAATTTCGATATCCCCGAGAGCGCGGAAACGTATGTTCACCGGATCGGGCGTACCGGACGGGCGGGCAAGCACGGCGAAGCGATCACCCTCGTGACCCCGAAAGAAACCCGCTGGATGCGTCAGATCGAGCGGATGACCAAGGCGAGGATCGAACCGCGCCGTCTGCCGACGCTGGCCGATGTGGCCGAACGGCGGCGCGATGCCATGAAGCTCGAAGTGCTGGAAGCGCTGAAGGACGAGGCTTCGTTCGCCGGATATATGCAGACGGTCAACGATCTGGCCGAGGACAACGAGGCGACCGATGTGGCCGCGGCGTTGCTGAAGCTCTATGCCGATGAAACCGGACGCGGTCTGGCGTCGGAATCGACCGAGGACGATCTGGCCGCGCTGACGCAGGCAGCCGTCAACCGGCAGGACCGCTTCGAGCGGGGACCGCGCGATCGGGACCGCGATGGCGGGCGCGAACGCAGCGGTGGACGCGAGGGCGGCCGCTTCGAGCGAGGGCAGGAACCGGGGATGACCCGGCTCTTCCTGAATATCGGGCGGAACTTCAATGTGCGCCCGCAGGACATCGTCGGCGCGATCGCCAACGAGGCCGGTATTCCGGGTCGTTCGATCGGCGCGATCGATATTCTCGATACGTACAGCTTCGTCGACATCCCCAGCCAGTATGTCGACCAGGTGATCGACGCGGTCACGACCAGCGGCATCAAAGGCCGCAATGTCAATGCCGAGCGGGCCCAGCCGGGCGCCGGGCGGCATGGCCGCGATCGCGACCAGGGCGGGTTCCGCCAAGACCGTGGCGAACGTGGCGGCGACTACCGGGGCGGTGGCCGCGGTCCGCGCCAGCCGGGCGGCGGCGGTGGCTATGGCAACTATGGCGGTGGCCAGCGCGGCGGCGGTCAATACGGCGGCCGGCGTGATTCCGGTCCGGGTGGCGGCCAGTATGGTGGAGGTCAGCGGGGCGGCTATGGCAATCGCCGTAACGATACCAATAGCTGGGATTACAATCGCAGCAATACCGGCAACTATGGCAACCGCCGCGACGACTATGTCGATCGCACCCCGCGCAGCGACCGCTTCGACCGGGGTATGACGCGCGACGACGACTAAACCCCGATGCCGCTGACTCGGGCCAGCGTCGATTTCGACCCTCGTTCCTTTGCGGGAGCGAGGGTCGTTTTCCCGTTGTCCGTGGCCCTCTCCAATGGAAGGATGATCCCGCGCGAACGCCCTCCGCGGCCGGCACGGTTCTTTGCCGCGGCAACGTATCGTGGCATCGAATCCGAACCCATCGGCAATGAATGTGCCGAAGGCGCCCCACCAGAAGATCGCAGTCTGTCGGTAGGGGCGGTCACAAGGGGCCGTCCCTATCGGGGAATGCGGCTGTTCGACGGGGATGGCCGGGGAACGCGGCGATGAAGCGCGCGACGCATATCGCAACCGGAGCGGCGGTGGCATTGCCAGTCGCGATGCTGTTGACTCCGCCGGCGGCGGCCGGGGCGGTTTTCCTGGGGATGGCCGGCGCGGTCGTGCCCGATTACGCCGATCTTCACTCCGATCTCCGCCGGGTGCTGCGGCACCGGGGATTTTCTCATAGCATCCTGTTTTCGGCGGCGATTGCGGGGTTGGTCTATCTGATTCTGGGGGCACTTACGCGGGTGGACGATCCGCGTTTTCGCTTGCAGGCGGATCTGACCATGCCGCTGCTGGTTGCGTTCGTGCTGGGGGTGGCGTCCCATCTGCTTCTGGACGCCGCAACGCCGAGCGGAATCAGACCGCTGCTGCCCATTTCCCAGTTTCGCTTGCACATCCTGCCACCGGGGTTGCGGATTCCCACCGGGAGCATACGGGATGGAATGGTGCAACGTGCCGCCTCGCTGGTGGTGACACTCGGACTGCTCTACTTCGTTTACGAGAGGGTGCGATGACCGCTGATCGAACGATGCTTCGTCGTTACCGTAGTGCGCTCGATCGCAGCGAACGCCTGGGCGCCGGCGAATCGCTCGATGCGGCGCTGAGCAGCTACCGGCAACGCGCCGAATTCCGTCTCGGGCGCATGCAGGAGATGCTGGCGGCATTGGGCGATCCGCTTGCGGCAGCACCGGTCGTGCATGTGGCCGGCACCTCGGGCAAAGGGTCGACCGCAACGGCGATCGCGTCGATTCTGACCGCCGCCGGGTACCGCACGGGGCTGCATACGTCGCCCTATCTCCAGGTCGCTACCGAAAAATTGCAGATCGATCACGAGCTGATCGCGGGCGATGCGTACGCGACGCTGGTCGATGCCACCATCGACCGGCTGGAGGAGGCGGGATTCCATCCGAGTTACGGTCAGCTCTGGATGGCGATGGTCGCGACCTGGTTCGAGCAGGAGGCGGTCGATGTGGCCGTGATCGAGACCGGGGTGGGCGGACGATTCGATCTGACCAATGTGATTCGCCCGATGGTTTCGGTGATCACCGAAATCGGGTTCGATCATACGGAGCTGCTCGGTCCGGCGATCGAGGATATCGCCTGGCACAAGGCCGGCATCATCGAACCGTTCACCCCGGTGGTGGCCGCGGTGGGCGATCGCACCGCGCTGCAGGTGATCGCCGGGGTCGCCAGCGAGCTCGGCGCCGATCTGCACCGGGTGATTCCAACCCCGGACGATTTCCGCCGGACCAATGAGGCGACGGCGCGGCAGGCAGTCGATCTCCTCGATTTCGATATCGGCCCGGACGATATCGAGGATGGGCTGGCGCATGACCGGATGCCCGGACGAATCGAACCTGTGCAGCACGATCCGCCCGTCGTGCTCGATGGCGCGCACAATCCGCAGAAGATCGACGCGCTGGTGCGCTGGTGCGAAAACGAGCACCCGGGCACCCGGCCGGTCGTCGTGGCCGGATTCCTCGATTCCAAGGATTTGCACGGGATGTTGCGGATTCTGGGGAACATCGCGTCGGCGTTCATTCTGACCGAACCACGGGTGGAGGGCAAACCGGCGGCCAGCGCCGCAAAGCTGGCCGAAATCGCCCGGGAGTTGGCGTTGCCGCTGCCGGTCCATACCGAGCCGGATCCGGATGGGGCTGTTGCCATCGGCATCGAGCTGGGGCGCCGCACCAGTCAACCGGTGCTCGTGACCGGATCGCTCTACCTGATCGGCAATGTGCG
>JBIQLF010000060.1:0-18002 GCA_044464585.1 Thermomicrobia bacterium
CCGCGATTCCGGCGGATGCGGGAGACGCACCGCCGAAACCGAACCGGTGGCTACAGCCCACAAAGTCGACATCCTCCCGTCATGACCCCGATTCCGCACTGCTGCTCCAGCCCCTGGATCAACAGGTTGGGTTGCGGGCGTTCATGCCAGCCATGACCTCTTCGCCGTCGCTGAGGCCATCGCCATCGGTGTCCGGATTGGCGGGATCGGTGCCCATTTCGATTTCGGTGCGCGTGGTCAGGCCATCCTGATCGGCGTCGGCTTTGCGGTCGGTGCCGGCATCGGCCGGATCTTCCGGATCGAGCGAATCGTTGCCGAGAAAGAATTCCCAGCCGTCGGGTATGCCATCGTTGTCGGAATCGGCGTTGTTCGGATCGGTGCCCAGCGAGGTTTCGAGCATATCGGGCAAGCCATCCATATCCGGGTCGATCGACGCGACATCGGGTGAGTCGGGATCGAGTGGATCGCTCCCGAGGAGACCGGTTTCGATACCGTCCATCAGTCCGTCCCCATCGGTATCGGCATTTCCGGGATCGGTTCCGAACGATGCTTCATCGGTATCGCTGATATTGTCGCCGTCCGCGTCGCCCGGCACCGGCGGACCGTGCGGTGAGGTGACCACCGCCACATCCGATCCGGTGCAGGCGCTTCCGGTCGCTGCCTGAGCCGGAACCGTCGCGGTTTCTTCCATCGGGAACTCACCAAGGATGACCGTTATCGAAATGGTCGAACCGAGGTCGGCAATGCTGCCGATACCCGAGATTCCGGATCCATGCTGATCGTCGATACCGAACGAAACCTGATTGTCATGGACGAACCCACCGATCACCCCACAGGCCAGCTCGGTCGCATCCGAGCCGGCGCCGGAGGAAACGATGACCGCCAGTGGCGCGTTGTCCATCAGATCGGTCAGGCTTGCGTCCAGGGTCGTGGTGGAGGATGCGACATCGATTGCCTCGTCGCTTCCGGCGAAGAGCGCGCCACTCACGGCTGCCGCCGGAACGATCGGTTCCAGATCGACGACATGCTGGATGGAATCGGATGTGCAGGTGCCCTGGTAGATCGCGATCGGGAGCGATGTGACCGCCTGGGCGCGAACCCCGGGCGCGGCGAAGCGTCCAGAAAGCGCCATCGATGCGATGAGAAGGAGCACGGGAGCGAGTGAGTATCTGGGTCGCATAGCCTGTCCTTTCCTGCAATTCGGTTCGATTCACTGATTTTCGCAGAGAAAAGCGCTATCCGTTGGCCGTGCGCTGAGCCAAATCAGCCGCTCCATCGCTGGACGGTTCGGGACTATCGAATTCCTGTAGAAAATCGGGCAGGTCGAATGCTGGATGGGCGCCTTCGAGCCCGATCAGATCGCTGTCGCGCCAGGATGCGGGGTCTTCGACCGGTTCGAGATGGATGACGATATCGGTATTGGGGTACGTCGCTTCGATCGCGTCCTCGACATGCTGGGCCAACCGGTGGGCATCGCGCACGCGTTGCGCGCCCGGCACCAGCAGATGCAGATCGACCTCGCGATGGGAGCCGGCCCGGCGGGTGCGCAGGGCGTGATAGGCCACACCGGGCGGGATCGTCTCCTCGATAGCGAGCCGGATGCGGTGTTCCTCTGTGGCTGGAATGGCCCGGTCCATCAACCCGTCGAATGAACCGCGCAGGAGCTGGATGCCGATATAGATGATGTTGATCGCCACCAGCAGGCCGATGACCGGGTCGATCCAGTTCCAGCCGGTGATATTGGCGACGATCAACGCACCGATGACCCCGGTGGTGGTCCAGACATCGGTCATCAGATGCTTGCCGTCGGCTTCGAGCACGATCGACTCATGCTGCCGGGCTACCCGCAGCATCGCCTGGGCCAGCACGAGATTGACCACCGTGGCGATCAGGGCGACGAAGAGGCCGATCCCGACCGACTGAATCGGGTGCGGTGTGAACAACCGCTGGCCCGAATACCAGATGATGATCGCCGCGGCCACGAGGATGAGCCCGCCTTCGACGGCGGCGGAAAAGAACTCGATCTTGCGGTGACCGTAGTTATGGCTGCGATCGACCGGTTGGGTCGAATACCAGAGCGCAAAGAGGGCGGTGGCCGCGGCAACCAGATTGACCAGCGATTCGACGGCATCCGACAGGAGTCCGACCGATCCGGTCAGAAAATAGGCGCCGAATTTGAGGGTGAGCGCAACGAGGGCGGCGCCAATCGAGAGCCACCCCCATTTCAGCAGTGAGGCATCGGTCGTGTCACGCGCGTTTGCGGTCAGGGAAGACTCCAATCCGCCGGAAAAGCCGGCGAATCAGAGTCTAGAGTGTGGGAGGTCGCTTAGTCAGGAGGAAAACGTCGGCTTCGTCGGGGCTAATTTCCGCGTTTGCGCGTGCTCATCGCGCCAGAGGCTAGCGACAATTGCAGTTGTTGCCGGCGAACCGCAGGGGCAGCGTGGCCTGGCCGATAGCGAGGCCACCTGGCCCGCCCTCGGAGTACATGGAAACAATGAGCACGAGAAACCCCGGACCGTGGTTCTGCACCGTTTGTCTCATCGCGCCGCTGGTGTAGGCGATGGTATCGCCAGGTTCGAGTGTGTAGGTCTTGCCCGGTTCGGCTGCCGCGCTTTCCAGATCCCGCGCATAGACGAATGTGGCTCCGGGTGCGGTGATCACATCGGTGAGCTCTCCCGATGCGACGGCGAGCATTCCAGGTCCGGATTGCGCGTCGATGGTGAGCGCGATCCCCGGGTTCAGGGTCAGCTCGTAGAGTTGCCAGGTCGTGCCGGAGGCACTCTCCACCTGAATCGTTTCGAGTGTTTCGAGGGTTGCCCCGGTGGGTAGATCGGTCTGCGCTCGCGTGGACGAGGGTGCCGCCGCCAGGAGGGCGATGGCGAGGAGCGCGAGCAGGGGGGACGGCGGATCGAGTGCATGGATGTCTCCCGAGGATTGTGGACGGATCGGACGGATTCGCGTTCTGGATCGAGCGGATCAGGACGCGGTGAATCGGCGCGTAATGATGCCGTTGCTTTCGAAATAGGTGATTTTGGTCGCCAGTCGTGGATCGTCCGGCGCTGGTTGCTCGGCGCCGGATGCCGCGATCGCGCGGGACGCGATCGTGTGCTCGCCGGGCGCCGGGGCGCCCAGATCGAAGGTCCAAAAGGTCCAGACCAAGGGGTCGCTGCCACCGGTCGTCAGATCGGCTGGTTGCCATGGACCGCTGTCGACGCTCACCTCGACCCGGGCGATTTCCGACCCCCACGCAGCTCCCTGCACCAGATAGTCACCATCGCGGTCGAGGACCCGCGCGGGAGCCGATTTCAACCGGTCGCGTCCCACGGTCGTGAAGGTCCAGACCATCTCATCGCCATGGGGTTCCTGATAGATGCTGACATAATCGAGCGCCATGAAAAAACCCTGGAATCGGCGGTCGATCGCTTCGATGCGGGTCAGCCATTTGACATTGTTCACCCCATACCAACCGGGCAAGATGAGTCTGGCCGGAAAGCCATGCAGTGCGGGAAGCGGTTCGCCGTTCATTTCATAGGCGATGATATTGGCCGGGTTCATGGCATCTTCGATCGACAGACTGCGGGCGAAGTATTCGACGATCTTGTCGTCGCCCCGGGTTTGCTCGCCGGAATCCGCTCCCCAGGAGACGATTTCACGAGCGTCGCCGGAGAGTCCCGCTTCTTCCAGGATGGGCGCCAATGGCGTGCCGGCCCAGACCGCATTGCCAATGCCGCCGTCGAAAAACGGCAGTCCGGTATTGCCGGAACATTCGAGGGTGAATGTGACCTCGGTTCGTTCTCGCGCTTTGAGATCGGCAAGCGTGAGAGACAGCGGACGCGCGACCAAACCGCTCATTTCCAATGTCCAGGCCGTTTCGTCGATCGTGGGCAGATCGTAATGTTTGATCGCGAAGAACTGGTCGTTGGGCGTGATCCAGGAATCGAGCGTTTCCCAGTCGAGTTGTTGCACGATCACATCGGGAACCGGATTTTCCTGAAGCTGGTCGTTCCAGGGAACGACAACCCCGCCAGCCGGTGTCTGGAAGGCGCGCGCCGGATCGGCGAACCGCAACACGCTCGTTCCGGCCATGGTGGCCGCAGTTGCCTTGATCAGCGATCGACGGGAAATCGCGGGGATATTCATCGCGCGGTTCTTCCTCGTGTCGCGGTGGTTCGTCGCCGGTGTAACCGGACGGTGGACGCTGCCAGTGAGATCCCGTTCGACCAGATATCCGGGCATATTCGACTCCTTTCCTCATCGCGGGCTGCCTGATGGTTGCCTGGATCATGGTGATCCGGCGGTGTGGAGGCGGAATCGGGGATTGCTACCCATGTTGGCCGGGCGGCACCCCCAAATTGGCCAGAGATCCCTGGAGAGGAAGGCGATCCCAGGCGTGATATGGAAGCCGCTCGAATCTATCGGTAGGGGCTCGGTACTCCGAGGCGTTCCCTTGAACGGCTGGGCTACAGTGGCTGCGAAACGACCTGTCTGCAGACTCGACGCTCCGTGACGTCGGGGGACTCGCTGCGGCGAGGAGGTCCTTCGACTTCGCTCAGGATGACGGGGGGCGGCTCAGGATGACGGGGGTGCGGCTCAGGACGACGGGGATGGCGAACGGGCACTTCGTGTACGAACCGCTCTATTACCCCTGAATCATCGTCCGGATTTCGTATGTTGATCCGCTCCCGGTTGGGTTCTTGTCCGGTGCGTCGATCCGGGTGAACCGCGCTTTATTCCATGAAGAGCGGAGCGGGCCGAACCGGAGTGATGGGTTCTTGCCGGGCGAGCCGAATCGCCTCCCGGCGCGACCGCACCCCCAGTTTGGGCAGCAATGACGAGACATGGTGTTCGACGGTGCGCTGCGACAGAAAGAGGCGCGCGGCAATTTCGCTATTGGTCCACCCCTGGCCCATCTGCTCCAGCACCTCGGCCTCCCGGGCAGTGAGACCGTAGGGGTGCGCTTTGGTCGACGGACGCGGACCGCGCGGAATCGAGGAGACGCCGAGCGCGCGCAGGCGGTGGGCAGCGACCGCGCACATCGGTTGGGCGCCGAGCCGGTCGAATGTCGTCAGCGCCTGGCGCACGGACGGTTCGTCTCCGGTCATGACCTGGGCGCGCGCGGTTTCGTATGGCGCGCCGAGCTGGCGCCAGGCGCGAGCGGCTTCCGGCCAGTTCCCGGCGATTGCATGGCGATATGGCCCGATCGGGTCGAATGTGCCGGGAAGCGACGCGCCAGCGGCCACGAGCATGTAGGCAAGCTCCCCTGCAATCCATGCGAATCCCAATCGAATGGCCACCGGCAACATCGCCGTTGCTTCCCGGATTGCCGTTTCCCGATCGCCGGAGAGGAGCGCGGCTTCCGCGACGACAACGGCGAGTGAACACGCGAGATAGGGGTAGGGCGCTTCCGGGCACGATGCCCGGGCCGCGTCGAGCGCCTCGCCAGCATCCGGATCCCCCCGGCGCACCCGGACCCGGGCAATAGTGAGGAACCCAAAAAACCGATTCAGAAAGCAACCCGTTCGCACGTGAATGACCGAGCCGGCCAGATCGGTGGCGCGAATCCAGTTTCCTCGAGCGAATGCATGGCGGCTCAGCCCGAGATCGGCCCAGCGTCGCCAGCAATCGAGGTCGTGGGTTGCCGCGTAGCCGGCGGCATCGGTGAGGATGCGTTCCGCGCGTTCGAGTCGAAAGGTGTCGATCCAATGGAATCCGAGCGAGCATTGCGCGTCGATCGCCTCGATATCGAACCGGTTCGCGCGAGCGGTTGCGATACACGCATCGAGTGTGTTCTCCCCGGCGACTGGATCGGTCGACAACTGTGCGGCGCCGATGCTGGCGCGGATCTGGACGAGCACGCGTGGATCGCCGGCGGCCAGCGCGTAATCGAGCGCGATGCTGGCGATCCGGAGGGCCTCGTCCGGTCCCTGTGTCTTGCCGGTCAATGTCGCCTGGGTCGACAGCGCGGACGCTTGCAGCAAAGGATCGTCGAGATCATGGGCGATCTGGAGGGCTTCATCGACGCATGTCGTGGCCTCGGTGAACAGACCATCGTCGATGAGCACCCAGCTCAACCACAAGAGATGTCTGGCCAGCGGGCGCTGCTGCGCGGTCGCCTGATAGTACCGGACGAGCTCCCGGAGAATGCCGGGATCGGTTTCGCCACTGCCGCAATAGAAGGTGACCTCTGCCAGTCGTCCCAGCAGCTCACCGCGTTCGGACAACGAAAGATTGCTGGAATAGCGCAGCGCACGCTGGTATTGGGTGGCGGCCTCCCGATAGGATCGATAGGTCGCGGCGCGGTCAGCGGCGGCTCGGGCATATGCCGGCACCGCGGCAAAACGTCCCGCTTCCTCGGCCAGATGCGCCATCGTGGCGGGATCCGTGACGATCTGTTTCGCGGTGAAGAAATCGAAAACCGCTCCGAAACAGCGCATGCGTTGCATCGGGGAAAGCGCGGCGAGCACGGCATCGCGGACGAGATCGTGGCGGAATCGAACCGAGTGCCCGGCCAATTGCAACGCACCCGATTCGACCGATTCGGCCAGCGCGGATTCTTCGTGGTCCGCCAGTGCGCGCAGGATTTCGATTTCTGCCTTCTGGCCGAGTATGGCGGCGAACGCGAGCACGCGCCGCGCCGATTCGGAAAGATGCGCATAGCGCGCTCGTATTGCGTCTTCGACGCTGCCCGGTAGCGAATCGTCCCCATGGTGAAGCAATTCGATTACGAAGAAGGGGTTGCCGCCGGTGCGGGCGACCAACGAATCGAGATCGATCGGATGGTCTTTGGCAAGCGTGGCCACCGCGTCCCTGGAGAGCGGCGCCAAGGTGAATCGGTGCAGATCCGGAACCGTTGCCAGATCGCCCAATACGAGCCGCAAGCGTTGAAGGCGCGGCGTATCATCGTCACGATAAGTCGCGATCACGAGGCCACGTGTCGAACCGGCGCGCCGTCCAAGAAAACGCAAGAGATCGAGTGTGGCGTCGTCCGCCCAGTGGACATCTTCGAACACCAGAATGGTGGCGCCAGCATGGGCCGACAGCTCGGCAAGCGCGGCGCGAAAGACGGAATCACGCGTGCCGTTTGCGACCGATTCGCGCAGTGCGGCGCTGGCGGACTCCGCGAGATCGCGCAGCGGGCCGAGCTGACCTGGGATCGGGATCGAATCGCATACGCCAATGAGGACGGTCGCGGCGCTATCGAGCTGGGCGGCGAACGCTCGAACGAGCGCCGACTTGCCGGACCCGGTTTCGCCGCCAATGAAGACGATAGCACCGTGGCCGGCCACGGCGCGCGCGGCCAGTCGATTCAGATATTCGATTTCCCAGTCGCGTTCGAGCAGCGCCATAGGGAACGCCTTTGCGGACGCTTCTGGCGGGGAGGGACCAAGCGAGAACGAACCGGAGAAGCGCCATGAAAACACTCTACTCCGGAATCGTCCGGCGTCAAGCGATCATTGGCGGATGAGGGCAATCAGCGCGGCGGACAGCTCGTTCAGGAGTGCGTTCGCGGGGCGATCGGAGCGCAGCTCGGTGGCGGGGATGCGGGCGAGGGAACGTGCGAGCGCGGCGATCTGGAATTCGAGCCGTTCAGAATCGAATGGCGCGGCCCAGGCGGCATCGGCCAGCTGGGTCAGCTTGTCCCGGTCGGCGGCGTCACCGGTTGCGGCCGCCGCGACGGCCGCGAGCAGGGTGGCGGTATCGATCTCGGGCGCGGGATCCGATGGTTGCCCGCGCAGATCGGCCAGGAGCACGACCGGCGGTATGGCATCCGACCGAGCTTCGGCCGTTTTGAGCGCGCGCGCCAGACGCATCGCTTCTCCGGCGGAAAGATCGTCGGCCAGAATCGAATCGCGCAGCGCCATCTGCGCTTCGGGCGAGAGCCCCTGCAGGGCGCGGCTTTGCTTTTCGCTCAGGCGGCCGGAGCGAATATCGTCCTGGATCGCGCCGGGCAGCTTTTCGGTCCCCAGCAATTGGAAGAGACGACTGCGACGAATACCGACCGCGGCCGCGACATTCTCCCAGGGGGTGTCGTCCATTTGTTGTTTGAGGGCGCGTAATGCCACCGCGCGATCGACCGCGTTCAAGTCCTCGCGGACGACATTTTCCATCAATTGCTGGATCAGCCGGTGTTCTTCGTCGACCTCGCGGACGATGGCGGGAATGGTCTTCTTGCCGGCTTCGCGCGATGCTCGCCAGCGGCGTTCGCCGTGGACGATGACGTAGATATCGTCGACTTCGTCATAGCGCACGACGATCGGTTGCAGCACCCCTTCGAGGACGATGCTGGCAGCCAGCTCCTCCAGCCGAACTGGATCGAAGGTGCGGCGCGGTTGGGCCGGATCGGGGACGATGCGATCGAGCCGGATTTCCTTGGCGGTCGGAAGATCGGTAACGCCGACCGCCTGGGGGCGGCCATCGGTGAAGAGCGCATCGACGGTGAACCGGCGGCGCGAACCCGATTTGGTGTTCCCTTCGGCGCGGGGTGTGGCGCTAGACATGGAGACGCTCCGCATCGATGAGCGGTGTCGCGGCGGCCGGTTCGGGGTCGTCGATCCAGGCAGCAACCGAGCGGTACGCCGCGGCGACGGGTGAGCGGGGCATGTAGTGCAAAACGCTGGTGCGTTCCGCGGCCGATTCGGCGCTGCGCACCGACAGCGGAATCTGGGGCAGCAGCGGCAGATCGGGGAATTGTTCTTCGAGACTGAGGAGCATATCGGTGGCGAGCCGCGAATTGGAATGCACCTTGGTCGGCAAGAACCCGAGGATTTCCAGCTCCGGGTTGAGCCGCCGGATCTTGCTCAGGGTTTCGAAGAGCCGTTTGAGCACCATGAGCGAAAGCGGGTGTGGTTCGATCGGGATGATGAGCGCGTCGGCGGCAACCAGGATGTTGATCGAGATGATGTTCAGCGCCGGGGGTGAATCGATCAGTACGTAGTCCCATGCGGAGAGATCGAGCGACTCCAAGCGGCGAGCCAGAACCCGTTCCCGTTCGAGCACATTGAGCAATTCCAGTTCGGCGGCCGCGAGATCGGGGTGGGCGGGCAGCAGCTCGACCGCGCCGATGGTCGTACCGGTGATGACCGATTCGACTGGAATGGTTTCGTCCAGCAGGACATCGTAGACCGAACCGTCCATGGTCGTGATGTCGGCGCCGGTGGCCATGGTCAAACTGGCTTGCGGATCGAGATCGACCATGAGCACGCGCCGCCCGCGTTCGGCAAGCGCCGCGGCGACATTGAGGGTGCTGGTGGTCTTGGCGGTGCCACCTTTTTGATTGAAGAAGGCGATGAGGCGGGTCATCGGGAGGACTCCACTCGCACGGCGGGACGGCCGAGTGTACGTACGCGATTGCTCCTGCAGGGTACCACGCGGGGTGGTCGGGGACAAGCGCACAGGAGCCGCCCGAAGCAGCCGGGGCCGGCGGGCGGCCGCCTATCGTGATTCGCTGTGCGTTTCGGGAATAATCCCGGAAAATTGCTACCATGCAGTGATGGAAGGCCAGCTGTCCACCTTGGCGGAGATGGAATGCGCGATCGAGCGGTTGCTGGGCGGTGAGCTATCGCCAGTGCAGCTGCAGGTGCTTTTCTGGGAATCACTGATTCCAGACGAGGAGACGTCTCCTCGTCACCCCACGATGCAGCTCTGGCATGCGGTCGTGACGAACCTGGCGTTCTACCAGCATTGCGACTTCGACCGTGAGGTGCTGGAGGCGAGCTTGCGGCTTCTGGTCGAGTCGGTTCGCTCGGAAGGGCGCGGACGATTGACTCCCATAACGACCAGCCGGTGTTTCGTCGACGCGGTCAGGGATCGAACGATTCCGGTTCCGCTCGATCCGCGTGGATTTCACGCTCATTCCCTGCCATGTCGATCCGACGAATGCGGCGATCAATGCGACCGGTCGGACCCTGGCGGTGCGGTATGATTACGAAACGTATGTCGCACCGCTGGGTTCGGGTTCTCACAGACTTCGGGCGCCGGCGTTCGTATGAGTAGCAGGGTGATGGCCCTGCCGGGTTCGAAGTGTCGGATGGCCGATCGAGCCAAATCCAGCGGAGAAGCGCAGAACAATGGATAGTTTCGTTCCGGTTCCCCCACGAGATGTGGCGTCTCCGCGCACCCCATTGCGCTGTCCGATTTGCGATCAGGCGGTCGTCGATGCGCAGATTCGCGATCTGGGTGGGGTGACGGCCGATTTGATCTGGGAAGTGCATGCTGGCCGGTGCCCGGTGCATGGATGGTTCCAGGCGGAAATCGTCGCCCAGCCGCCGCGCGAGATCTTTCCCGTCAGCCGGCCATTCGGTATGGCCCGGCGAGTGATCCTCGGGAACGAAGAGGTGTACGCCTTTGCCACGGTCTGGAATGATGTGCCGCGCGATGTCAAGCTGTCGCAAATCGATCCGCTCGATCCGCAGTATTGGCGCGTGCGCAGTCTGCGCGTTGCGACTCCGTAGATCGCGATCCCGATTCCACAGTTTCTTGCCCGTCGTCCGCCAGCTTTCCGAACCGGGTCTGGCCTCCTTACCTGATCGGTAACCAGGTCGCGCACTTCATGGAAAACCGTCCTTCCTCCCCGCAACGTCCACCGGACGACTCCGTGCTCCCTCCCGATCCGCTGACCGAATCGTTGCTCGGCCGGACGCGTGGGGTTGGGCCGATCGCGCTCCTGCTGGTGCTGCTTCTCGCCTATTTTCTGGTCGAGATCAAAGCGGTCATCATGCTCATCATCATTGCCTATCTGTTCGGCACCATTATCGAGCGGCCGGTCAATAGTCTGCAGCGGCGACATGTTCCGCGGGCGTTGAGCATTCTGTTGATCTATGCCGCCATCATCGGTCTGATCGGGGTGGTGGCATATTCGCTCGCTCCCACCATCCAGAACGAAGCGGATATCTTCCGGCGAGAGGCGCCCGGTCAGCTTCAGGAGCTGCAACGCACTTGGCGGCAGAGCGGCAACGGGCTCTTGCGCGGTCCTGGCGTGGACGGCCTGCAGAATCTGATCGACAGCATCGAACGCCCGCCCGCGATTCCGGAAGACACGGCGCGGGGTGTGGCGCTCGGAATCACCGGTGGATTGTTCGGGGCGATCAGCATTTTCGTCATCACCTTCTATTACCTAATGGAAAAGGACCTCACGCGCAGCCTGTTGCTCATGCAGTTCAAACCGGCCACCGCTACCCGAATCCGGCGCACGCTCGACAATGTCGATCAGCAGCTCGGACGCTGGATGCGCGGCCAGCTCACCCTCTGTCTCATCATTGGCATTGCCTCGACCGTTGCCTATGGCGCGCTGGGGGTGCGGTTCTGGCCCGTGCTGGGCATCATTGCCGGTGTGACCGAAGCGATCCCGATCATCGGTCCGTGGATCGGCGGAGTGCCGGCCGTGGCGATGGCGCTGACCCAATCGTGGCAAACCGCGTTGCTGGTGGCGGCGATTGCGGTGACGATCCAGTTCACCGAAAACTGGGTGCTGGTGCCGCGCGTCATGAACGGCGCGGTTGGATTGACCCCGTTGACGGTGTTTCTGGCATTACTGATCGGAACCGAGTTCATGGGAGTCATCGGGGCGCTGCTGGCGATACCCATCGCGGCGGCGGTGCAGGTGATCGTTTCGGAATACATCCGCGCCCGGCGGGAAGCCGAATCGATCCCTGCCAGCTCGAACTGGCGCTGGCTTGGCGAGCGGCATTTTCTCGGGCGCCCGGCACGACCACCAGGGGCAAGCGCGCCAATGGCCAGCCAGTACAGCTGGACGCCGCCCGGCGAATCGCCCACCTCGGAAACCCGACCGGCAAATCAGATCGATCCGCGATCGTAGGGCGCTGCGCGAGGTTCGCGCTCGTGCGGTTGCGAGATTATCTGTCTGCGCTCGATGATGCACTGCATGACGCATTGCCGTTTCGAGGGGACAAGACGCGGAAGTCCTGCACTACGCCGGACATGGTGCGGGCTCGGGTGCCTCTCTTATGATCCGCTCGTGTTCTGATCTTTGGGAACGCGGGGCTTCAGGGGCGGCATCAGGAGCTCGATGTCCTTTTCGTGGATCTCGAAAACCCAGCCCTCGACGGAGACGATCGCGGGCGAGCTGATCTCTCCGGGACGGAGTTCGACCGCGTATCCGTCGATGTCATAGTCGGTGGCCGGGTTGATGGCAAAGGGATGGCGGGGATTGCGATAGACCTCCCGCGGGCCACCGGCCAAATCGACCGCGCGGGATACGAGCGCATACGCTTCTTCTTCGGTCAGGGGTCGTTTGGTTTCGCCGGTCGTCATCGTGGTCTGCGATCTGCCTTTCGTGACTGGGTTCGATTCTGCTATGTTCCAGCGTAGAGCCTATGGCCACGCAATGGAAGGATCGCAAGGAACCATGACCTCCGATTCGTTCGACTATCGCGCGACGATCGACGAGATGATGCCGGGTGTGATCGCCGACCGGCGGCATCTGCACCAGCATCCCGAGCTGGCGTTTCATGAATTCGAGACGGCGGCGTTCGTCGTCGACCGGTTGAAGGCGCTTGGGGTGGCGGATATCCGCACCGGGATCGGCAAGACCGGGGTGACGGGACTCATCCAGGGGACGGGTACGCAGGGGAGCGGCAAGGTGCTCATGCTGCGCGCCGATATGGACGCGCTCCCGATCCTCGAAGAAAACGAGGTGGAGTACGTATCCCAGAATCCGGGGGTGATGCACGCCTGCGGGCACGATTCCCATGTTTCGATGTTGCTCGGCACCACCAGGGTGTTGATGGAGCGCCGGGGCGATTTCGATGGCACGGTGAAAGTGCTCTTCCAGCCGGCCGAAGAAGGCGGCGGCGGCGCCCGGTCGATGCGGGCAGCGGGCGCGCTGGAGGATCCCAAAGTCGATGCCGCCATGGGACTGCATATCTGGCAGGACGTTCCGTGTGGCGATGTGTGGGTGCGCGATGGAACGGCCATGGTCGGGGTCAGCGTCTTCCAGATCACGATCTATGGCACGGGTGGCCATGGCGCCAGTCCGGAATTGACCGTCGATCCGATCGTGGTTGGCTCAGCCGTGGTCGATGGCCTGTTGACGCTGGTTTCGCGGGAGCGATCGCCAGTTGTGCCGCAGGTGGTGACGATCGGTTCGTTCCGGAGTGGCAATGCCCACAATGTCATCCCGGATACCGCGGTCTTGCAAGGCACGATCCGTTTCGTCACCCCGGAACAAGGGAGCGCCGTTGGTGCGCGCCTGCAGGCGATGGCCGAAGGCATTGCCGCGGCGATGGGCGCGCGGGCTCAGGTCGATTTCGTTGGCAGTGGGCCGCCCCTGATCAACGATCCCGAGATTGCCCGGATCGTACATGATGCCGCGGTCGAAGCGTTTGGCGAAGAGCGGGTTTCCCGAGGCAAGCTGATGAGCGTTTCCGAGGATTTCGGTGAATTCCTCGATCCGGTACCGGGGTGCTTTTTCTTCGTCGGTAGCCGTAATGAGGCGAAGGGATTCGTCTACGGGCATCATCACCCGAGGTTCGATATCGACGAGGAAGGGATGGCGACTGGTATCGAAACCATGTCGCGCGCGGCCATCAAGTATTTGCAGAGCTAGCAATGAATGGTCCGGGGGCCGGAGTTCGGAGCCCGGAGAATAGCGATTCATCTCCTCAGGAGTCCGGACCCGGACTTCGGCCCAATGAAAGGATCGATCTTGGTAACGACTACCCGAAACTTGAAGAACGACATCGACGAGATCATGCCGGGGGTGATTGCCGACCGGCGGTATCTGCACCAGCATCCGGAACTCGGATTTCAGGAGTTCGAAACGGCCAAGCTGGTCGCCGAGCGGTTGCAGTCGATGGGGGTGGAAGATATCCGCACCGGAATTGCGGTCACTGGTGTGACCGGGCTCATCAAAGGGACGAAACCCGGTGGGCCGGAGAAAGTGGTGCTGGTGCGAGCGGATATGGACGCGCTGCCGATCCTCGAAGAGAACGATGTCGAGTACCGGTCGTTGACCGATGGCACGATGCATGCCTGCGGTCACGATGCGCATACCTCCATGTTGCTCGGGGTTGGGCGGTTGCTGCTCGACCGGCGCGATGAGTTCAGCGGCACGGTCAAGCTGCTCTTCCAGCCAGCGGAGGAAGGCGGCGGTGGTGCCCGGGTGATGATCGAGGAAGGGGTGTTGGAAGACCCGACCGTCGATCTGGTCTTCGGGCAGCACGTGATGGCGGAGGTGCCCGTGGGCAAGATCGAGCTTCGCCCCGGCGCCTGCATGGCGGCCGCCGACCGGTTCGATATCGTCATTCAGGGCAAGGGCGGACATGGCGCCCAACCGCATCTGACCGTCGATCCGATCGCAGTGGGCGCGCAGATCGTGGCAGCGTTGCAGACGATCGTGGCGCGGGAGGTCGATCCGACCAAGCAAGCCGTGGTCACGGTCGGCGCATTCCTGGCGGGCGATGCCTCCAATGTCATACCGGACACCGCCATCTTGCGGGGGACGTTGCGGTCGTTCGATCCCGAGATTCGCGAGCTGCTCGGTCGCCGGGTGGGTGAGATTGCCACGGGAATCGCCAGCGCCATGCGCGCCGCGGTCGATTACACCTATTTGCCAGGCTATCCGGCAACGATCAACGACCCGGAGCAAACCGAGATGGTACGTGAGGTCGCCGCGGCGATCGTGGGTGAGGAGAATGTGCTGAACGGCGATTTGCAGATGGGCGCCGAGGATTTCAGCTATTTTCTCGAAAAGAAGCCCGGTTGCTTTTTCTTCACGGGAACCCGAGACGAAAGCAAGGGGATCGAATGGGGGCATCATCATCCCCGCTTCGATGTGGCCGAAGATGGTATGGCGGTTGGCATGGAGGTCATGGCCTCGGCCGTGCTGCGAGCGTTGAACGAGGCATAAGAATTGGATTCGGGGTCCGGGGTCCGGAGAGTCAGGTTCGGGAGGGGTTCCCATAGGGGAGCCCCTTGTCACCAAGCAACCCGGGGCGGCAGGTCGGGATGGCCGGGGGAAGAGGATGCCAATTCCAGGTCCGGAACGGCGCCACGACACGCATGTGCGGTGCGCCGCCGGCCATGCTGGACTTTGATAACCATGGTTTAGGTCGACGGTTCCAGATCTCTATCTGTCCGGTCCCAGGTCACATCGGTGCGCGCGTCCATGAAGAGTTCCGACACCACCGGCCAATGTCCGTCCGGCTGTTTCTGCAGGATGTGCAGCGAGTAATTGTTGCGGACGGGAATCGTCCCGCCATCGGCCAAGCCCTGTCCGAGAATGCGCAGGTGCAAGGTCACGATGATGGCGTCCGGCCCCAAGGGCCGCATGGAAACTTCGGGTGGCCCCGCCATTTTTCCCTGGTCGAATGCTGGCTCGGCGAACAATCCTTCGAGATAATCGAGAATCTCGGCGCTGCCCTGTTTCCTGGTGCCGAACGCGTTGATCCAGTCCGCATCGGCCGTATAGACGTGCGTCAATAACGAAACGTCGCGCTGGTCGAACCCTTCTTGCAGCGCATGCAACGTTGCGCCGATCGCCCCCTGATCGGCAGGCGAAAGCGAATCGAAACCGGGAATATCGGTGTCGGTCAAAGCAGTTCTCCATTGGGCCTGTCGAGCGTGCACGCACCGGTTGCCGGTGGCAGAGTGGCATGCTCAGAATAACGCCGCAATTCCAGTGGCGTGGAAATGCCGCATACCTGCCCAGGTCTCGTCATCGACTATGTGAGAATGGAAGTGACGGTACGGACCGATTCGGGTCCGCACAGAGAACAGGACAAGACGATGGCATTCACGCTTGCGTATGACTCTGGGGATCCGCTCGCGGCTCCCGCCGACGCGCTGATCGTACCCGTTCGCGCTGGGGACGATGGGACCGCGCGGTTCGATGGCCCTTCCGCGGACGCCGATGCTGCGCTCGATGGAGCATTGGTGGAGTTGGCGACCGACGCGCGGTTTACCGGCAAACCGGGAACAACCCTGGTCGTGCCGACATTGGGCCGCATGAGCGCGCGGCGGGTGGTGTTGACCGGAATCGGCGGGACTGGGTCGCCCGATGTCGAGACCCTGCGCAGGGCGTGGGGCGCCGCGATCGTCGCGGCTCGTGAGGCTGGGGTGGAGCAAATCGTCTCGGCATTGCCGGATGGAGCCGATGCCGCTGCCGTGCTGGAAGGCGCGGCGCAAGGGGCGTTGCTCGGCGGTTATCGTTTCGAAACCTATTTCGGTTCGGTCAAGAACGAGAAACCGGCCCCGGCGATCGATTCGGTCACATTCGTCGATGCGCGGCTGGACGAAGCCACGGTGGAGACGGCGCTCGAGCGCGGCGCGGCTGTAGCGGACGCGGTCAATCTGGCGCGCGATCTGACGCACGAACCGGGCGGCGTGCTCTCTCCCGAGAAGGTGGCGGATTTTGCGAAGCAGCTCGCGAAGAAAGCCGGGCTGGAATGCGAGATCTTCGGTCCCAAAGAACTGGCGAAGATGGGAGCGGAGGCGATCCTCACCGTTGGCAAGGGAAGCGCCAACGAACCGCGCATGATCCATCTGACCTACAAACCGAAGAAGGCTGGCAAAGATATCCGTTCGATCGGGTTGGTCGGGAAGTGCATCACCTTCGACACCGGCGGCTATTCGATCAAACCGGGCGATGCCATGGTGGATATGAAAGGCGATATGGCGGGTGGCGCGGCGGTTCTCGGGGCGATGTCCGCGCTGAAGACGCTGGGATGTCCCTACGAGGTGCATGGTGTCATTTGCGCTGCCGAGAACATGATCTCCGGTGAGGCATTTCGGCCCGATGACATCATTCGCGGTATGAATGGAGTCACGATGGAGATCATTTCCACCGATGCCGAGGGCCGGTTGGTGCTCTCCGATGGATTGGTCTACACCTCCCGGTTGGGGGTCGGGGAGATGATCGACCTGGCCACGTTGACCGGCGCCAAGGTGGTTGCACTGGGGGCCGAGACGACGGCGCTGTATGCCAACCGGGACGATCTGGCGGAGAACCTGCTGGCCTCGGCCAAACGCGCGGGCGAGCTGATGTGGCGTATGCCGCTGGCCGAAGCGCTGGAGGGGCAGATCAAGAGCGATATCGCCGACATCAAGAATTCCGGCGGTCGCGCGGGCGGGTCGATCACCGCGGCGCTGTTCCTGCAGCATTTCTCCGAGGGGCTGCCGTGGGCGCATCTCGATATCGCGGGCGCGAATCGCACCAAGACCAGCAGCGCCTATACCCCCAAGGGAACGACCGGTGTGGGGGTGCGCACGTTGCTCGACTATCTGACGGAAGGAGTGGCTGTCTGAGATGACTGGCGAAATCACACTCGATCAGGTCGAATGGATCAGTTTCGATTGCTATGGAACGCTGGTCGACTGGGAGGGCGCATTCGGGTCGCTCTGCTATTCGATCGCGTTGCGGAACACGCCCGATCCGCCGCCGGGTCCGCATTTGCGCGAACGGTGGGAAGCAATTCAGTTCGAGATCATCCAGGGACCCTATCAGGAATACAAGAAGGTGCTTTCGGAGAGCATCCGTGCCTGGGTGCTGGAGATGGGCTATCAATGGCACGATTCGTTCGGGCCAGCGATGACGACCGCGATGCGGTCGATCCAGGCGTTCCATGACACGAAACCGGCGCTGGACCGGGCCCGGGCCGCCGGACTCAAACTGGCGATCATTTCGAATACCGATCGGGATATCATCAGTCACTCGATCAAACAGATCGGTGTGCCGTTCGACCGGGTGATCGTGGCGCAGGACTGCGGCGCCTACAAGCCATCGCCGGTGGTGTTCGAAAAGGCGATCGGGGAGATCGGTGCGGAACCCGACCGAATTCTCCATACCGCGTTCGGTTTCAAATACGACATCGGTCCGGCTCAGCAATTCGGGATGAAAACCGCGTGGGTGAACCGGAATGCGGAATCGTTGCCGGACGCCCAGGTCCAGCCCGATTTCATCTGGCCCGATCTTTGGGGCCTGGCCGCGTTTGCGGGCAGGCCGTACGACGTGTAGGTTCGGGTCCTGAGTCCTGAGTCCTGAGTCC
>JBIQLF010000061.1:0-2942 GCA_044464585.1 Thermomicrobia bacterium
CGTCCAGCACCAGCGTCATACTCCCATCCTGCAAGGTCACACGCGTCAATCGCAGATTGTGCTCGGCGAGATAACCGTTGATTCCGTCCTCGACTCCATGCGATATGGCGGTGCTCGGTACGATCCAGGTCGGAATGCCAGTCAGATCTGCCGTCTCGACATGGAGTTTCCCGTCCACCGCGCTCACCTGCGCCGTATAGGCCAGTTGCTGCCCCTGCTCACCGAAATTGAATGTCAGTCCACTGGGCGAAATCCGAAACCGCAAATCCTGCAGATTCGCCCCGCCGCTCGACTGAATCTGCTGATTCACCTGATCTTCGCTCAACGTATACGTACCCGGGTTCGGCGCAATGCCGATTCCGGCGATCTGCGGAGCCACATAGGTCGACACCGCTTCGTCGATTCCGGTCCGCACGCCGTCCTTGACGCGTGGAATCGCTACGAAATACCCCAAGAACACACACCCGACACAGAGAGCCAGTACCAGACCGGCCAAGATCACCAGAACTCGTTTCATGTCCTACCCCAGCTCGGCCGCTCGCGGACCGAACGCTATGTCCTGCGTCCCATGTTTCGGAACAAATACGCGCCTCGACGCCGCTTGTCCGGACGTGCCAGCTGCCACACCGCTGGCCGCATATTCATACACTGCCTCCCTGGAATGTGCATCGAGTGCACCGCAGACGATCCGCATCATCGCCAACCGAGTCAACTCAGGCAACCATCGCACCCGGGCAGGGAGCGTTCGAGCGTCTCCTCCAACCGGTCGAGAAACCGGCGCTCCGGCTCGGACACCCGCTGGCCGCCGATACCGAAAACACCGCCCGAGATCGAACCGCGCACCGCCGCATTGGCCACGGCCAGCAAGAGACTCGCATAGGCGTCGATCTCGGCCGAGTCGATTCCCCGCTCGCGCAATCGACCGAGTTCCTGGGAAACGGCATACAGCGTCTGCTCCACCCGCTCCCCCGGTGGATCATCGCCGTCGCCCCACGCAAACCCTTCGTCGTACCGCGCCGCCGTTACCGCGCGCACCAATACGCTCGGACGCTTCGCCGCCGCATCGAGACCGCGCATCCCGGCGATCACATCGCGCATATCGTCCAGATCGGCCGTTGCGTCCGCCAGCGCGGCTGCCACCGCGACCCGCTCCGGAAGCTCCACCAGGGCCCGCCATTCCGATTCGGAAAACCGCGCCCGCAACAGCTCGAGCTCCGCCGCACCCTCGCCGAAGACATCGAACGGCGTAAACCCGCTCGTTGGCTCGAATGCCGGATCACACACCTTCGCCTCGATCCAGCGCCCCGCGTCCGCCAGGGGCACCGTCTCCTCGATCAGCAACCGCGCGAATTCGAGCGCCGCCGTCGAAAGGTGCCCGTCGATCGACTCCGCCGGGTCGACCACATGATGAGCCAGCAGCTCGGCCGGCTTGTCGCCGAGCAATGCCGCCGCGGCAGCCGTGCCCGCAAAATGGCGCGCCTGCCCGGCGGTGCCGTCGTCATACTCCCGTTTGAACCCGGCTCCGACGAGTCCGTTCGCGCCACCTCGCGCCAATTGCTCGAACCCCTTCAATCCCAGATCGATTCCGGCCACCAACGCCCCCAGCGACCGCAGAAATGCTCGGGGGGTCAACTCGGGGGCGACGCCCAGCAACGCATCGCACAGCTCGGCCATCTGCCGGCAGGCATTCGCATTCCGCAACGCCGCGGTGCGCGCGTCGCCATCCAGTGGTTCGGAAATCGATCGTTCGGTCATCGATTCGAGCTCCTTCGCGACCTGTACGCACGATCTTGCCTGCGCCCCCGGCCACGCGCGAATCCGCTCGGGAACGGTCTGGGGCGCGGGTCGCGGCGATCGCACGGGGGACCGGCGAAACTTGACACGGCCAATACCGTGGGCATCATAGTGGCAAGACTCGATTCGTTCCGGCTTGGTAATGGAGAAATGGCTCGTAAGAATCCAGGACGTCGATGTCCATCGTGCGGCGCGGCCATTACCCCGGCGCAGCGATTTTGTGCGCGGTGCGGCGCGAAACTGCTGGGCGAGAACGCTGCCGCTGCCCCCGCCAAATCGCGGCATCTGCTTCGCAAGATCCTGGCAGGGTTTGTCGTCCTCGTGCTGATCGCCGGAGGCATCGGGCGGCTGCTCGGAAACGATGGCGCCCCCTCGAACGCCGATCTGGCCGAAAATGCGCTCCCGCGTTCGACAGCGACAACCATTCCGCGACCACCGGCCAATGCGCCCCCGAACCCAACCGCCACGGTGCGAACCAGTCCAACCCTTTCCATTCCGTCCCCGACGCCACGTCCAGCCGCGACCCGCACCCCGAAACCGCGCCCCACCACCCCGCCGCCGGTGACGCGGACGATTCCCGCGCAGCCCGCGACCGAACCGCCTCCGGCGACGCGCACGATTCCCTCGCCGACCCCGGCCTTGGCGCAACCGGCAAAAACGCCGCGGCCAGCGAACCGGGCACCGCCGGCCATCCCGCCCACGCTCGCTCCTCCGACGCCGGTTCTCCTCTCCGCCCTCCAGCCCCAGTCTCCCTCCTCTGCCACGGACTGCACCGGCTACGATGCTTGGGAATGGGCGCAAAGCGTCTACGAAACCGATCCCCGCGCCTTCGCCGGACTCGATCCCGATGGCGACGGTATCGCTTGCAACGGTCTGCCGCATGGATTCGCTCCCGCCTTCTGGACTGACGCCCTCCCGGCCGGGGCTACCCTCGGCACGATTGCTCGTCTGGTCGATGGCGACACCTACGAAATCCTCGTAAATGGGCAGTCCGCTCGCTACCGCCTCTATCACGCCGATACGCCCGAGGTCTACGAGACCGTCCAATGCGGCGGCAGCGACGCGACCGAATTTGCCAGCTATGCCCTTTCGTTCAGTGACACACCCGGCCAGATCTGGATCGACGGTATCGACCAGCGCGATAGATA
>JBIQLF010000061.1:3042-6561 GCA_044464585.1 Thermomicrobia bacterium
TCAGTGACACACCCGGCCAGATCTGGATCGACGGTATCGACCAGCGCGATAGATATGGCCGCAAGCTCGCCTATCTCTGGTTCACGGTCGACGGCGCTCCCTATCTCCTGAACCATGTTTTGATCAACAACGGTTGGGCCGAGGACATCGACTACGGCGATCCCTATAACCCGTACAAATCGCACCTTCGCGCGGCAGCCCGCTTCGCCAAAGAACACCGGCTCGGCGTCTGGGCCAAATGTGGCGGGTTCGGCGTGGCGCTGGCGCCACCCACTTCCACCCCGCCATCCGCGCAGGCTCCCATGGGTTTGGCCGGAAACTGCAATCCCAACTATTCTCCCTGCGTTCCCAACGTTCCGTATGATCTCGATTGCAAAGACATTGGGGTTCGCGTTCAGGTGATCGGCGGCGACCCATATCGGCTCGATGGCGATGGCGATGGGATTGGCTGCGAATCGTACTGAGCGCGCACCCTTCTACGTCTACCCTTGAACCGTTCGCGAACCCGAGGGCATCGCCGGCGCCAGTGGATACTGCGCCCGGTTCGCGGCCACGATCGCCGCAACCACGCCGCTCACGATTCGAGCCTCTGGACCCACGACCCGCTCGCGACCCGTCCCCTGCGGTAGCATTATGGCCATGCAACCGGACCAGCGGCACTACCTGCTCTATGACGGCGACTGCGATTTCTGTCGCGAATGGGCCACCTGGCTCACCTTCCGCGACCGTCATCGCCGTTTCCGCATTTGCCCCTGGCAGGTGGTCCATGGACCGCCGATGACCCCGCTCCTCCAGGTCCAGGCCCGGCGGGCGGTCCAGATCGTCACCGCCGAGGGCGAACGCCTCTCCGGTGGCCGGGCCGTTCTCTTCGCGCTCGACCAGATCGGCTGGAATCCCCACCTGATCCGCCTGCTCCAGCATCGTCCCTTCATCTGGTTCGTCGATCTCGGCTACCGCATCGTCGCCGCCAACCGCCCCCGCTTTTCTCGCTTCGTTCCGGGCGCCAGAACGATCCAGCTCCGGGCTCGTGCCTGCCATTCCCCCTCTTCGCATCGCTGAACGCACCAAACGAATTGGCGCGTCGGGATCGACGCTCATGACCGCTTCGGAGCGAAAGCGCCGGGGACAGTAGCTCCCTGCGCCTGCCGCAGTCGACGGCATACGCGTGCAAGGTCTTCATGCAATATACCCCTCGGGGGTATCATAGATATGTCGGCTCGGGTCGGGAACGCGCGGTCGACCGCGCCCGAGCACGCTACCAGCCCACCCAAAGGATCCAATTCGATGGACCACACCGCCCATTCACATCACGACACGTCCCCACCCCTCGCCCACGACGAGCACGCAAGCCATCACGAGCATGGCCAGCGTGATGCACCCGCAAACCATGCCGGGCATGACAAGCACGCCGGACATGACCCCCGCATGTTCGAGCGGCTCCTCTGGTTCAGCCTGATCCTGACCGTTCCCATCCTGGTATTCAGTGACATGATCCAAATGTGGCTGGGATTCTCCCCACCGTCGTTCGCGGGCGATCGATTCGTTGCGCCGATCCTGGGCACGATCCTCTTCGTCTACGGCGGCTCCGTCTTCCTCCGGGGCGGCTGGCAGGAGATTCAGGACCGCGCCCCCGGTATGATGCTGCTCATTTCCCTGGCCATCTCGGTCGCCTGGCTTGCCAGTCTTGCCACCACCGTCGGCTGGCTCGACCTCGATTTCTGGTGGGAGCTTGCGCTGCTCATCGACGTGATGCTGTTCGGGCACTGGATGGAGATGCGGGCGATTGGGCAAGCCCAGGGGGCGCTGGCGGCGTTGGCCGCGCTCCTGCCCGATGAAGCCGAACGGGTCGACGACGGGGGTACGCAAATCGTCCCCCTGGCCGATCTGCGCGAGGGCGATACCGTGCTCGTCCGGCCCGGGGGTCGGGTGCCGGCCGATGGCGCCATGCTCGGCGGTCAGGCGTTCCTCGACGAATCGATGCTCACCGGCGAATCGAATCCGGTCGAAAAACGCGCCGGCGATCGGGTGACCGCCGGGAGTGTCGTCGCCGGCTCGGCCATCCGGTTCCGGGTGGACGCGATCGGCGAGCAGACCGCGCTGGCTGGTATCCAGCGGCTGGTCTCCGAAGCGCAGCAATCGCGGTCCAGGGCCCAAACCCTGGCCGACCGTTTTGCCGGCTGGCTCTTCTATATCGCGGTAGGAGCGGGCGTGCTCACGCTGCTCGTCTGGCTGGCGCTTGGCGAGGTCGACGGCGCAATCTCCCGCGCGGTCACGGTCCTGGTGATCTCCTGCCCCCACGCGCTCGGCCTGGCGATTCCGCTCGTCATCGCCATCTCGACGGCCACCGCCGCCCGAAGCGGCATTCTGGTCAAGGACCGCCTGGCGCTGGAGCGTATGAAGAATGTCGATACTACGCTCTTCGACAAAACCGGCACGCTCACGCGGGGAGCGCATGTCGTCACCGGGGCGAAAGCGGCCCCAGGAGTGACGGAAGACGAGCTCATGGCACTGGCCGCGGCGGTCGAAATGGACAGCGAGCACCCGCTGGCCCGCGCCATCGTGCAGAACGCCAGCGAACGCGGCATCGACATCCCAGCGACCCAGGGCTTCGAGGCGCACGCCGGTCGCGGCGTGCGCGCGAACGTAGATGGCGCGACGGTCGCCGTCGGTGGCCCGGCCATGCTGCGGGAACGGAATCTGAGCATTCCGGATGCGCTGCAGAACGCCATGCGCGCATGGGAAGCACGGGGCGCGGCGGTGCTCTCGGTGGCGCGAGACGATCGCGTCATTGGCGCGCTGGCGCTGGAAGACCAGGTTCGCCAGGAATCCCGGGAAGCCGTCGCGGCCTTGCACGATCGCGGGGTCCGCGTGGTCATGATCACCGGCGATTCGAAGGCGGTCGCGGATTCGGTGGCGCGGGAGCTCGGCATCGATGAGGTCTTTGCCGAGGTCTTGCCCGAGGACAAGGACCGCATCGTCGTCGACCTCCAGCAACGGAACGATCGGGTCGCCATGGTGGGCGATGGCGTCAACGACGCGCCGGCGCTGGCCCGCGCCGATGTCGGCATCGCCATCGGCGCCGGAACCGATGTGGCGATCGAATCCGCCGGGGTCATTCTCGCCTCCAACGATCCGCGCGCGGTCGTGGGCGTCATCGACCTCTCCAAAGCCAGCTATCGCAAGATGCTGCAGAATCTTGGTTGGGCGGTGGGGTATAACGTCATCGCGATCCCCGTAGCTGCTGGATTGCTGTCTCCGTGGGGAATCTCCATCGGACCAGCAGTCGCCGCGGCGCTCATGAGTGCCTCCACCATCATCGTCGCGTTCAACGCGCTCCTGCTCCGCCGCCTCGACCTGCGCCCCGCTCGCTAACGACACACCCGGGACCGGGGCAGTCAGCACAGACTCCCCGCCCCCCGTCTCCCAAGCCCCAAGCCCCAAGTCCCAAGTCCCAAGTCCCAAGTCCCAAGTCCCAAGTCCCAAGTCCCAAGACTCAAGACTCAAGACTCAAGACTCAAG
>JBIQLF010000061.1:6661-17828 GCA_044464585.1 Thermomicrobia bacterium
CCCAAGTCCCAAGTCCCAAGTCCCAAGACTCAAGACTCAAGACTCAAGACTCAAGACTCAAGACCCAGTATCTACGGTCGCTGCACCGTCCCATCCCGCAACCGGATCGGCGGCCATGCGCCGTTGATCTCATGCTCCGGGAACGGATACTTCGCCGCTTCCGTCTCGTTCAGATCGATCCCCAAACCCGGCTGCTCGTTCGACCACATCATCCCGTCGTGGATGTCCGGTGTCCCGGGGAACACCGCCCGCGTCCGTTCCGGCGGCAGATACGCCTCCTGAATCCCGAAATTGGGGCAACAGAGATCGAGCTGCAAGTTCGCCGCATGCGCCACCGGCGAGGCGTCGCCCGGTCCGTGCCATGCCGTCCGTACCCCAAAATACTCGCAAAACGCCGCCAGCTTGCGCGCCGGGGTCAAGCCGCCGATATCGGATAGATGCACCCGCATGAAATCGATCGACCGGTCCTTGACCAGATCGACATATTCCGCCTGATTCACATACAGCTCGCCCATCGCAATCGGCGTCGCCGTCTGTTGCCGCAACAACGGGAAATACCCATTGTCTTCCGGCGCGAACGGATCCTCCAGGAAGAAGAGCCGGAACTGCTCCACGTCCTTGGCAATGCGAATCGCGGTGATCGGCGGCACCCGCTCGTGAATGTCGTGCAGCAATTCCACCTCGTCCCCGAGGACCGAGCGAATATGATCGAACAACTTCGGCACGATTCGCGCATAGGCGTCGGGATCCCAGGGATCCTGCTTGGGCCGCAGGTGGTAGGCCGCTTTCGGCGCGATCTGCGGTCCGGAAACGCCATACGTCGCGGAACCCGGCACCGCCACCTGGCATCGAATGAAGTGATACCCCTGCTCCAGGAACGCCCGCGCCGAATCCTCGACCTCGGAGAAATCCATCCCCGAGGCATGCACATAGACATTCGCCGCCACCCGGCACTTGCCGCCCATCAATTGATAGACCGGCATCCCGGCGAGCTTGCCCTTGATATCCCAAAGCGCCATATCCAGCCCGGACAGCGCGTTGTTCAGCACCGGACCGCCACGCCAATAGGAGGAGAGATACCCGGCTTGCCAGATATCCTCGATATCGTGCACATCCCGGCCGATCGCCATCGGTTTGAGATACTGCTCGATCGCGTCCACCACTGCCATCGGTCGTTGCGTGAAGGTGGCGCACCCGAGCCCATACAATCCCGGTTCGCTCGTCTCGACTTTCACGATCACCAGCCGGATGCCATCCGGCGCGGTCAGAATCACCCGCACATCGCGGATACGCACCGGGTCCCTCCCCGCCTGCGCATACTTCCGCCACGGCTCCGGAATGATCTGCTCGATCTCACCCGGCATCGTCTGGTGCTCTGTCACATCTATCCCCTTGCCGTGCAGCTGCTCGCGGCAACCGCCAGTGGCTGCCCGTGCCCACGAAAACGGTCATCCGATCGGGACACCGCCTTCTGGAGCCATCATTCCCGAGAATGGTTGCACAATCGCATCCTGCTCGCTGACGAGCAATCACCCGCCCCAATTCGAAGTCATCGCCATAGAGCCACATTTCGAAAAGGGGATAACGCCGAAAGCACGAGCTCCGCGCACTGTTCCCGCTGCTATCCTTCTGCCCCCTCCACCGACCGGCTACGATGCTCAAACGCACGATACATCTGCATGCCTCGGGCCTCGATGGCGACAAGATCGATCGGCACGCTGCCAAGACGCTGCCCTCCTTCAGCACCGGAACCGGAACAGTCGACCAGCCTGGCCTGGGGCGCCTCCAATCCATCGAATCTGCGCAGACTCGAAACCAGTTGGAAACCAGTTGGATAGATAAAGGAACGGCTCGATTCGACCCCAAACCTGGACGTGCCCACTTCTTCGGCGGAGTCGCCCACCTTCCTCACTCCCCCCGTGGTCCCCTACCGGCAGTCTTCGGCTGGCGCGCTTTGGCACGCCCATCGCTGGCGGCGATCATACCCGCCAGCGATAACATCTCGTTCGATTCATCGCTGCCGCCTCAGGCCCCAATTCCCAAGTCTCAAGACTCAAGGACTCAGGACTCATCGCTCCCGTCCCAGCGCCTCCGCGATCGCCCGAATATGCCCCGGTCGTGTCCCACAGCACCCGCCAACCACGTTCGCCCCTCTGGCCAGCCACGACTCCACGAACGCCAGATACGTCGGTGGATCGAGATCGGTCCGCATCCGTTCCATCGGGCTGCTCTCGATCGTCCAGTCATCCGGGGTGGGATAGAACGTATTGGCGTACCCACCGGCATAGGTCGCCCCGGTTGCCACCAGATCCGGCAGAGCGGCATCGATCAGTTCCGGCATACAGCAGTTCGCCAGAAATCCGGAAACGGGCACGCCCTCCAGCATCGCCTTCGCTTCGGCAATCGACTCGCCACTGCGCAGATGCCCCGGCATCTGCGGGTGGAGATTCCACGATACCCACACCGGCTTTCCGGTCGCCGCCGCTGCCCGCGCCGCCGCCAGCGATTCATCGCCTTTCGACATCGTTTCACAAATGAACAGATCGACGAAGTCGCCCAGCAGCTCGGCCTGCTTCCGGTAGACCGGCTCCATCTGCTCGATCGGCCAAACCAGATCCGGCCGGTAGCTCTCGAACAGCGGCGCCAGCGACCCTGCGATCAGAGCCGGCCGTTCCGCGGAATCCCGCGCCTGCACCGCCAGTTCGCCGGCCAGCCGGGCCAGTTCCTCATGCCGCCCGTCCAAACCAGCATTGGACAAATGGGTCGGCAGCGCACAATACGTATTCGTCGTGATGATGTCCGCCCCGGCGGCGATATAGTCGGCATGGATCGCCCGCACCACCTCCGGCGCGACGATCAGCGCATGCGCCGACCAGATCGAAGGCGGCACCTCCACCCCGCGAAAACCAAGTTCGCGCCCCATCCCCCCGTCGAGCAATACCGTCGCCGGTAGCGTGTCCATGCCAGTTCGTATCACTTTCTCGTTGTTCCGGATGACCGGCCGTCTCCAAATGCCACGGGGAGTCTACCGGCTCGCGTGGGCACGGGTGGAAGCCGCCATGCCCATCCCTCCTCTATCCATTTCGAGGTCGCGTCTCCGGATCGTGCTAGGGTTGATTCAGATTATGTCTCGACGGTTGCCATCGGTCGAAGAGAGCGAATGACGGCCCTCGAATAGCGCTATACGAGAGATCGCGAGGAAAGATCAGAGGATCGAACGATGAAGAGACGGACGTTTATTTCCGCGATGATGACCGCTGCCGCGCTTCCCGTGGTCGGGTCGAACAAGACCATGGCCCAGCCGCTGGGCGACCGCAGAACATATCGCGCCGAATTATCGGCGCTGAACTCGACGGTAACCGGATCCGAGGCATCGGGTGAAGCCGTGTTGACGATCTCTGGGGACGACCTGAGCATCCATATCGCGGTCGAAGGGGTTCCCCCAGACATGATGCACCTGCAGCACTTCCATGGATTCCCCGAACCCGGCAAAGCAGCGCAGCCCGCGACGATGGAACAAGACGCGAATGGCGACGGTATCATCGACCTGATCGAAACCGAACCGGTCTCGGGAACCACGATGGTGCCCTTCCATGACGATCCGGTCAGCATGGAGATCGTGAACGACACCTATCCCAAAGCCGATTCGGACGGCAAATACACCTACGACAAAACCGTCTCGTTGAAGGAGCTCGAAGAAGCGTTCGCCAAACAATTCCCCGAAACCAACGGCGACCTCGATCTCGGAACCCGCGTCGTCTATATCCATGGCATCCCCGAAACGCAGGACCTGCCGGACACGGTCGCTTCTCTGGGGGATATCCCCGCTCAGGTCACGATACCCATCGCCTGCGGCGAGTTGAAACTCGAATCGGGCACACCGGCCGCAACGCCAATGGGTTCCCCTGAAGCAACCCCGGCGTCATAACCGGCCGTGCCTGGGGCGAGCGCCGCCTCCCGCACCAGAAGAACACCCCGATCGAGCCCATCCCGCCGCGAAATTCATCGCGGGGTGGGCTCGATGTCCTGAAGAACGATCCGATGGTCAGTCGAAATGCGCTCCACCCCCGCCCGCTCCTGGTTCCAGATCCCGCCGCCACGGCCAGCGGCCTTCCATCTCGACCACCAGCGACCAGCTCAGGAACGTCCGCACCAGCACGAGCACGCCCAGAATCGCCACGTTCGTCAGCGTCGGTTCCAGCGCCACGGTTCGAATGACATCCGCCGCCACCAGAATCTCCAACCCCACCAGCAGCGAATTCCCCAGGCGCAACCGGAATCGATGCTGGTCTTCACCGGCGAAACGCGGACCCCCAAACCGGTGCAGCAGAAACAACCCCAGCGCATAGACCACTCCGATGGCAATCACCGCAACCGCCAGCACCTCGATCGCCAGCGCAACATATTCGACCCAACCGAGCACCCGGTTGACGAACTCGCTATCCGATACGATCAGCAGCTGCTGCATAGGGAGAAACCCCTCGTCTGGACTCGACACATCCCGGTCGAGCGAAATGCCACGCGGCGCGAAAAAGGCGAACGTTCCGAATGCGGCCCGAGTCTACATGGCGCGATGGCAGAGCTGCGAATCGACGAATCCAGCGCACCCGCCGTTGCCCCGAAAAACGCCGGCCCGGTGCGCTGGTGTACCATGACCCGAGACATCGGCACATTTCTCGATTCAGCGTCGCCCCATGGCTCTTCATCTCAAACGCGTTCCATCCAGCGCACCCCCGCCTCTCGTGTCGCCGCTGACCGATGCGCTGCAAATCGGAACGGTCCGGTTTCTGGAGCTCCGTGCCGTCGCTACCTTGCAAAAACGTGCCTTCAAACCTCGCCTCGCCTATGGCTATACCACGCTCCTTCTCCTCTGGGCATTGCCCCATGTTCGTTTTCTCGTCGCCCGCCAGGATGGCCGCATCGCCGGCTGCGCGATTGGTGACCGCAACAATGGCCAAGCGCGGGTCGTCAACATCTGCGTCGATCCAGATTTCCAGCGCCGGGGCATCGGCACTCGCCTCCTCCGGGCACTCGAAACCGCCATTCCCAAAGGTGACATCGTCCTCATGGTCGAAGCCGAAAATGAAACCGCCAAATCCCTCTATCGCCGCGAAGGCTTCGAGGATGCTGGTCTCAGCAAGAACTACTACGGTCGCGGACTCGATGGCATCTGGATGCAAAAAAAGCGGGACGGCTCCGCTCCCGCTCACCTGCGTATCTAACCCCGCGTCTTCCCGCACGCAACCGGATCGGCCGCGGAACCATTTCCCGCCCGACCGCGTTCCATCCTCGAATCATGACCGCCGTTCCGCCAGCCGCAGGCGGCACACGCAATCACCAGACGGGAGAAACACATGAACCGGCGATCGATCCATTCATTTCTGCGCCCGCTGGCGGGCATTGCGATGGTTCTGGGAATGGCGCTCTTCGGTTCCGGCGCCTCGACTCCGGCGCTTGCTGGCGACGCCCCCACCTCGCTCGTACTCAATGTCTACACCTGCGACGCCCTGAACGACCCGATCGATCCCAACCAGACCCTGATCGACGAATGCAATCTCGGCACCGAAGATATCGCGTTCACCCTCGACCCGATTCCAGCGCGCGACAGCGGCGCCATGGCTTCGACCGGCTCCGGCGGCGCGCCCGCCACGATCTCCTTTACCCAGCTCGCTCCCGGCAACTACCGCCTGACCCAGCAAACCCCGCCCACCATCGCGCGAGCCTACATCACCCAATGCACCAGCACGATCCGCTCGTTCGAATATCCATTCTCGCCATTTGCCATCATCGAACCGGGCGGTCGTCTGAACATCCAGCTTCTTCCCGGCGAAGAGCTCACCTGCGATTGGTTCGATGTCCAGGCAGAACCCCGGTCCGCGGCCGCCCTCACCCTGACCGCCTACAGCTGCTCCGGCGACACCATCGGTCCCGACCAATGTGATCTGGCTCCGAACGTCCAATTCACGCTCACCAGCCCGGATGGCACGATCGCGGACCTCATCACGAACACCAACGGCATCGCCACCTTCGAGGGCGCCGGTCCCTATCACCTGGAAGCCGTGTCCACATTGGAGAACCGCGAGTTCTGCGCCTTCGATCCCCACACCATCCACTCCGGCGCCGATCTCGATCTCGATCCCTCGGCGCCCATCGCCATCGACGCCTACTACTGCTACCCCGGCGCCTGATCGCGCACAAAAATCCCCCGGTTCCTTCTGAGAAGGAACCGGGGAGTGGGAGAGGCAGCGCCCGGCCACCTATCCCATCACCACTCGCCGGTAATAGGCGATCGTCTTTTCCAATCCCTCATCGAGCGACACTCGCGGTTCCCATTGCAACAACGTCTTCGCCAGCGTGATATCCGGCCGCCGCCGGTTCGGATCGTCCGCCGGCAAAGGCAGGAAATCGATCTCCGACGCCGAACCCGTCATCGCCAGAACCTTGGTCGCCAATTCCAGCATCGTGAACTCGTTCGGATTGCCGATATTCACCGGCGCACTGTAATGCGACCGCATCAACCGCACGATCCCTTCGATCAGATCGTCGATGTATTGAAAACTGCGGGTTTGCTGACCGCTTCCGTACATCGTCAGCGGTTCGCCTTTCAACGCCTGCACGATGAAATTGCTCACCACCCGGCCATCGTGCGGGGCCATATGCGGCCCATAGGTATTGAAGATACGGACGATACGCGTCTCGACCGCATGCTGATTGGCATAGGCCGTGATCAACGCCTCGGCATACCGTTTCGACTCGTCGTACATCGAGCGCGGCCCGATCGAGCTGACATGCCCGCGATAGTCCTCCCGTTGCGGATGATCGAGCGGATCGCCATAGACCTCCGACGTGCTCGCGAAAAGAAATCGCGCGCCATCTTCCCGCGCCCGGTCGAGCAATCGCCGCGTTCCCTCGGCATTCACCAGCAAAGTCTCGATGGGATATTTCTGATATTCGGGCGGGCTCGCCGGACTGGCGAAATGGTAGATCCGGTCCAGCCGGGGCAGTTCCGGCACCCCGGCATTGAGATCGAAATCGACCAGCGAAAACGCCGGATTTCCCTCCAGCGCCGCCAGGTTGCTTCGTCGCCCGGTGATGAAATTATCCAGCGCGATCACCGTCTCGCCGTCGGCCACCAACCGCTCACACAGATTGGCTCCCACGAACCCCGCGCCACCCGTCACCAATGTCGTCACACTCGTCTCCCCCGGAACCGGACCCACTGAGATGGGCAAATCACCTGGGCCACGGAGTTGCAGGCCTTCATACCGGCCAGATTCGGCCAGCATGAACGCCCCAGGCAGATACGGAGATCTGCGAAGAAGGAGTTTCGCTGGCATATGTCCGAAACGAATCGTATACCAGCTTTGGGAAAACACGCCGCCCTCCGGTATCGACGCTCCCGGGAGCACGCCGGCGATGGCCTTATACGCAATCGGGATGGATGACGCAGGGGTATGAGCCCAGCCGTTCGAGGGTGGGAGCGCCTTGATTCGCCAGTTCCAGTCGGAGACACCGGGCACACAATGAAGCCGGTGCGTGAGCAGCTCACGCGGTCACGCTGGCGCAGACACTCGAACATCGCCAAGAACGAAACGTAACGCTTGCCCATAATCGTCATCTTGAGCGACATCGCCAGAAGAACACCGCCGCGCTCGGACACCCCCGACAGCTCCCTCTTCAGCCCGCTCGATCTCCCCACCCATCGAACAGATCGATCAGGCATTCACACAACGCCGCCGATTCCCGCATCTCGTTCCGCAACGATTCGATCAGCTCCACCTTGCCCACTTCGATCGACGGCAATCCCATCAGTCTCGACCCAGCCTCGGTTCCCGCGCGTTTCAGATAGCTCGCCGCCACATCGAGCGCCTCTCGTTCGCGGGGAGAAGGAGCCGAAAACATCGGAACGGTTTGCCCTGCCATCGCTGCACCTGTCGAACGACCGCGCGACTCATTGAAGCGGTCCCACTTTCGAGGTTGCGCCGGTTGGATGGTCCGGTTCGATCGACCCGCGTTCGAAAAAGCGAACGCCCGGACCATCCAAGCGACAATTAGATCATATGTTCTATTCGGCCAAGTTGTCAATCCCACCGCACCATGGGCAGTCTCCTTCTTCCCCGCCTCCGGAATCCCTCCACCGCGAACATCGATCCCCCACTTGACCCCGCCCCCCATACACCCACCTCCCCGATTCCGAGATTCTTCCCCTGCTCCAGAACCAACCGCCTCCGACGCCCCACTCGAACAGACTACCCTCTTGACAAGTATCAACATCTCGCGAAAAATGCGTCAATGATTGAATAGTCAATCGCATATCGTCAAAGGAGTCGTCGATGCGCATACCTCGGTTTGGGTGCTCGCTTCTGATCGGATGGATCCTCATAGTCGGCGCCTTCAGCGTCCGCCCCGCGAGCACCTCAGCCCAGCTCGAACCATGGAGTTGCGATCCGGTCACCGCCGCACCAGCGACCGATGCGCCCATCGCGTCTCCGCTTCCCATCGAATCGGTCCCATTCCCCGAGAATCCCGGCACCCTCACGGTCTTTGCCGCGGCCTCCCTGACCGACGCATTCGGTGAAATCGAAACGAACCTCGAAACCGCCACTCCCGGCCTCGACATCGTGAACAATTTCGCTGGCTCCCAAGCGCTCGTCACCCAATTGACCGAAGGCGCGCCGGCCGACGTGGCGGCATTTGCGTCCGATTCGGCCATGAACGATGCCATCGGCGCCGGTGTCGTCACAGCCGAACCGCGGACTTTCGTGCAGAATTTGCTGACGATCGTCGTGCCCAAGGACAATCCCGCTGGAATCGCATCGGCCGCGGACCTGGCCAAACCAGGCGTCAAGCTCGTGCTGGCGCAAGCGGAAGTGCCGGTGGGCAAATACTCGCGCCTGAGTCTGTGCGCCATGAATGCCGATCCCGCCACCTACGGAGATGGATTCGTGGATAGCGTGGCCGCCAACGTCGTCTCGCAGGAAGACAACGTGCGCTCGGTGCTCTCCAAAGTGGCGCTGGGCGAAGCCGATGCCGGTATCGTCTATACCTCCGATGTGACCGCCGATGTCACCGGGATCGAGATCCCCGCGGCAGTGAACCAACTCGCAACCTATCCCATCGCACCCGTCGCCACCGGAAATCAGCCCCTGGCCGCAGCGTATATCTCGTATGTGCTATCGCCGGCCGGACAAGCCATCCTCGCATCGTACGGGTTCATTCCCGTCGACTGATCGCTGGCAACATGCTTGCCAGAAACTGCTCCGTGCGACCGCCACCACGCCATCCGCCGGCGCGGTGGCGGTCGCATCTATGATTGCCGGGGCGCGATCGTCGTGCTGCGGCCATAGTGGAATGGACCCTTCTCACCCGTGAACGCGCACGCATGCCCGTGGATCGAACAAGCGTGATGGTCGAAAAACGCCTGGGACGCGCGTTTGCCCTCCTGGCCGGCGCGCTCCTCTTCGCCCTGTTGACATTGCCGCTCGTCGGACTCTTCTGGCGCGCTATCGAACGGTTCGATGGCGTCACCCATGCCACCTCGGCCACCCTGCGCCAGGCGTTGCGCCTTTCCTTGACAACCACGGCGATCTCACTGCTGGTCGTCATTCTGCTCGGAACCCCCCTGGCCTATCTGCTCGGCCGGTCGACCTTTCGGGGCCAGACCATCGTGGAAACCATCATCGACCTCCCCATGGTGTTGCCACCCGCGGTAGCTGGTCTCGCGCTCCTGATGGCATTCGGCCGGCGCGGCTTGATCGGCGAACAACTCGACCGCCAGTTCGGCATCACGATCGGATTCACCACCACCGCAGTGATCCTCGCCCAGATCTTCGTTTCGGCGCCCTTCTATATCCGTTCGGCCCGAGCCGGATTCGCCCGCTACGATCGCGGCATCGAAGAAGCCGCCGCCGTACTGGGCGCCTCGCCCCCACGGGTGCTCTGGCATGTGACCGTCCCGCTGGCGCGGCCGGCGCTCGGCGCTGGAGCCGTGCTCGCCTGGGCGCGGGCGCTGGGCGAATTCGGCGCCACCATCATGTTCGCCGGCAGCATCGCCGGCCGCACCGAAACCATGCCCCTGGCCGTCTACGGCCGCTACGAGGCCGGCGATCTCAACACCGCCCTGCTGCTCTCCGTCATCCTCGTCGCCTGCGCCATGCTCGTGCTGCTCTCCGTCCGCCTCTCCGGCGGCCGCTCAGGCCAACTCGCCTGATTCGAGCCCGCATCTGGCGGGAAGTGACCGAATCGTCAGTCGGATTACCGGCCAAGGGTACTTCCCTCAGTCGCCGTACAATGCCGGGAACGAGCACACTGCGTCACGTAAGGGAGAAAACACGCATGCGCGCCAATCATGTCAAACGCCGCCTGGCCGCCGGAGAACCATCGATCGGCACCTGGCTCTCGTTGCCGAGCCCGGAAGCCGCTGAATTTGCCTCCCGGCTGGGGTTCGATTGGCTGGTTGTCGACACCGAACACAACCCAACCGATATCCTCACCCTGTCGCGCATGTTCGGGGCCATCACCACCGGCGGCTGCGCGCCCATGGTGCGCATCCCCTGGAATCATCCCGAGAATTTCAAACGCGTTCTCGATGCCGGCGCCTGGGGCATCGTGGTTCCCATGGTGAACAACCGCGAGGAAGCCGAACGCGCCGCCGAAGCCACCTTCTTTCCACCCAAGGGCAAGCGCAGCGTCGGCGGCAGTATGACCGGCACCCGCTTCGACACCAACGGCGGCGACTATCTCAAGCACGCCGATGACGAAATCTGCCTGATCCTGCAAATCGAGCATATCGACGCCGTCGAGCATTGTGACGAAATTCTGAGCGTTCCTGGCGTGGCCGGATGCTTCATCGGCCCGAACGATCTCGCCGCTTCGATGAATATCGGACTCGGCGTTCCCCTCGAATGGGACAACCCGCAGATCGTCGAAGCCATCGCGCATGTCTGCAAGACATCCAAAGAAGTCGGCGTCGCGCCCGGTATCCACGCCTCCGGTGCCGATGGCGTCAACCAGCGCATCGCCGAAGGATTCCAGTTCATCGCCATGGCCAGCGAGTTGCGCTATCTCGTCGGCGGTCTCGCTGCCGATCTGGAACGCACCAACTGGACCGGCTCCGAACGCACCACCACCGAGAGCCAGGCCGCCGGCACCGCGGTCCGCTACTAAG
>JBIQLF010000062.1:0-17241 GCA_044464585.1 Thermomicrobia bacterium
GAGTCCTGAGTCCTGAGTCCTGAGTCCTGAGTCCTGAGTCCTGAGTCCTGAGAAGGATAGGGCGGCGGAGGGATGTTTGGCTGCGCGGCCGGCGGGTCGAGCTGGAAGCCGCCGCCTCGGTCATTCCGGGGCGGCGGCTTCCAGCTCTGGAATCACGATTCGAGTAGCTTCGCGCGAAGGCCGTTGCCTTTCTCGGGCAGATCGGCGCCGATCATCTTGCGGGCGGTTGGCACTTTGTCCCAATGGTTCCAGAGCAGCACGCCTCGAACCTGCTTGCCGTCCAGGTAATAGATGACGCCTTCGCCGAATGGTTCGAGCCAGTCTTCGACGGTCTGGTGGCGGGTACCGAGCTCGCCCACCGCTTCGTAGCCCATATCGAAGAGGTCGGAATAGAAGAACGGCAAATAGTCGTATGGCTTGCCTTGTCCGGCCATGGCCCGCCCCGCGGCCTTGCCCATTTTAAGGGCGTTGTCTTCATGCTCGATCCGGATCTGCTTGTTCAGCGACGATTGGAAATACCGCGCGATATCGCCCGCCGCAAAGACATTCGGCTGGCCGGCGCGCAACGTCTCATCGACCACGACACCATCATCGACCTTCAGCCCAGCCGCTTCCGCCAGTTCGACATTCAACTCGGACCCGATTCCGGAAACAACCGCATCGACTTCGATCTCGCCAGTCTTCTTGCCATCGTGGTCGGTCAGCTCGACCAAAACGCCATCGGTCCGTTCGGTCAGCGTCCCGACTTTGGTTCCTGAACGGAGATTCACTCCCTCGTTTCGATAACGGTCGGTAATGAATTTCGACAGATCCTCGGGGTACACATGATCGCCGATCGTCTTTCCTGGGAAGATCATTTCGACATCCTTGTCGTTCATCGACAGGGCTGCCGCCAGCTCGCTGCCAATGAAGCCGCTTCCGACGACCGCAAATCGCTTCCCCTGCTCGGCCAAATCGAAGAGTTTCCGAAAATCGGCCAGCGTCCGGTAGGCGATGATCCGGTCGCTGTCCGGGGCGATGTGGCGCGGACGCACACCGGTGGCGAGCAAGAGCGCGTCGAAGGTGAAGGTGTGGCCGTCATCATCCCGGACCTGACTTTTGTCGAGATCGAGATGCTCCGCGGTATGACCGAGATGCAAATCGACCCCATCCGGCACCGGGAGCCAGACGTCGTCGATCGATTCGCCCTTCCACAGCGCCTTGGATAACCACGGCCGCTGATACGGCCGGTCGGAATCGTTGCCGATTACGCCGATAGTGCCCTGTTCATCGACATCCCGGATACCGCGCATGGCGGCATCGGCAGCCATGCCACCACCGACGATCAGGTATTGATAGTGTTTGTTCATCATTTGCGCCCGATTCGTATATCTCTGTACCGCACCGTACCAAGCGAGCGCACCTGTCCGGTACGCCACACGATTGTTTCTATTATCAACTGACTACGAGAGACGTCTGGATTTTGGAGAGGGCGGCCGAATTGCAACCGTCGAGGAATTCATCGCTCACAAGCTGGCATTGGACGCGGCACCGGCACATCTGCTCCTTGGAAATCTTTGTCATTGATCGTGAAGATCGAGCTGCCGTCTCCCAGGGCCTGGGCCCAAAGCAATGCATCGACGAACGAAACACCTGGTCGCGTGAGCCAACGACTAATTGCTGTCTTCATGAGAGGTCGATCACAATCGATTCCGGGAAGATCGAGGATCATGAGGAGTAGTTCCGCCACGCGTTCCTTGGTCCACTGCTTCTCCAGCCGCGGCAGGGCGTAGGTCAGCTCGTGGACAACATACGGTTCGAGTCGGACATGAAGTGCCCCTTGGCGGAGACACTCGAGAAAAGCGCGGCATTCACCACTGTGTTGATCGCGCGTCAAGGCATGCATGAACACATTCGTATCGACAACGCCGTCACTCATGGAATCCTCGAGTCGCTTCCCGCGCTGCGTCCTCCTTGCCACGCTCTAAGGCGGTAGCGACCGCTTTTGGGTCCGTCACATGATTCTCGGCATCCCGCCCAAATACGTCATCGAACGAGAGACGGCGCACCCGGGATAGCTGGATTGCGCCATTCTCCGCCTCGCTGCAAATGAGCATGTCGCCTGGACAGATCCCCAAACGTTCGCGCAAGTCTTTCGGCAGGGTCACCTGCCCCCGTTCCTGAACTTTGAGCACTGCGGACATCTTCGAACCTTTCCTCAAGGGAGTGGGCAGTATGCCAATATCCAATTCCGCATACTGGATCAACCGATCCATACAACAACTAGTATGGCATGCCGAAGGGCACCTTCGCATACAGAGCAGGCGCTCAAAGCAGGCAAAAACGCGCAACGCTTCTTCGATGTCATGAAACCGGCGGCCCTCCCATTTGGCGACGGAGAGAATCGAACCCGGATCGGCAGCGTAATCCCGATCTCCGGCTTTCAACCATGCCCGACCAGAAACGACGCGTCAGACCTCGCCTTTATGCTGGGAGGAGGGTGAATCGACGCTCGCAGCGGTGAGCGCATAGCGGCCGAAGCTCATCGCCGGCACGGACAGAACTCGCACCAGAGCCCCCCAGGAACGAGCCGCGTCTCTATCTCCGAAGGTGAATCATCCGATCGACTCCCCCATCCTCAGAAGATCCGAAACGCCACCACTCCAGAAATGACCAGGATGACCCCAAGAACCCGACCCAGCGAAAGATCGTGCACCGGCACACCGAACCAGCCGAACCGGTCGAGCACGAGCGCGGTCAGCATCTGCCCCAGCACCACCAGTGAAAACGCGAAGGCCGTACCCAGCCGGGAAATGAGCACGACGCTGACCGCGACATAGATAGCACCGAGGATACCGCCTACCCAGATCCACCAGGGAGTGGCAACCGCAGCGTGCGCACTCGGCCACGGGTTTCGCTGGATCCCAAACACCAGGATGCCCAGGAAGAGCGTCGAAACGGTGGTGGAAACCATCGCCGCCTGGGTGGGGCTGCCGACGAACCGCCGCAATTCCAGATTGATCGCGGGTTGAACGGCCATGAATAACCCCATCAGCAGGGCCACTCCGATCAGGACTGCCGCCATTGCCTTGCTCACCTGCTCTCTCGTTTCCGCTTTCGCTGCCGCCGGGTCGAATGCCCGGCAGCGTATCACCCTCCGGCCCCGAACGAAAAAGCGCGGTTCAGCCCGGGCGCGATTCGCGGAGTCCGGCAACCTGTGAGGATTCGGCAAACAGCGCCACATGCGCTGAATAGGCAAGATGCAATCGCAACCGCACATCGGCATCGTCGAGATCGAATCCGGTCAGTTCGCGGATGCGTTCGAGACGATAGAGCACCGTATTGCGATGCACCCCCAGCATGGCGGCAGTCTCCTTCGGCCCGCAGCGTCCTGCGAAATAGGCGCCGAGGGTACGCAGGAGTTCCGCGCCATGCTGGCGGTCGTAATCGATGAGCGCCGACAACGCATCGTCATGAAACCCGCGTAACTCCGGCAGATCGCGCGCGGCAAAGAGAACCCGATAGATTCCCAGATCGTCGAAACGCGTGATGCGTCCGGGACCGTAGAGACGACGGGACATGGTAAGCGCTTGTTTGGCTTCCTGGTGGGATTGGCGGATACCGGTGGCGCCGGCATGAATCCCACCCACCCCGATCGACACCGGATTCGGAACGCGACTTCCGCCCAGCCGGTTCAGTTCCCATTGCACCATCTCCGGCAACGTCGTTCCCTGCGCCAATCGACCCGGATTCCAGACGATTTCGATCGTGTTGTGGCGAACTCGCCAGAGCACCGGCGCGTCCAACCGGCCAAGCGCCGATTCGACGATGGTGCGCATGACTTCCAGACCGACCCGGGCGGTTGCTCCACCCCCGGCGTCGAAACGGGCAACCAGCGCGACATGCGGCTGCTCCAGTTCGTGCCCCAGGCGCAATGCTTGTTGCAATAATGAGATTTCGCTTCGCAACGCACCATCGAGGATTTCGTCGAGCACATTGAGTTCGAGCTCCTGGCGGGCCAGTGCCGCGGCGTGTTCGCGCGCCAGCACGATGGCCGATGCCGCCGCCCCTCGCGATGCAAGCGCTCGTTCTTCCGCGGTTGCCGTATCGCTGCCGATCAGCAACGAGAAGACCCCGAGATTGCCTTCCCGTCCGAGAATCGGGGCGACGACGCGATACTGCGCTCCATCCCAGGGCAAAACGGTGGTCGCCGGTTCGGCCATGCTGCCGCCAGGATTCTTCTTCAACCATTCGAGCTCGAGTGGCCGTCCGGCTTCCAGCAAGGGCATGACGACCGAACTGGCAGGCACCCGGCCACTTGGACTCGTCATGGCGAGCAGGCGACCATCGCGTCCGACGATGAAGACATCGCGCCCGGCACGTTCGGAAAGTACCGTCGTCAGATCGGCAAGCGATTCGCCGGCGATCGCCAGCTCCATCAGACGGCGACTGGTTTCGTGGCCCGTGCGCTGGATTTCGCGTTGGTGAACCGCAATCAGATGGGAGGCTTCCCGTTCGAGCTGGGCCAGGTCCGTCTCGGGCGATAACTGAACGAGCGGAATCGAGACCAGATCCGCTGCCACGCGAGCGGCCATGGTCGGAGCTCCGGCAAAACCAATGGCGGATACCTCGAACCCAGCCAACTGGCGAATGGCATCCTCCAGCGTCAGCCGGTCATCGAGATTGGCCAGCGATGCAGCGGTGAGCAGAACGAGCTCGCCGCCGCTCAGATGCCCGAATGCCGGCGGACTCGGACGAGGACTGGTCGCCCAGGTCACTTCGGCATCCAGACCGGACGCTCCTGCAACGAGGACCGCCCCAGAGGGCATCGCCTGATCGATGAGATCGCGTACGGTAATCATCGGCGATCAGGCATCGCCATAACGGCGATGCTCCCAAGGTCCGACAACCGCGCGGTATTCCTCCCACTCGGCGCGCTTGACGGTAAGTAACTGGTTCGCGATATACGGCCCCAGCGCTTCTTGCACCACCCGATCCTGCGCGAAACCTTCCAGCGCTTCGCCGAGAGTGGCCGGCAACCGGCGAACGCCGATCCGCGACAATCCAGCATCGTCGTAGGAGCTGAACGATTCCTCCATCGGTTCGGGCGGTTCGATTTCGTGTGCGATCCCGTCGAGCGCGGCCGATAACGCCACCGCGAATGCCAGATATGGATTGGCCAGCGCATCTTGGTTGCGCAGCTCGATCGAGGCCGCGCCCCCGGCCAATGCCGAGGGAACGCGAATCATCGACGTTTGGCTGACATGCGCCCAATTGGCATAGCGGGGCGCACGATGACCGGCAAGCAACCGCTTGTACGAATTCACCGTTGGGCAAAGCACCGCGCACATACCGGCGGCGTGGGCAATTTGTCCTCCGATGATCTGCAGGCCGATTGGAGCCAGCGCATCGAATTCATGCCGCAGGAGATCGTGACCGCTGCCAGCCTGGCGGAATTGCTGGAACACATGCACCCCCGAACCCGGCGCACCGGTGAACGGCTTGGGCATGAACGTCGCTCGCAAGCCGAATTGCCGGGCGGCGGTTCGGATCGTCTGGCGAATGGTGATGAGCTGATCGGCCATACGCAATGCCCCGGTCGGGCGCAGATCGATCTCTTCCTGTCCCGGTCCTGTTTCATGATGGGCGCCCCCAAGACTGACCCCTGCATCGGCCAATGCAGAGATGATCGCGTCGCGCGTGCGGGAAACAGCATCCTCCCCAACATCGAAATACCCGGCATTGTCCTGCTCGATTGCGATATGGGTGCCATCGCCCGGGAGCAGGTAGTACTCCATCTCGATACCAACCCGGTAATCGATCCCCGCCTTCGTGGCACGATCGATCGCATGGATCAGGGCAGAACGTGGATCGCCATCGAATGGTTGCCCATCGCGCCTGGAAACCGAGCAACAAAGACGGCCCCGCCGGGGTTCCCCCGCATCGACTCCGAGAACCGCGAATGTCGACGGATCGGGCATGAGATAGAGATCGAGCTCGACACTCCGCGCCCCGCCGGTCAAGGCGGACCCATCGAACCGATACCCACGCCCCAGCGTGCGTTCGATCAATCCCGCGGGAATCGTGAGCGATTTGGCGCCGCCCGTGATATCGCTGAATACCAGATCGATGAGCTTCAGGCCATGCGTCCGCACCTGCTCGATGACATCGATAGCAGCGGTCCCGGTGCGGTCGAGACTCATTTCCATTGCGCTCATGCTCCTCCGCCTTCTCTATGTCATGAACCTGTGCGCGCGATCCAGTGCTCGGTATGCGGTGGCGCTTCCGGCGGAAAGTGACCTGTTCGCCGCTCATCCCGCGCTCGAAGTGCCCTCGGACACATCCGAATCTCTCTCGTCGATTCGGTCGTCGTGCTTCTCGTCTCCCGCTTCGATGCTATTTCGACCGCCGCCAGAACGCGAAATCGACGCTATTAGATCGCCCGCACAAAATCACTTCCACGGATTATTGCACGACGTCCGTAGGAATTCACGGACAGTTTTCTTACACTGAGATCGTGGGTGATTGCTGAATTCCATCGACCGCCGGATCGGTCTCCGTGCGGCGCGCCCACATCGCGACTGCCATCCGACGCTTCAGCAGGTCGTTCGAGGCGCCTTCGAATCCTCATCTGTGCTTTGGGTACATATCAGACCGGATGCGGTCTCGTTCGACCGCTCGATAGTCGGGAGAACCGTATGAATCAATCGGCAAGCGGCCAGACGCTGTTCCCTCTGTATCGTGATTCCTACGAACACGACAGCTGCGGCGTCGGCCTCGTCGTTTCCATCGAAGGCGAGCCATCCCGGCATATCGTCGATCTGGCTCTGGGCGGCCTGGTGAACCTGACGCACCGCGGGGGGGTGGGAGCCGACGAGCGCACCGGTGACGGCGCGGGGATTCTTACCCAATTGCCGCACGCGCTGTTCGCGCCGGTGCTCACCGGGTTCGGCTCGCATGCAGGACCGGGTGACTATGGGGTGGCGACCGCATTTCTCCCGGTCGAGGCAGAACGGGCGGCAGCAGCCCGGACATTACTGGAAAACGCTGCCACCGGTTCCGGTATTCCGATACTCGGCTGGCGCGAAGTGCCGGTCGATGCCAGCGTGCTCGGCCACATTGCCGCTAAAACCCGGCCAGCGATTTGGCAGTTCTTCCTGGGACGCCCAAACGATCGAAACGAACAGGAATTCGAGCGGCAGTTGATGCTCCTGCGCAAAGCCATCGAACGAGCCGCCGCGAACGCCGGATTCGACGATCTCTACATCGCATCCTGCTCGTGCCGCACCATCGTCTACAAGGGCTTCTGCCTGCCGGACGATTTGGCCGTCTTCTATCGGGATCTCCAGGATCCCGCATTTGCCAGTGCCATCGCGCTCTTTCACCAGCGATACAGCACCAATACCTTACCGACCTGGTCGATGGCGCAGCCATTTCGATTCATCGCCCACAACGGTGAGATCAATACGGTGCAAGGCAACCGGACATGGATGATTGCCCGGACACCGGACCTTTCCTATGACGATGGCGTCGATGCGTCGCTTCTCGCGCCGGTCGTCAATACCACCGGGTCCGATTCGGCCAGCTTCGACAATGTGATCGAGCTGCTCTATCACGGAAATCGCTCATTGCCGCATGCCCTGATGATGCTGGTTCCGGAACCATGGGAGCAATCGACCGGTATGCCGGCCGATCTGCGTGCGTTCTACGACGTCCACGCTGGTCTCATGGAACAGTGGGACGGACCCGCCGCCCTGGCATTTTCCGATGGCGTGCTGGCCGGCGCGGCCCTCGATCGCAATGGTCTGCGCCCGATGCGCTATGCCATCACCAGCGACGGTCTGTTCATTGCCGGATCCGAAGCCGGCACGGTCGCGGTCGATCAGTGCACGGTCATCGAAAAGGGCCGACTGGGACCGGGGCAGATGGTGATCGTCGATACCTCCCGGCAGATCGTTTTGCGCAATGCGGAGATCAAGGCCGAAATCGCGCGGGAAGAACCCTGGCAGGAGCGGCTCGCCGCTCACCGCGTGCGGCTCGCTGAAGAATTCGAATGCCTTGGCCAATCCGCCATCGATGATCTGGCCACCGTCCAGCGGTCCTATGGGTATTCGGGCGAAGACGGCCGTCTGATCGTAGGCCCGATGGCGGGGGAAGGCAAAGAACCCACCTGGTCGATGGGGGATGATGCGCCATTGGCGGTGCTCTCCGAACGAATCCGTCCATTGACTGCTTATTTCCGGCAACGTTTCGCGCAGGTCACCAATCCACCGATCGACTCGCTGCGCGAAAAGAAGGTCATGGCGCTCGATAGCTATATCGGACCGCGCGGCAATCTTCTGGCCGGCAAGGCCGGCGCTGCCGATCTCATCCATCTGCCGGGCGTCATCGTTTCTGAATCCCAAATCGAGCGGCTCGCAACCATCGAGGAGGGCACGTTGCACGGCGCCCGGGTTTCCACCCTGTTTCCCGTACCGGGTCCGGACATTCCGGATGGCGCCGCATTGACGGCGGCGCTCGATCAGTTCGTGGAAACCGCGATCAGCCTGGTCGATGCGGGCGCCAGCGTGCTGGTCCTGACCGATCGAGCCACGAGCCGCGACCAGGTTGCGATTCCGATGCTTCTGGCTGTCGGCGCGTTGCACCACGAAACGATCCGGCGAGGGATGCGCATGCGATTCGACATCGTGTGCGAAACCGGCGAGGTCTGGGATGTTCATCAGCTCGCCTGCCTGATCGGCTACAGCGCGGCGGCAGTCCATCCCTGGTTGGCGTTGCGAGCCGCGAGCGCGCTCGCCGGTACCCGCGGCTACGAGAACGCGACCGAATCGGAGTTGCAGAAGAACTACGTCCATATGCTCGAATACGGCATGCTCAAAGTCGCTTCGAAAATGGGTATCTCGACCATCTCAGGCTATCGCGGCGCGCAAATCTTCGAAACGATCGGACTGTCGCAAGCGCTGGTCGATCGCTATTTCACCGGCACACCGGCGCGGCTCGGAGGTATCGGGCTCGCCGAAATCGAACGTGACCTGCTCGCCCGGCATCGCGAAGCCTACGCGGAATCGACCGGGAAATTGCCCGATCCCGGATTCATTCGTTTCCGCAAGGATGGCGAGGCGCACGCCTACAATCCGACCGTGGTCAAGGCGCTGCAGGCAGCAGTCGAATCGAACCGGCCCGCCGATTACGCGGCGTATCGCGATCTGGTGAGGGCACACCCGCTGACCGCCGTACGCGACCTGATGACCATCGAACCGCTGCGCGAACCGATTCCAATCGCCGAAGTGGAACCAGCGCGTGCTATTGCGGCTCGGTTCGTGGTGACTGCCATGTCGTTGGGAGCGCTCAGTCCAGAAGCATTCCGGGCGTTGGCCATTGGCATGAACCGGGCGGGAGGGCGCAGCAATTCGGGGGAGGGAGGCGAAGATCCCGCCTGGTACGACGAACCGGGCCCGGATCAGGCGCATAGCAAGATCAAACAGGTAGCGTCCGGCCGGTTCGGGGTGACCGCGCGCTATCTGGCAATGGCGTCCGAGCTCGAGATCAAGATGGCCCAGGGATCGAAACCCGGCGAGGGCGGTCAGCTTCCGGGACACAAGGTGACGGAATTCGTCGCCCGCGTCCGCCACGCGGTGCCCGGTTTGCCATTGATCTCCCCACCCCCGCATCATGATATCTATTCGATCGAAGATCTCGCCCAGCTCATCTTCGATCTCCGCCAGGTCAACCCGCGGGCGAGGATCGGGGTGAAACTGGTCGCCGAGGCCGGGGTCGGAACGATTGCCGCCGGTGTGGCCAAAGCGCGCGCCGACTACATTCTGATCAGCGGCCATAGCGGCGGAACCGGCGCCAGCCCGTTGACTTCCATCAAATACGCCGGCTGTCCCTGGGAACTCGGATTGGCCGAAACCCAGCAGACGCTGGTCATGAACGGCTTACGCTCGCGCGTCCGGCTCCGTGCCGATGGTGGTATCAAGACACCGGACGATGTCATCTTGGCGACAATGCTGGGAGCCGAAGAATATGGCTTTGGCACCTCGGTCCTGATCGCGCTCGGTTGCAATATGGCGCGGCAGTGCCATCTCAACACCTGCCCGACCGGCATCGCGACGCAGAAAGAAGAACTCCGGGCCAAGTTCAGCGGCAAACCGGGGATGGTCGCCAGCTATTTCACCCTCCTGGCCGAAGGGGTACGCGAAGTCATGGCGTCGCTGGGCATCCGCTCGCTGGACGAGATCGTCGGGCGAACCGATCTGCTGGCGCGGCGCAGCGACCTGCCCGGTCGCGCCGGGCTTCTGGATCTCGACGCATTCTTCGCCCAACCAGCCGCCGAATCGGAACGTCGCCAAACGACGCGAGTCGGTCGTGAACCAGCGACGATCGACGATCGGATTCTTGCGGAGCATGGTGAGGCGATCCGGGGTTCGGGCGCGGTCTCGGTCGATCTGCCGATCTCCACCAGGGATCGGACCGTCGGCGGCCGGATTGCCGGAACCATTGCGCTGGCACACGGTTTGTCGCTCGCCGGAGCGCCGAAATACCGCGCGGTCTTCACGGGCAGCGCCGGTCAGAGCTTCGGGGCATTCACGGTCGATGGCATGGAGCTGACCCTCCAGGGCGAAGCAAATGATTATGTCGGAAAGGGAATGGCCGGTGGCACGATCGTCATTCGACCGCTGACCACCGCCGCGTTCGATACCCCGCAGGTCATCGCTGGTAATACGATTCTCTATGGCGCCACCGGGGGCGAGGTCTATATCGCGGGCAAGGCCGGCGAACGATTCGCCGTGCGCAATAGCGGCGCGACTGCCGTCGTCGAGGGCACCGGCGATCATGGGTGTGAATACATGACTGGCGGTCTGGTCGCTGTGCTCGGCCCAACCGGGCGCAATTTCGGTGCCGGCATGACCAATGGCGTGGCCTATGTTTACGACCCGGACGGCGTTTTCGATACCCGCATCAATGGCGAATCCGTGTTGATCGAGCGGGGCCTGGCCCCTGAAAGCGAACGCGAGCTCCGGCGACTGATCGAACGTCATGTGACCATGACGGGCAGCACACATGGTCGAAGCTTGCTCGATCGATGGGACGCCACGCTCGCGGCGACCTGGCGGGTCATTCCGCGAGCGACTCTGCTGCGCCAGGCCGCTCCACCTGAGCAGACAGCGGTTCGAGGCGCGGCGGATTGACAACCGCGCAATGCAGCGGATTTGGAATGAGCGCGCGTCGTCATGTCTCCAGCGCAAGCTTGACGAACGGAAGCTGGTGGGCGACCGCGTTCACCAGCTTTTGATCGAGGGTAAGGAAGTCGACTCCCTCGGTACGAGCAAGGGCCAGATAGTGAGAATCATAAGCTGCCGGTAATCGGAACTCCTGGGCAATCGCCAACGCATCCAGGTGAATGCCAGGGTAGTCGACAAATCGAATGGGTAATGCCCCCAGCGACTGAACGGTCTCGATTGCCCAGTCGGATGTGACAGCTCCGGCTCTGACCATTCGATGCACGGCGTTCGCGACCTCATACCGCAGCAACCTTGGAGCGATAAGCGTTGCGCGCTCATCTGCCCATTGCCCCCAGAGTTCTATGACGCGCGGATAAAAGACCGACGTGGCGTCATTGAGCGTCACCACCAGGTTCGCGTCGCAGCAATACGTCGAGTACCTGGGCATCCCGTTCCTCTCGCCCCTCACGAATCACGTCTACCCAATCGATCGGGGATTTACCCGCACGTTCGGCGGACGCTCGTCGTCCGATCCGAATCGCATTCTCGAACCATGCAGGCCGTTCGAGCTCGTCTTGTTTCCGATCCCGTAACGCTTCGAATTCGTCGATCGAAATCAGCACGGCTCCGGGTTTTCCATTGCGCTCGATGATGATCGTTTCGTCGTTTTCGGTCACCCGCCGGTAGATTTCGCCAAAGTGCACACGGGCCTCGGTGGCAGTGATGCGTTCCAGCGGGGGTGAGCTCGTCGCCATGTCGTCTGCCTCCTTTCGCAGTCACGTATAGCCAATCCATCGATCGATCGATGGATACGTCCACTTTACCTTATCGGTGCCCGAAGCGCCCCTTCTCTACCTCGACCCAGCGACCCAGCTGACCTGAACGCTGGGCGCCGTCCATCAGTTCCTGCACCTTGAGACCATCGAGAAAGGATGGCGCAACCGCCTCGCCGGTGCGGATGGCGCTGATCCAAACGCGCAGGAGCAAACTGGTCGGCCCGTAGAGCGGGTGCTCGGAAGGAGAGACCTCGGAGGTCAGGTGCTCCGGAAGGGGCAGCTCACCCAGCGGCTGACCGCGCCGGGCGCCATAGAGTTTGCGGTCACCGGTCATCATCAGCATTCCCTCCGACCCGGAGAGCAGGATCTGCTCGCCGAATTCGAACGGGGAGGTAGCCGAATACGAGACCGTGCCGATGGCGCCGTTGATGAATCGCAGGACGAGAGCAAAGTTGTCATCCGCGCTGACATTGCCCATCACATTCGAATCCGCCAGGCGACGCTGCTTCACCATCGTGGCGGAGGTTCCCGCCACCGATCGCACATCCCCGAACCACCAACGCAACGCATCCAGATAGTGCGATCCGGCGGCGCCGAGCATACCGCCTCCCTTGGTTTCGTCCATCAGCCAATCGAATGGAGCGCCATGGGGATCGTTGAGAGTGGAACGATAGACCGTGATGGCAGCCGAATGCCGGTCGCCCAGCCAGCCCGACTCGATCAGCTCACGGGCATACGCGCGTGCTGGTTCGAAGCGGAATTCGTGGTTGACCATCGCCACCACCCGCGCTTGCTCGGCCAGGCGCACGAGGTCGCGCGCTTCGGCCACGGTGCGGGACATCGGCTTTTCACAGAGCACATGCTTTCCCGCTTCGATCGCGGCAAAGGCCATGGTATGGTGCAGATTTGGCGGCGAGGCGATGACGACCGCGTCGATATCATCGTCGCGGATCAATTCGCGATAGTCGTTGGTGGACTTGCGAATGTTGTGCCGGGCCGCGACCATGTGCGCCCGGTCCGCGCGCCGGGAGCAAACGCTCCCCACTTCGACATACGGAATCGATTTCAGCGCCGGGATGTGGACGCTCTCACCGAAGCCGGTTCCAATGACGCCGACCCGTATGACCCCGGTCGGGATCGATCGATTTGGCAGATAGCGGCTGGCAACCATAGGGACCATCGAATACGAACGAACCGGCTGGGCACACGCGCTATCCTACCAGAGCAGTCTGACGACGCAGGGAGATTTTCGGATGCGTTTCTACACCGGCAAAGGCGACCAGGGAGCCACCGATCTGCTCGGGGGGCGCGTGGGCAAGAACGCCCCCATCATCGAGGTGATCGGCTCGCTCGACGAAGCCACATCCAGTATTGGCTATGCGAAGGCGCACGCCACCGATCCCGAATCGACGCAATGGTTGACGGACGCCCAGCACGATCTCTATCGGATCATGGCCGAGCTGGCATTCACGGATGAAGTCCGTCCAGTCTCATACCATCTGGGGGCGGACCGAACCGAATGGCTGGAGCAGACGACCGACGAGATCGGTTCCCGGTTCGATTTGCCACCGCATTTCGTGTTGCCCGGCGACACGATCCCCAGCGCCGCGCTCGATGTCGCGCGGACCGTCGTTCGCCGGGCCGAACGCCGTGCGGTGGAGGTGCACATCACCGGCGGAATATCGAACCCGGAAATCGTGCGCTATCTCAACCGGCTCTCCTCGCTTCTCTTCATCGCCGCGCGCTACGAGGATCATCTGGCCGGGCTCGCATCGACCAAAGCGAAGCGAGCGGACGATTGAGCGTCCTCGATGCCAGACTCGGGGAAGGATGGCCGGCGAGCGTGTCAATGCTTTTCGGATTGATCGAGCGAGGCGATGATCTGAGGGACGAGCGCTTCGATATCGGCTGGGGTGGTTCGAGCCGATTCGAACCAAAGACTCCAGAGATCGTGGAGCGATCGACCGGATGCGATTTCGAACTCGGTCAGCAGATCCACCGGTTCGGCGATACCGAGACGAAACCGGTCGGCATACGACCCGAGCGCCGTGCGGAAAGCGGCGTCCCCGATCTCGTTCCGTATGGCAAGGAATCCGAGCCCCCCTTTTCCATAGGCGAGCGTGCTGATGGGAGCGGTGGGTGGTTGGTCGAAGATGGAAACATCGACCACGGCATCGCCTGATCCAGCGAGCATGTTCAGATACGGCGTCACCATCCAGGCATAGAGCGAGCTCGCAGCCGCGTCCGGCCCCTGCACCGCTGCCTGCGCCAGCAACGCGGTGGCGTTCGTCAGCCCCTCGACCATGAACGTGTGATCGTTCGAATCCGCGCCGATGGCGGCTCCCCACCACTGATGACCCAATTCGTGAAAAACAGTGAAATCGAGCGCCGCGACATTGTCGGCCGCAAGGGAAAGCTGCGTTTCGTCGACGAAGACGATCCCCGACCACGAAACACCGTAGGCGAGCGAGAGGTCGGTTTCCACGATATCCAGCTCGCGGAACGGGTAGTCACCGAACGTTCCGTTATAGAACTCCAGCGCCGCCACCGCGACTTCGAGAAGATGCTGGCCAATCTCCACATGTGCTGGATCGACATGGACGTGCACCATCGTATCCCCGGCCAGCGCCGATCGCGTGTCCAATCCCCGCGCGAGAACCAGAGCGAACTCCCGCACCGGTCCCGACTCGATCCGAACCGTCCGGCCATCGAGCCAGGCCGCATCGCCAGTGGAGAACACCTCGTATCCTGCGGGCGCCATCAGTTCGACGCCATAGAGGGAGGTTGTGGAAAAGGTTGGATCGCCCTGCTCGTTCGGCGGTTCCAATCGCCAGCCGCTGCTATCCCATCCGGCCACGACCGGATACCAATCGGCCAGCACGAAGCGCCCGGCGTCGATATCGTGGTTGAGGATGCCAAAGCTTCCGCTCGCATTCGAGGGAATGACGGTCGAAAAATCGAGCGCGACTGTGCGCGATTCCCCTGGCGGGAGCGGGTGGGGCAGATCGACGAAAAGCACCGTACCCGAATCATCGAACCGAGGGGCGACATCGATCCCATCGACCGAGACACGCCCGATGCTCGTCTGGCCTTCTTCATAGTAGGACGCATTGGGATAGAGCCGAAATGGCACGAAATCGAGCGCGCTTCCGGTTTCGTTTGGAAAGGTCACCGTCATGGAACCGGTCAGCGTGGAAGCCGCGTCATCCAGTTCCAGTTGCATCTGATAACGCGGCATCGACGCGAGCCGCGCGCCGAATGTCTGCCAGTAGCGGGGCAACACTGGAGCCAAATCGCGGGATGGTGAAGCGACCGGTGTGGCCGCAAGAGCAGCCGGATAGACGAGCATCAACACAATCGGAAGCGCCAGAATCGCTCGACGCAGCATGAATCGGGATCCCATAGCACTCCAGGTTCGCTCTACCCTTCGGGTGAGCAGTCGTACACCGTGTCCAGCCGATCACGACCGCGATCGGTCACAACCCCGAATCGCGTCGGATCGAATACTCGCCCATGCCACGCACGAAGACGAACATCGGATACTACCCCGGATAGGCCCGGTCGAGGAGGGAGAAAGTGCAATGGCGGAACGTCCGAGAAAAATCGGTTTGCAGCTTCCAGAAGCAGAACGGTTCGTCCATTGGAGCGAGATGCGGCAAATGGCCCAGCTGGCCGAACAGATCGGATTCGATTCCCTCTGGGTGGGAGACCATCTGCTCTATCTGCCGCCGGGTGAGCCGCCAAGAGGTCCATGGGAAGCATGGTCGGTGTTGGCCGCGCTGGCCGAAGCCACGGAACGGGTCGAGTTGGCGCCCCTGGTGGCCTGTACGGCCTTTCACAATCCGGCCATCATCGCCAAGAAAGCCGCCACCATCGACGAGATCAGCGGCGGCCGCCTGATTCTGGGACTCGGCGCCGGTTGGAATCAGCCCGATTTCCGGCCCTATGGGTTCCCTTACGACCACCGGGTCGGACGTTTCGAGGAAGCATTCACCATCATCCGTACCATGCTGGCCGAGGGCGAAATCGACTTCCATGGAACGTACTACGATCTGCCTGATTGCATCCTCACGCCCAATGGTCCGCGCACGGGCGATCTGCCCCTGCTGGTCGGTTCGATCGGCGAACGAATGCTGCGCGCCACATTGCCGTATGTCGATGCGTGGAATGTCTGGTTCGAGGACTTCCGCAACGATCCCATCGAGCTACGCACGATCATGCAGCGCGTCGATGCCATTGCCCGAGATGTCGGGCGCGATCCGGCCACATTCAGTCACAGCGTGGCGCTGCTCGTCGGAGTGCTCGGCGCCACCAGCCGCCCATCGGTCTATCCATCCAAAGGGCAAACACCGATCAGCGGTTCGCCGGCCGAAATCGCCGACAAGATCGAGGCATTCTACCGGGAGGGGGTCGATCACATTCAGATCGTTCTCACCCCGATCACCCTCGAAGCCATCGAAACACTGGCTCCGGTCGTAGCGCAGCTGAAATCATAGGAAGCCGGAAGCGGTCGAGCGACCATGGTTCAGGACGCATCGACCTGCTCGAGCTCCAACACCCAAGACAGCGTCCCGCTACGGTTTTTCCGGGGCGCTGTCTTTCGGCGCATAACCGAGCAATCGCCGGGCATGTTCGATATCCCAGAATTGCCGCGGGTTGTCCGAAATGCCGTAGACCGTCGCCCACGGAACGGTGGTGGCCTCCAGGCAACAGGCGATCAATTCGGCACAATCGCGTTTGCTGAGCCAGGTCGAACGCAACCGCTGGTATTTCTGCTCGTCCGTCAGATCGAGCCAGCCGGAGGACTGCGTCACGCTCTTGGCAACCGGATTGTCGTCGGCTCGCACCGAACCGATCCGCAGGTTGTAGACTCGCAGCCCATAGGTCTCATGGAAATAGCGACCGAGCGCCTCCCCATAGACTTTCGACACCCCATACAGTGAGTCCGGGCGAATCTCGGCATGATGGTCGTACGCGCGAGGATCGTCGAGCTCGTAGATCCGCGGAGCGCCATCCAGCTCGTATCCCCCGATCGTATGGTTCGACGAGGCAAAGACGATCGCCTGCAGCCCCGCTTGGCGGGCGGCGTCGTAGACGTTGTAGGTACCGATCAGATTGTCGTTCAGCACGGCATCCCACGGGCTGGTGACATCGATCGAGGCAGCCAGATGCACGACGGCATCCGCGCCCTCGAACGCCGGGCGGATCGCATCGAAATTCCGGATATCGGCCACCACACTGGGAAACTCAGCCGGCGATCG
>JBIQLF010000063.1:0-13260 GCA_044464585.1 Thermomicrobia bacterium
CGAGGCCTCTCCACCTTGCTGGCGCGGCCTGATATCGACTGGAGAACGGTCGCGCGCACCAATGCCGATCTGAGGCTGCGCGTCATTACTTCCGGACCGATTCCGCCGAATCCAGGTGACCTGCTCAAGAGCAACCGTTTCGCGGCGCTGTTGGAAGCGATTTCAAAGGATTGCGACATGGTCCTGATCGACACACCGCCGGCGCTGGTCGTCTCGGATGCTTTGGTGGTGGCCGATGTAGCGCAGAATGCCCTGATCGTCTGTCGCGCGGGGGAAACCCGGGTCGATCAACTCCAGGCTGCTGCCAGAGCCTTGCCGGAGACCGCTCGCGTCATCGGGGTTGCGCTCAATTACCAGAAGCGGGGCAAATCCGAAGGCTATTACTACTATTACGGCAATGACGATTCCACATCCAATGGGGGGAAATCCCATTCCAACGGAACCGGACAGGGCTTTGGGAAGAAAGTCCGCCAGATGGTTCCTGGCGGTTGAGTTCGCGTCAGAGCCGATTGCTATCGAGCTCAGCAACGAGTCGAGCCGCCGGTGTGTCGAGCAAGTCGTCGACAATGGCCAGCAGGCGCCGGGCACTCGACTCGGGGTCGTCGCGAATCCCTTTGATGGCGATGGCGCCATCGATCACATTGGCCATCATGTGGAGCGCGTCTTCCGGCCGCTCGCGCGCCGCAACCGTATTATCGAGCAGTGAGAGTGCCCCCAGCCCATCGGTAAGCTGCTCGACGTCCCAGATGTTCTGCCGGTCGAATCGCAATTCCGCGACAATGGCCGCGCGGATTGGGATGCGTCCGATCGGCCAGTTGCTGGCAACCGGATCGAGCCGGTGAAACGGCGCGGGGTCGATCGGGCGGATGTGCGGTCTGCGCGGAAATGGCCAGATCATCCCCTCAGCGTCTACGACGGCGTAATCGTCCGAATAATAGGTAGCCCCCGCTTCGACCAGCGCCTTGGTCAGGGTGGTCTTGCCAGCATGAGAGCGCCTGGGCAGCACGATGGCCCGATTGCGCCAGCTCACACAGCCTGCATGAACGAAGAGATATCCTCGGGTGTACGTTGCCAGCCAGTGGTGCAGATCGCCCTCGATGTCATCATTGGCGGATGCTACGCTCAGATACTCGATCGGGGCTGCTCCGTCGATCGAGCGCATCACCGTACCCGCTGCCGTGGTCGTTACGCGATAGTCGCGGTCGATCGGAACCGCGGGGGCGTCGTTCGTCCACTCGAACGGGAGATACGGCAGGGCGATCTCTTCATTGTCGAATTCAATAGCGATCGTACGTCCATAGGCAAGCGCATATCGGGTTTCCGTCATTGTTATCCACCTTTGAGGTGGCGGCTGGACGGTGTGGCGAGACGCCGTGCCCCCAGCGCAATACGGCCAAATTTCTGGCGACGGCTCTGCCAGGAATGGACGGCGAAACTGAAGCGAATATCGTGGGCAATGGTTCCGATGCGTTCCGGGGTCGTAGGCGCCGCCAGGCCTCTGCCCCAGTGGGCGAGATAAAACTCCAGCAACGTCTGTTCGCGAGCGGCCTCCAAGTGCCTCGCCCACCAGCGATGCAGCACGCCGGGAGGCGGCGTCCTTTGATAGATGAACCAATCGATCATGGCGCAGATGTGGTCCCAGACATGTTCGATACCCCAGCGCCGCGCCAGCGCCCGGATCGCTGCCGGATCGGTTTGCTGCCGAGCCAACTCGATATCGACCAGATGGATGATGGAAAGATAGGGGTTGTGCCGCCAGGCATGGCTGGCCAAAAAGAGCGCCTGCCATTCGAGTGGCAAAGCGCGGCCACCGTCGATTCCGGTGGCGCTGGGAATCGACGCGCGCATGAGCTCGGCGGTCGAGGGAGGAGTCAGCCATGCGAGCCAGCCGGGATCGCGATGCAATTCGATCATGAGCGCAAGACCGCCCATACCGAGCGGACTATCGTGATGATGTCCCGCGATCTTGCGATTTGGCATCAACTCGGCGAATCCGGCATCGATCAGCATACGTTCGGCGCGCGGGAGATCGCGCACCAACAGATCCAGATCGCCATATGTGCGGAGGGTGCGTTCCGGATAGAGGCGTGCCACCTCGGGACCTTTGAGAACCAGCACTGGTTCTTGCAGGATATCGATCACCGTTTGCAGCAGCGGCGCTGCGGTGACCGACGCATAGGCGGCCCCTCGTGCCAAGCGTTCGATTTCCGCGGGCACCGGTCCCCCACGTTCACGCAGGCGCCACGCGGCGATCGGGCCGAGTCCGTGGGTGCGCAGCGCGGCAGTTGCCGGCGCCGCATCGATGATACGGTCGAGCGAAATCCAGAGATCGGTCATAGACCGCAATGGTACCCGTCTGGATTCATCCTGCCCATGCGACCAACTCCGGGCAGTACCCGGTCGAAGCTCCCGGCGCCGCGGTTCGCGGAACTCTGATCGTATGGCTCAGAAGATGCTTGACAGGGAGGAACCCTCCGCTATCATTTAGTAAGCGCGGACTTGCGAAGCGCTTGTTTGGCGTTCGATCGCCACCTCCGTGCGATGCACCCGAAAGGACTCGAACAAATGTCAGTTACGACTGAGCCCATGATCACGATGACGCCCGAGGCGGTCTCCAAGCTCAAGGAATTTCTGGACGAGCAAGGAACCCCGGAACAAATGCTGCGCGTCTTCGTGGCGCCGGGCGGCTGCTCGGGGCTGCAATACGGCATGACCGTCGAGGAAGCTGCCGAGAGTGATGACACGGTCATCGAAACCGACGGCGTCCGGCTGCTGGTCGATTCGTTCAGCGGTATGTATCTCCAGGGCGCGGAAGTCGACTATGTCAATTCGTTGATGGGAGGCGGGTTCACCGTTCGCAACCCGAATGCGGTTGCCTCCTGTTCGTGTGGTCATTCATTCGATACCGGCGAGAACGAGCAGACCGCTCACGGATGCGGCTGCGGTTCGCACTAAGTCGATACCTCCAGGAATGCCCAACGCGGCGGGTGCGCCCGCCGCGTTTTCTTCACGCACGATCGATGTTCGTATTCTTCCCCGCACGAACCCGCCAACTTCCGATAAACGCACCATTGGATTTTGGCGCATTTCTGCTATAATGCCGTGTTTGTGAAAGGCGTAACGATCTCGCAGCTGAGTGGCGTTGCGCAACCGGTGCTTCCGAGAAATCTCGCCAGAATCGAGTCTGCCGATGGATCCGGAGAGCCAGAACGAACGTATATTATGTTGGCTATACGTCGCGAACTCCCGACACAGGGGTGCGGTTTCGCTCGACGAGGCCCACATGCTTTTGCCTCTCGCAACACGAGATCCGATCCAGGGCATCGAGTCGTGACACTCGGCCGATGCCAGAAGGAGGAATGCGCCCATGAGTGATTCGATCCAGACCTATGGAGTCGACAAACTCGACGAATTGGTCAACGACGCTACCGCGTCGCCCGACGAAAAACTCGATATCCCCGAGGAACTGCAGACGCAGCTTGCTGAGGACATCGAACCGGAGGTCGATCTCGAACGCGACCTCGATGTTCTGCAGCGTCTCGACCCGAACTTTATCAACGATCCAGTACGACTCTATCTCCGGGAAATCGCCGAAACACCGCTGTTGACCCATGCGCAGGAGATCGAGCTGGCCAAACGGGTCGAAGATGGCGATATGGCCGCGACCCAGTTGTTCGTGCGCGCCAATCTTCGCCTGGTCGTCTCGATTGCCAAACGCTATGTCAATCGGGGGTTGACCTTGCTGGACCTGATCCAGGAAGGCAATATCGGCCTGATGCGCGCGGTGCAGAAATACGACTGGCGCAAGGGTTTCCGCTTCAGTACCTATGCCACCTGGTGGATTCGCCAGGCGATCACCCGCGCGATTGCCGACCAAAGCCGCACCATCCGGCTGCCAGTCCATATGGGCGATTCGATCTCGCGCTATCGCAAGACCTTGAATATGCTCGCGCAGGAGCTCGGTCGCCAGCCGACGCCGGAAGAAGTGGCGGAAGCCATGGCGGTCGCTCCGGAGAAGATCCAGCAGATCATTCAGGCTGCCCAGCGCACGATCTCGCTCGAAACCCCGATCGGTTCCGAGGACGAAACCAGTCTCGGTGATTTGATTGCCGACGAGGTGTCCGAGACCCCCTATGAGGCCGCCAGCGAGAGTATGCTCAAGCGCGATGTCGCGGCAGCGCTCGATACCCTCACCCCGCGTGAACGGCTGGTGCTCCAGCTCCGGTTCGGACTGGGCCACAGCCACCAGCACACGCTGGCCGAGGTGGGCGAGAAATTGCAGATCAGTCGCGAGCGCGTGCGCCAGATCGAAAACGAAGCGTTGCAGAAGCTGCGCCGCCTCGATGGCGAACGGCTCTTCGCCTATCACCAGGAGCTCTGATCCCTGGATCCCTATAGTCAACAGCGGCCAGTTGGCCGCCAGCCCTCAGAACCCGAATTTCCAAAGGGGCGTAGCTTGCTGCGCCCCTTTGGCGTGTTCCTGCCCCATCATCCAGGTGGTTGTCCCGCGGTAGGGTCGATTTTCCATGGCCGGTCATCCGCCCTGACCCATGCGTGGGGAAGGGCTTCCCTATTTGGCAGGGGATTGCCGCCCGCCCGCCGCAACTTCATGCCCGGCCAGCGAATGATCAGGAAAGACCAATCGTGGAGATAGCCCTCAAGCTTCTGGCCGTCGCTGCATTGGTCTTGATGAACGGCTTTTTCGTTGCGGCCGAATTCGCGCTCGTCTCTGCCCGGGCTACCCGCATCGATCAGCTCGCCGAAGAAGGCAATTGGCGCGCGCGCACCGTTCAGACGGCAATGCACGATCCGAACCGGTTCATCTCCGCATGCCAGGTCGGAATTACGCTCGCCAGCCTGGCGCTCGGTTGGATCGCGGAACCAGCCATCGGGCATCTCATCCACCCCATACTGGACCCGATTTTCGGATCGATCTCGCTCATCAGCTCGCGGCTGGTTTCCGCGGCCATCGCCCTCTTCATCGTCACCATGCTGCACATCGTTGTCGGTGAGCAAGTACCGAAGATGATCGCGCTGCAACGCTCGGAGCGCACTGTTCTGGTCAGCGCCCCGGTGGTGTCCTGGCTCAGCGTGCCATTCCGGCCGGTCATCGCGCTGCTCTACTTCCTGACCGAGCGGCTGCTGCAATTGGTCGGATTGCATTGGGAGGGCGAGCACAGCCTGGTCTATACCGAAGACGAACTCAAGATGCTGGTGAACGCCAGCCAGCAGAGTGGCTATCTCGAAGCTCGCGAACAGGAAATGATCGAACGAGTCTTCCGATTTGCCGACATTATGGCCGACGAGGTGCTGGTGCCGCGCACGGAGATGGTTGCGTTCGGCATCGATACGCCATATGAGGATGTTCTGAAGGCGGTTCTCGATTCTGGCTATTCCCGGTTCCCCGTTTACGGGGACGATATGGATGATGTCCTCGGGATCTTCCATTCGAAGGACTTGCTGCGGATCGATAACCGGGCCAGCCGGGATTCATTTTCCCTGCAGCAGTGGCTGCGCCCAGCGGTGTTCGTGCCCGAGCATATGCCGCTCGACGAGTTGTTATCGACGATGCGCGACCGGCAGAGCCATACCGTGATCGTCGTCGACGAGTTCGGAGGTACCGCCGGGCTCGTAACTCTGGAAGACGTACTGGAGCGGATCGTTGGCGATGTCGACGACGGACGGTCGGAAAATGGGCCGGATGTCGAGGCGCTGGCCGATGGAGTCGTTCGGTTGAGTGGTCTGATGTCGATCCAGGATGTCAACGACCAGTTCGGCACCCATATCGAGGATCCGTTTTACAACTCGTTGGGTGGATTCGTGTTCGGGCAAATCGGCCGGCGCCCTGCGGTCGGCGATGTGGTCACGGTCGATGGGCATACCTTTCGGATTGCGGAGCTGGATGGCCTGCGCATCGACCGGGTCGATCTCGAACCGGCCGGCGCCGATGCTGGAATAGCTGTCGAATCCGAATCGCGCACGTAGGATGCCCTTTTTGGGGAATCTGGGTGCTTTCTGAGCTCTGCTACACTCTTTGTCGCTTCGGCGGGTACCAGGCCCGTAATCACAGGATCGTTCGTCGTTGCCTCGAACATCAGCTGCTCAGCATGCTCTTCCTCGATCATTGCTCGTGACCGGTGGAGCGGGATTCATCGGCTGCAATTTCGTCGACCGCGCGCTCGGCAGGGGCGCCGATGTGATCATCCTCGACGATCTTTCCCGTGCCGGTGCGACCAAAAATCTCGATTGGCTGCGCGAGCGCCATGGGAACAAGGTGAAACTCGTGCAGGGTTCGGTGACCGATGCGAACCTGTGCGAGCGCTTGATTGCCAATGTCGAGGCAGTGGCGCATTTCGCGGCGCAAGTCGCCGTGACGACGTCCGTCACCGATCCGCGCACCGATTTCGAGATCAACGTCCTCGGTAGTTTCAATGTGCTCGAGGGTGCTCGCCTGAGCGGCAACCGCCCGCACGTTCTCTATTCCTCTACCAACAAGGTCTACGGTGGGCTGGAGGAGGTGCCGACGGTCGAGCTGGATACCCGTTATGCCTTCGAATCGCTTCCCCTGGGTGTGAGCGAAGAAGCGCCGCTCGATTTCCATTCGCCCTATGGGTGCTCCAAGGGCGCTGCCGATCAGTATTTTCGCGACTACGCCCGCATTTATGGCATTCCAACCACTGTCTTTCGCCAATCGTGTATCTATGGTCCCCGGCAAATGGGCGTCGAGGATCAGGGGTGGGTCGCGTGGTTCGTCATTGCGCTGGTGACAGGCAAACCGATCACCATCTATGGCGACGGTAAGCAGGTGCGCGACCTGCTCTACATCGATGATCTGCTGAATGCCTTCGATGCTGCGTTCATGCGTCCCGACCGTTCGGCCGGCCAGATCTACAACATGGGCGGCGGCATCGAAAACTCCATTTCCATCTGGAAGGAGTTCAAGCCGATCGTCGAAGCGGCATTGGGCTCCGAGGTTCCCGAACCGGAATATCGTGAAATCCGCCCGGGCGACCAACCCATTTTCGTGGCCGACACCACCAAAGCCGCGGACGAGCTCGGTTGGGAACCGGGCATCGGGGTGTGGGACGGGATCGAAAAGCTGACTCATTGGGTCAAGGCCAACCGTGATTTGTTCGACTAGTGTCTTCCCCGCTCCCTCTCGGTCGTTCCATTACGTCTCTCGCCATCTGGTAGAGAGGCCTTCCTGTAGCCGCCGTTCTCTCCGAACACCATATGTGAATTCGAGGCTCTCGTTCCCGGAAATGCCATTGTTGCGGCACAGGGATGGAACCGAGGCGGCCCCTTGGCAGGGGCGGCCACACGTGCCCCTGCCGGGTTCCGGGGCACGTGTGGCATGAAAACGAGGTCCTTGTGCGCGTCCTGATGTCCCTCACCTATTACCGGCCGAATGTGAGCGGGCTGACGATTTATGTCGAGCGCTTGGCTGCCCGATTGGTCGAACGCGGGCATTCGGTGACCGTGTTGACCGCGCAGCATGATCCGGATCTAGCGATCGAGGAATACATCGAGGGCGTCAAGGTGGTGCGGGTGCCGGCGCCACTGGCCATCGGCAAGGCGCCGCTGATGCCGCGGTATGCCGATACCGCCTATCGTCTCGCGAAAGATCACGACATTCTCCATCTGCATTTGCCGCAACTGGAAGCTTCGCTGGCGGCAGGAGCAGCGAAAAAAGCGGGCCGGCCGGTGCTGTTTACCTATCATTGCGATTTGCAGCTTCCCGCCGGATGGGTCAACCGCGGATTCGACGCCGGGGTCTTCGCGGCCAACTACGCAACGGGGATGCTGGCCGATGGCGTCGTCGCCTATACCCAGGACTATGCCGATCATTCGCCGTTGTTGCGCCATTTTCGGGGCAAGATCACGATCATCGAGCCACCCGTCATTCAGGATGAACCATCCGCCGAGGAGATCGCTTCCTTCCGAACCAGACTCGGACTGGGAACGGGTCCAGTGCTGGGATTCGCATCCCGACTGGCAACCGAAAAGGGGATCGAATACGGGATCCAGGCGCTGCCTCAGTTGATCGAGCGCTTTCCGGATATTCAGGTCGTATTTGCCGGGCCTTATCAGCATGTGGTCGGCGAAGCCGACTATCGCGCCCGCATCGAGCGGATGCTGGAACCCTATCGGGATCGCTGGATCTTCGCTGGAACATTGAGGGGACGCGATCTGGCCGCGTTCTATGGCAGCATCGATGTGCTCCTGATGACCAGCATCAATTCGACCGAATCGTTCGGGCTGGTGCAAGTGGAAGCCATGCTCTGCGGAACCCCGGCTGTATCGACGAATCTGCCCGGGGTGCGCCAGCCAGTGATGATGACCGGTATGGGTGAAATCGTGGCGATTGCGGACAGCGCCTCGTTGGCCGCCGGGATCGAAAAGGTGCTCGCGAATCCCGCATCCTACATCCGGCCACGCAAGGAAATCGAAGACATCTTCAGTCTCGACCGCACGATCGGCGCATACGAATCGCTCTATGGCGATCTCATTCGCGGAGAGGCGGCGAATCGCTGATGGTCCGGCCGCTCCTGTTGCACAATCGTCACGCAATTCGCATACTCGCATCCGAGAAACAACCAAGCAGCGTCGTTGGATGCGATGCGGCCAGAGCGATACTGGCATCCGCAGCCCCGCCAGCGGGAACTGTTCTGCCCGGATGATGCGTGCGATTCCGACCGGGTGTCCCATAGAGGAAGCGATCGTGTCCGATTCTTCACCAGACTATCTGAAGAACCAACTCTTGACCATGGCGCCCCACCGGGCGTTGGTGCGTTCGATCGAATCACGGTTCATGGCCAGGGTGACGTTGCTCCGTCCAGTGCTCGATGTTGGATGTGGAGATGGCCATTTCGCCTCGGTCACGTTCACCGAACCGATCGATGTCGGTATGGATCCGTGGGAACGCGATCTGAAGGAGTGCGCCAATCGTCGCCCGAGGGTCTATACCGACTTGGTATTGGCAAGCGCAACGGAGATGCCGTTCGCGGATGGATCGTTCCAGACGGTCATCAGCAACAGCGTCCTCGAGCATATCCCGGATGTGGAGATGACAGTTCGCGAGATCGCTCGTGTGCTCAAACCAGGCGGCGAGTTTGCGATGACCACGCCGAGCGAGTATTACCCCGAGTTTCTCCTCGGGGCATCCCTGCCCAGAAGAATGAAGGCTGCCAAGCTCGGACGGCTCTACGGCAATTTCTTCAACAAGATCTCTTCCCACGCTCATGTCGATTCGCCAAAAACCTGGGCACGGCGATTCGAACGCCACGGTCTCGAGGTAGTGGAGCAAACGTATTACTTCTCTGAATCGGCGCACCGGGCATTCGATCTGGCGCACTATATCGGTATCCCAAATCTGGTGAACAAGCGGCTCCGGGGAGAATGGGTGATCCATCCCCTCCAAGTGAAACCACTCGAATTCTGGTATCGCCGCTATTACGACGAGGCACTGCCGGAAAAGGGCGCCTACCAATTCTTCCGCGTGCGCAAGCGTGCCGGAGCCGGGGAGTAGCCCGCGGGGCAGGAGCCGATGGTCGCCACTTCTCCTTCATCCAGTCTGATCGTTGCAGAAGCGTCCCCCTCGATCATCGAGCGGGTCCGTGTACACGCGGTCCGGATTGCTCTCCTGGGAATCATGATCCTGGCCGCGCTTTTGCGCTTCACCGGCCAGAACTGGGATCAGGGACAGAATCTGCATCCAGACGAGCGATTCATCACCATGGTGGCAACCGGGATGAAGTGGCCGTCCAGCCTGGGCGGATACTTCGATACCGCGGTCAGCTCCCTCAATCCCTACAACAACAACTTCCCCACCTTCATCTACGGTACGTTTCCGCTGTATCTCGATAAGCTTTACGGACAGCTCACCGGCCACACGGTCTACGGCAATTTCCACCTGGCTTCCCGTTCGGTTTCAGCGATCTTCGATCTGCTGACGATTCTCTTTCTCTTCCTGATCGCCCGCCGGCTATTCAGTGAAAAGATCGCCCTGCTGGCGTCATTGCTGTATGCCCTGTCGGTGTTGCCGATCCAGCTCTCGCATTTCGGCACCTTCGATCTGATCGCCTCGACACTGTGCGTCATGGCGTTCTATTTCGCGCTGCGGGCCAATGACAATGGCCGCTGGTGGGAGTTCACCCTGGCCGGGATCATGGTCGGTCTGGCGCTGGCGAGCAAACTGAGCGCTCTCCCGATTGCGGCTGTGCTGGCGTTGCCCCTGATCGAGCAATTGCGCATCAATGGTCCCGATGCCTGGTGGAATCGCAAGGGGCGCACTGGGATCCCGGTCTTACTCGGATGCCTGGTTGCCGGGCTGATGGCATTCTGGGCATTCCGCATCGCGCAACCGTTCTCCTTCACCGGGCCGGGTTTGCTCGATATTTCCCTGAATCCCGCTTGGACGGCCGATGTCGACTACTGGCGACATGTCCAGAGCGGCGACTACGATGGCAATCCCTCGACCCAATGGGCCAACCGGACGCCGATAGTCTTCATTCTGAAGAACTTCGTCCTCTGGGGTGTCGGTCCGGTGCTCGGCATCGTTTCGCTGCTGGCGCTCGCTCTGGCCGGGGTGCGGGTGCTGACCGCGCGACGCTGGCCGCCCACCTGGCAGCTCTTCATCATTGCCTGGCCGGCATTCCATCTCGTCTACTATGGCATCTCCTTCGTCAAGACGATGCGCTATACCGTGGCGGCCTATCCCTTCATGGCGCTGCTGACCGCCGCATTCCTCTTCGAGATCTGGGGATACGTCGCGGAGCGCTGGCCGAAGTACCGCTGGGCCGGGGCGATCCCGATCGCACTGGTTGTAACGATCACGGCAGCGTATGCCTTTGCCTTCACCTCGATCTACACCCGCACGCAAACCCGTATTGCCGCGTCGGAGTGGATCTACGCCAATATCCCGGTCGACACCCCTACCCTGCACGAGCATTGGGATGATCCCATCCCGCTGAATCTTCCCGGAATGCCCGGATCGGGCGCTTATCCCGGCGACGAGCTGGCGATGTACGACGACGACAATCCGGAAAAGCTCACGCGGCTCATGGAGGAGCTGCGGACGCACGATTGGATTTTCGTCACGAGCAATCGACTCTATGGCTCGATTCCGCGTATTCCCGAACGCTGGCCGATGGCGACGAAGTACTACCAGATGCTCTTCGACGGCGAGCTCGGATTCGATCTGGTGCATACAGCAACCAACTACCCATCGCTGTTCGGCTTCCAGATCAACGACGACAACTCCGAAGAATCGTTCACGGTCTACGACCATCCCAAGGTGCTGATTTTCAAGAAAAACGCCGACTTCGATGCGGCCAAGGTGCAGGCCGCGCTGGCCGCGACGCTTTCCGGCGACTACGTGCGGGTCAAATCGGTCGACGCCGGCAAGAACCAGCTCATGATGTCGGATGAGGAACGGGCGACCCAGCAGGCTGGCGGAACCTGGAGCGAGATTTTTCACCGTGAAAGCGTGATGAACGCGCACCCGGTGATCGTCTGGTACCTCGCATTGCAGTTGATGGCGCTGGCGGCGATCCCGCTCTGCTGGCGGGCCCTGAACCGTTTGCCCGACCGGGGCTATGCGGTTGCGAAGAGTGTTGGTTTGGCTGGGGCAGCCATCTTCGCCTGGCTACTGGCCAGTTTGCATATCGTCGATTGGGGACGACCGGGGGTGCTCATCGGCATCATCGGCGTGGCCATGCTCTCGGTGCTCGCCAACGGTGGCAACTGGCGGCAGCTCTGGGTCGATCACAAAGCCAACTGGCGTTGGATCGTGGCTGCCGAAGTGATCTTCCTGCTCGCATTCCTGGTGTTCGTCTATTTCCGTTCGATGAATCCCGATCTCTGGCATCCGGCCCGCGGTGGCGAAAAGCCGATGGAATTCGCTTACTTCAACGCCATCATCAAATCGACCCACTTTCCCGCCTACGATCCCTGGTTTGCCGGTGGCTACATCAACTACTACTACTTTGGCTGGGTCATCTTTGCCTCGGTCGTGCGCTTGACCGGAATCATCCCGGCGGTCTCGTTCAATCTGGCGGTGGCGACGGTCTTCGGGTTGGCGATCCTCAATTCATGGGCGTTCGTTGCGTCGGCGGTCTCGTTCTTTTCCCGGTACTTGCGTCTCCGGTCGGCCTGGCACTCGATCGGGATCGGATTGGTCGGGTCGCTCTTCGTTTGCATTATCGGCAACCTCGATATGGCGCGCCGTTTTGGGCTCGGCGAGATGGGATTCCCTCCCGTGACCAGAGGAGGATTGCTTTCGCTGGGCAGTGTGGGCGACATCATCCGGGGTACCTGGCGCGCCATCGCCCAGTTCCGAATGGTGCCCCTCGATGCCTACTGGACCCCGACCCGCATCATCGACGGCACGGTCAACGAGTTTCCCTATTTCTCGATGCTCTTTGCCGATCTGCATCCGCATATGATGGCGATCCCGTTTTCGCTGCTGGCGATGGTGATCGCGCTCGGGGTGGTCGCCTCGCATGTCTGGCCAGAGGAAACGCGGGCTCCGGTCGAAACCGGATATCCAACCTTTGGGATCGCGGGCGGCGCACGCCGCTGGATCGGCGGCGTGCGGTGGAAACTGGTGCTCGACCGATTCTGGTCGATCGTGCTTGCAGGGATGATCACGGGGATGCTCTATCCCCTCAACACTTGGGATTATCCGACCTATCTGATCATCACCGCCGGAAGCTTCTTCCTGCTCGATGCGCTCGGTTCGGCGGTTGCGGCCAATCGCGGACGCGAATTCGACTGGACCCTCACGTTCTCCGGTTTGCGCCGGACCGCAGTGAGCGCGGTGGCGATCGTGCTGATCGGCCGGATGCTCTTCCTTCCGTACTACAAGAACTATGCGACCCAGATTGCCGGCTTCGATCCATGGACGCAGCAATCACTTCCCAGCCAGTATCTGGTGATCCACGGCTTCTTCCTCTTCGTGATCGCCAGCTACTTGATCTTCGATCTGCTACAAACGATGCAGCCCTTCGATTTCGGTCGATTCGAGTTGCCGAGTCTGGGCGTGCAGCGCAGTGCCGAAAGCGCGGGAATCGTGGCCGGGACGGCCAGTGGCGCGCTTTCGATCTCTCCCGCATGGATCGTCACCGCGGTTGCCGCGGGCTTTCTGATCGCCTCGCTGCTGACCAAGCAGATCATGCTGCTCTTCCCCGCATTGCTCGTGCTCATTTTGGCGGCGGCCTGGCAACGGCAACGCGATCCCATGCGGCTTTTCATCCTGGG
>JBIQLF010000063.1:13360-16845 GCA_044464585.1 Thermomicrobia bacterium
GTCCCGCAGGAAATGGACCTCGGGCAGGATTACGACGCCCTGATCTGGATGCAGGACAACATCCAGGGTTCACCGGTCGTACTGGAAGCATGGGCGAATCTCTACCGCTGGGGTTCGCGTGTGAGCGTCTATACCGGATTGCCGACCGTGATCGGTTGGGACTGGCACGAGAACCAGCAACGTCCCGGCTATGCCGAGCTGATCGACAAACGCCGTGCCGATGTCGACGCGCTCTTTGCCTCCGGTAGCTCCTTCCAGAATATCCGTCCGCTCCTGGACAAATATCACGTCCAGTACATCTATATCGGCCCGCTGGAACGAATCTATTACGGGGATGACGGCGTGCAGAAGTTCGCGGACGCTGCAAACGATGGGCTCCTGGAAATCGCATACGACCAGAACGGCGTGGTGATTTACCGATACGCCAGGCCAGCGGAATAGAGCCGGAAAACGCGCATGGCAACGCCCATCGAGGAGCTCGAGCGATGCGAGCGAGGACTGAGCGGAGACCGCGTGGCCGTTCGATCGTGACGAGCGAGATGCGTCGAGCGTCGTCGCCGTGGCAGGGCGCATGATCTGGCCGGGTACAATTCCCGCAATGATGTTCGTTCGTTTCGAGGCGGGGAGACGTGCAGCAGATCGAAAAGCGAATGCCGGATTGGGACCCCTTTGCCGATCATGGCCCCGGCGGCCAGCTCGACGTCTATGATGGCATGCGGGCGCGTTGTCCCGTTGCCTATAGTGATCGACTGCAATGGTCGATCCTGCGCCACGGTGATGTCCTGCGGGTCATCACCGATCACGAGACCTTCAGCAACAATGTTTCTCGCTATCTGACCGTGCCCAACGGTATGGATCCCCCCGAGCATACCGCCTACCGGAAGATCATCGTCTCCTATTTTTCGGACGAACGAATCCAGCAGTTCGAACCGGCGTGCCGAGAGATCGTTGCCGATTTGGCCAGTCAGGTATTGGCGAAGGACCGTATCGAGCTCATCCACGATTTTGCGCTGGATGTTTCCGTTCGTATCCATTGCGCATTTCTCGGATGGCCATCGAGTTTGCGCGAACAGTTGGCGAGCTGGACCAAACGCAGTAGCGAAGCCGCTCGCGCCAACGATCAGGATGCGCTGGCCGAAATCGCGGCTGAATTCCAGACCATGGTCAGCGACCGGCTCGCGCACCGCCGGGCAATCGAGGCTGCTCCTGGGCACGATATCACCGCTGAGCTGATGCACGAGCCCGTGTTCGACCGCACCCTCGACGATGCCGAGATCGCCAGCATCCTGCGAAACTGGACGGTCGGTGAAATCGGAACGATGAGCGCCTCGATCGGTATTTTGGTCCACTTTCTGGCCGAGCATCCGGATGTGCAGCGGCAATTACGTACCGATCCCGCGGTGTTGCCGCGCGCTATCGACGAGATCTTGCGGATTCACGGTCCGCTGGTCACGAACCGCCGGGTCACGACCTGCCCCGTGGAGATTGGAGGGCATGCGATCGGGACTGGTGAGCGAGTCACCGTGAACTGGGTGTCGGCCAACCGCGACGAAGATGTCTTCGAGCAGGCAACGACCTTCTCGCTCGATCGAGATCCATCGAAAAATCTATTGTGGGGCGCCGGTATCCACGTTTGCCCGGGCGCGCCACTGGCTCGCATGGAGCTGCGCGTCGTCATGGAAGAGTTGTTCGACCGGACAACGGGGTTTGCGCTCGAATTGGACGCGCCGCCAACGCTGGCGGCCTATCCCGCCAGTGGATTCGAAACGCTGCCGGTGCGCATGCAATTACCCCTGGGCTGAACGACCGGGCGCATTGAACCCCTGCGAGTCGGCGTCGATGCGCTGCGTGAGAATCAGCGAAATGATCACGAAGACGGTCCCGAACATGAACGGGAACTGGTAACCCAATCGACTCCAAAGCGCCGCGCCGATGATCGGCACCACGATGGCAGTCAGGTGGGCCAGTGAAACGCCCATGGCCAGACTGGGCGCAACATCCTCTCGGCGGGCGATCTTCTTCAGATACGTCGTCGTCCCCACCGAGAAGAGGAAGAGGAACTGGTAGCCGAGGTAGAAGGCATAGAGCAGCCAGATATTGCGCGAAAACGCAAAGCCCAGAAAGACGAAGAAGTGGGCGATATAGGCGACAGTCAGAAAGCGCTTTTCGCCGATCCGGTCGACGAGCCTTCCGATTGGCGGTCCCGCTCGCCAGTTGAGCAATGCCGTAATGATCAGCAGGAGGGTCATCGTGCGGGTGTCGACATTGAATTCTTCCACCAGCACGAAGGGGGCGAACGCGAAATAGATTTGCTGGCGGCTGCCGTCGAGAAACGTCAACGCGTAATAGAGGTAATACTCCTTGCGCCAGACGATACGGGGAGCGGTGGAGGCAGCGGCGCGATCATTGGCTGACATGGGGAATCGAGAAATCAGGATTGCCCCGAGCACCCCGCCGATCAGCATCACGAAAAAAAGACCGCGCAAGTAGCGGTCCTGGTAGCCGATCAGGGTGCCATGCTGTCGTTCGATCCAGGTCAGCAGGATGAACACGCCAACCAAACCGATCAGGCTTCCCAGAAAACCGATGCCGTTGATCCGCCCGAGCAGGGTGCCTTCATTGCCTTTGCGTGTCAGCGACAATCCCAATGCTGGCTGGAGTTGCATGAAGGAGTGGTACCCGATACTGGAAACCAGGGTCGGGATGATGAGCATGTAAAACGAATTGGAAAACGCGAAGAGGCAAAATCCGATACCGGTGATGAGCAGCGAGATCGACGCCGCGCGGGACAACCCTCTTCGCAACAAAAACGCGGCGACGAAGATGAGCAGGAATCCCGGCACCTCGCGAATGGCAATCAAATAGCCATTCTGAGCGCCGTTCATTCCGAGAACATCGCGGAAGAAATTCGGCTGGATCGCCTGAATGATCTGGAATCCGATGTAGTAGACGAACGAGGTAATCGCCAGGAGGAAGAAGCCACGCTCGATCTGCGCCCCGGTCAGCTCGCCGGCATTGGGATCGACTCCAATCTCACTGATTTCACCGACCCCCGCGGCCTCGGCCGCTTCCGCGGCTCCGATCGCACCGTCGGTTATCTCGATCCCCGAGGACATCGTCCCTCGCCTTTCCGGAATGCCGCGTTGTCCGACGTATCAGACGAGGAGTCTACGGCACCCGAACCGGGAAACGGCGCAGGTTATGACGCGACTGTTTCCCGGCGGCCGGCAAGCAGTTGCCAGAACCAGGCAACCCGTGATTCGGAAACTGGTTCGGGGCGGCTGCCTGGAATGGGCTCGTCCAACGCGCGGTCGATCACCGTGCGCGGGGGATCGATCCGGTCCTGCTGGCGAGCAAGTGCGTAAAGAATTTGAGGCGACTGCGTCATCATGAGCTCCTTGGTGATCGACTCGTTCGATCTGTCCTGATGATGCGGCCTCGTTCCGTCTCCCGAACATCGAGCGTCTGGCGGAATTGGGTGGTGG
>JBIQLF010000064.1:0-2729 GCA_044464585.1 Thermomicrobia bacterium
GACCCGCCCTCTGGTATCATCCGGGACCGGAAGGGAACCCGGTTCACATCGACATCGAACCCGGACACGAGGCAGCGTGAAGATCGCGCAAGTTACCCCCTACGACATGTCGCACCCCGGCGGGGTCGCACAACATATCGAAAATCTCAAGCGTGAGTTCGAACGCCTCGGGCACGAGGTGGTGGTGCTCGCCCCCAAAGCGCGTCAGGGGGGGCTCGACATCCAGCCCGGTTTCTATGGGGTCGGGCGGACCATACCCATCCCGGCCAACGGCTCCAAAGCCCGCCTCATGTTCGATGTCACGCTCTACAATGCGGTCAAGGAAATCCTGCAATTCGAACGGTTCGATGTCATCCATTGCCACGAGCCGATGACGCCGCTTCTGCCGTACATGGTGCTGCTCAATTCCCGCACCGTGAATGTCGCCACTTTCCATGCCGCCCGGGATACGAATCCCTGGTATGGCATGCTGAAACCCTATTTCTCGATTCTGATGAACCGCCTGAACGGCAAGATTTGCGTCTCCGAACCGGCCAGAACGCACATGATGCAGTACTTCGCCGGGCACTATGATGTCGTCCCCAATGGAATCGACGTCGAGCGTTTCGGGGAGCATATGCAACCGTTTTCCTGGGCCACCCCGGGACCGCCGCGCATCCTCTTCGTTGGCCGGTACAACGAAGCGCGCAAGGGGTTCAAATACCTCTTGCGGGCCATGCCCCTGATCCAGCAGCAATTCCCGAACGCGCAGCTTCTGGTCGTCGGTCCCGGCGATCCCGACCGGTTTCATGAGACGATCGACCGCTATCAGATTCGCAACGTCGATTTCATCGGTGAGGTCTCTGACGAGAGCCTGCCCCACTACTATTCGAGCTGCGATATCTTCTGCGCTCCCTCGATCTACCGGGAGAGCTTCGGGATCGTCCTGCTGGAAGCCATGGCCTCGATGAAGCCGGTGGTCGCCAGCGACATTCCCGGGTATGCCAGCGTCGCCACCCACAACAAAGACGCCCTGCTGGTGCAACCGCGCGACCCATCGGCGATCGCGCTGGCTGTCGTACGATTGCTGGCCGATGCCGAACTGCGCGCTCGCCTGGTGCAGGCCGGACAGAAAACAGCCGATCATTACAGTTGGCCGCGCGTCGCCCAGCGCGTACTCGATGTCTATGCGCGATCCGGCGCAGCCGTGGCCGTTTGAATGAGGCGGGGGTGAGCGAACGGTGATATCGGAACGAATCGGCGCCTGGGCACGACAACGGCTGCTCGTGGTGGGAGCGTTCCTCGGCAAATTCGGCATCACGCCGAATATGCTGACCATCGCCGGGTTTCTGCTCAATTGCATCGTGGCCGCCATCATCGCCTCCGGTCGCGGTCAACTCGGAGGCGTGCTGCTCCTCTTTTCCAGCGGTTTCGATATGCTCGATGGCGCGGTCGCCCGTTCCACTGGCAAGATCTCGAAATTCGGCGGCTTCTTCGATTCCACCGTCGACCGCTATTCCGAGATCGTCGTCTATGTCGGGCTGCTCTGGTTCCTGCTCGGCACCGATGACTGGAAATGGGGCGCCATGCTGGTGCTCTTCTCGGCGACCGGCGCGGTCATGGTCAGCTATGCGCGCGCCCGCGCCGAAGCCTCCGGCTGGAAAGCTTCGGTCGGTATCCTCGCCCGGCCGGAACGGGTGGTCGTCCTTTCGCTTGGTCTCATCATCGACCGGCCGATGTGGGCGCTGATCGCGCTTGCCATCGCCACCAACCTCACCGCTGTCATGCGCATGGCGCATGTCTGGCGGGCATCGCAGAAAGAAGCAAACGCCAATTGAGTTTCCCCGAAGACGACGCCCCCGAAGGACGCGGCAGCTCGCCCGAGGATGTTGCGGTGGCCGCCCGTGGTTGCCAGGCGATTCTCATCATCGGATTCATCGTCGTCGTGCTGCTCATTTTGTTCATCATTGCGCAGCAGTTCTGAGTCCGGGGGCTTGGGGCTTGGGAATGATCGAATATCGCGCACGGGTTGTAACGCGGAACCTCCGCGTCCTGCTGTGGACGCCATCGTCCCTCGTGCTTCTGGATCGTTTGCCCATTCCTGCCTACGATTGCCAAAGTGAACCGCATTCGATTCGACCAGGAGAACATGATGTCATCCGGAACCGCCGCGCTCGCACTTCTTCGGGGACAACGCCAAACTCGATCGTTCACCGATGAACCGGTCAGCGACGCCGATCTCGACGCCCTGCTCGATGTCATGCGCTGGACCGGCAGCGCCGGCAATGCCCAACCGTGGCAATTCATCGTCGTGCGCGACCCGGCGATACGCAACGCGCTCTCCGAATCGGTCGATTCGATGGACTGGATCGCCAGCGCCCCACTGGTCGTGGTCGTCCTGGTCGAAGAGGGCAAGACCAGCACCCGCCTGCACGATCTCGGTCGCATCGACGAACGCATCCTGCTGGCCGCCCAGGCGCTCGGTCTCGGTGCGGGCATCGTCTCCTTCTGGAATGCCGATGCCAAACAGCACGGCCGGGATGTCCTTCGGATCCCGGATGGTTGGACGCTCTTCAGCGCGGTCGGGATCGGTCATCCCGCCCGCGGCGGCGCCCCATCCAAAAATGGCGGCCGCAAACCGCTGGACGAGTTGGTGAGCTGGAATACCTTTGGCGCCTCGGCGCCCTGAGTCCTGGGACCTGAAAAGTATCGAGACACTCGGCTGACTGCTGACTGCCGTCTGCTGACTG
>JBIQLF010000064.1:2829-16808 GCA_044464585.1 Thermomicrobia bacterium
CTGCTGACTGCCGTCTGCTGACTGACGGCGCGCTATCCCCGCAGATCGAACACCGGCTTGATGGCGCCATGTTTACCACGAGCGAGACTGACCTGCATCGCTTCCTGCCATTGGTCGAGGGTGAACCGGTGGGTGATCAAACGGGACAGATCGATCCCCGGATGCCCGAGGATCAATTCCATTGCCACCCGGAAGGTGTGCGGTTTGCCCTCCATCGTTCGTTCCTTGCCATAGACATAGCATCCGGTCACCTGGAGCTCGCGATTCCAGAGGAAGGTCAGATCGAGGTTCTTCGTCTCCGCCGCGCAACCGACCATGACGATATGCCCGTGCGGACCCGCGACCCGCAGACTATCATCGACACTCTCGCTCGACCCAACGCAGTCATAGACCCAATCGAACCCGCCAGCATAGCTCGGTTTGCCCTTGATCGGTTTGTATTTTTTCGCCCCGGCCAGTTTCACCGCGGCATCTCCCGCGGATTCGCCACGCAGCACATGGTCCGCCCCGAGGGCGGTCGCCATCTCGGCCTGCAGCGGATGGCGCGCCAGCATCGTGACCGTGCTCTTGATGCCCATCATGCGCAATGCTGCCAACACGAACAACCCGATCGACCCGCTGCCGACGATCAGCACATTGGCCCACGACGGCGGCGGATCTTTCAGCACGGCATGCACCGCCACGCTGAACGGTTCGATCAGCACGGCGACCTCGTCCGGAATTTCGTCGGGCACCGGCACCAACTGACTCCAGTGCGCCACCATATCGGTACTCCAGCCCCCGGGCAGATCGCGACAGAATCCGGTCAGCATTCCCGGTGAAAGCGATCCCTCGGCCGTGCGGGTGCACAATCCCGGTTCACCGGTGCGGCACATGCGGCAGGGTTCGATTCCGCGCATATAACAGGAAATGACCGGATTCAGCACGACTCGCTGCCCGACCGCGATGCCCTCCATCGCCTCGGCTTCCGAACCGAGCTCGACCACCTCGGCCAGCACTTCGTGACCGGGTGTGAAGGGGAACGAGGTGAAGGGCGTCAGCGCCGGACTGCTGCGGTTGGTGAGCGCGGAAATATCGCTGCCGCAAATCCCGGCGATCAGCGGCCGCAACCGCGCATAGGCCGGACTGGGCAACGGAACCGGCCCGCGTTCGATCTCGCTCAACCCTGGAATCTTGCCCGATTCGAGCCATTTGCCGGGCAGCTTGTCCGCCGCGCGCACCGCGAGGAAGTTCGGAATCGAGAATTTGTAGTGCAGCGCCTTGCTCATGCCCGGCTCTCCTTTCTTACCAAATGCGCTCCGGGGCAGGATGTCCCGGAGCGCATCGTTACTGGTCGAACGCGGCGCCCGGCCGCCTACGCCATCGGCACCTGGCGCTGGATCTTGCCGTCGATCCGCGCGAAGATCTCATCCAGCGATTCACCCGTGATGGTCAATCCATGATTGCGCAGGCCGATCACCGCATGACCGGGATCGGGCGACTGCCGCACCAGATCGGCCACCCCGGTGGCCAGCTCGATCGTGCCGCAGGGGTAGTTGATGCGGGTGGAGGGAATATCCTCCATCCAGGCGTGGATGTGCAGGATCGCGCCGACACTCGGATGTTCCCGGTAGATCATGAAATGCTCGATCGCATCGACGGACACCCGCCGCGGGGTGACATTGGGCGGGACGCTCAAGCGCATGGCCCGGCGCTCGGGGATGTAATCGGTCACCATCAGGATCTCGGTGCCGACTTCTTCCAGTTTGGTCTTGTCGACCCCGCTGGCGCTCATCCAGAAACGCAGATCGTCCTTGCGGGCGCTGACATTGCCATAACTGAGGCCGCCGATATTGAACATCTGCTTGAGATGGCGCAGATCGGCCTCCGGCAGATAGGCATCGATCGGGAAGGGCGATGGCAGCAGATCGAGCTCATCCAGCAGCTTGCCGGCGCGGGTGATCGACGCGGTGATCTCGTCCCCGCCCCAGAGCTCTTCTTCCAGATCCGGCACGAATTCGTTTTCGATGATCAGGGTCGAGGTCGCGAGCGGGGTCAGCCGGTCGGCCACTTCATGGAAGAACGCCGCATCGTCCCCCCAATATTTGAAGGAATACGATCCCTGCTCCAGCGTCGAAACGAACGCCTCCACCCCGCCGTGCGCGCCGTCCGGAATCAGCAACACGAAGATATTGCCCAATGACCGCAACTGCAACGGATAGAGGGTCGCCAGCGGCACGTCCGGCACGCCCGTGCTCTCGCCGATTCCGACCACGAAGACCGCCCGGTTCTTGCGGCGAAAACTCCTGGGCGCGTCGACATCGACCGGATGGAGGGCGATCCCGCCCCGCTCGGCGGGTTCGTCTCCCTGGATGACCGGCAACCCCCGGGATTCGATTTCGGCGCGCAGCCCATTGGTGAACCAGTCGCGTAGCGCATTCGGCGCCTCCGGCACAGGTCGCTCGATGGTGGTATCGGTCATGGTGCGAGGAATCCTTCCTTCGTTCGGTGATTGTCCAGGGATGGTTCGCGACGATCGGCGCCCTGAGCTTCCGCGGGTCGCATGAGAACGGGCTGGGAGCCAGCAACCGGAGCAACCACATATCTGGCTAAGAATAAAAGAGATTGCCGCTGCGGAACAGCCGGACGGGTCGTGAGGCTTGAGTGTTGGGTCGTGAGTCGTGAGTCTGGAGGCTTGAGGCTTGAGTCGTGAGTCTTGGGTCGTGAGTCTAAGAGTGTCCGGCAATAGGTGATCCGGTTGGTGGGGCTACAACACTCTGGACGCCGCACATTCCGCATGGAATCGCGTAATTGACAGCGGTCGACCGGTCACCTTTGCCTTTTGCCTTTTGCCGGACGCTCTTAGTACGCCCAGAAGACGATCGAACACGGCTGGTCCCGGAATGTGTTGGTCCACCAGATCGAATCGGACCTCTACCGCCGGCAGGGTGGGGCGATCAGTACCTTCCATGCCACCCTTCCCGCTCCGCAATCCGATCTGGCGCACCAGCTTCTGAAGGAGCCATACACCTTCGCCTTTCTGACGCTCGGCGATGCGGTGCAGGAGCGACACCTCGAACACGGGCCGATCGAGCACATCCAGCAGTTCCTGCTGGAGCTGGGGACGGGGGGTGCCTTCATTGGCCGGCAGTACCCCTCGAAGCTGGCGGGGAGGATTTCTACCTCGACCTGCTCTGCTACCACTTGCGGCTGCGTTGCTCTGTGGCGATCGAGCTGAAGGTGGAGACGTTCGAGCCGGAGCTCGCCGGGAAGATGAATTCCTATCTGGCGGCGGTGGACGACCTGCTGCGGCATGGCGACGACCAACCGAGCATTGGTCTGATCATCTGCAAGGAGAAGAACCGGGTGATCGTCGAGTACTCGCTGCGCGATGCGGGGAAGCCGATTGGGGTGGCGGAATACTGGTCGACGGATCGATTGCCGAAGGAGCTCGACCAGCCGTTGCCGTCGGCTGGCCAGGTGCGGGAGCGCATGCTTCGAAGGGACGTATAAGGGACGTATAAGGGACGTATGAAGTCTGTCGTCGCAGGACGCGGGCGTGGCTCTTGACTCTTCCAGACCACGCCCGATGCTATGATCGTCATCATCGAGGTTCGCGCCCTATATGCCAGGAGCCAAAGACATGTCCACCACCGCATTCGATGTCGCCGTTTTGCAGATGAACTCCGGGGAGGATAAAGCCGCCAATGTCGAAACCGCCCTGCGGCTGATCGACGAGGCCGCCGCGACCGGCGCCCGGCTGGTGGTGTTGCCCGAGATCTGGACCTATCTGGGCGCGGAAGACGGCAACCGCGCCAATGCCGAATCGATTCCCGGTCCGGTCACGGACGCGCTCGCGCAGAAGGCTCGCCAGCATGGCATCTACGTGCACGGTGGCACCATCCTCGAACAACGGGCGGGCGAACCGAAGCTCTTCAACACCACTGTCGTGTTCGATCCCGAGGGCGAGCTGGTCGCCAAATACAGCAAGATCCATATGTTCGATGTGGTGCTGGATGGGGTGGCGTCGTATCGAGAATCGAACACCGTCCAGCGTGGCGAGGAGATCGTTACGTTCGACCTGGATGGCGTCACCGTCGGACTGGCGATCTGTTACGACCTGCGCTTCCCGGAGCTTTTCCGCATCCTGCGATTGCGGGGTGCCGAGGTCATCGTGCTGCCAGCCGCCTTCACGATGACGACCGGCAAGGATCATTGGGAGGTGCTGATCCGGGCCCGGGCGATCGAAAACCAGGTCTATATGGTCGCCTGCGGTCAGTTTGGACCGGATTCGTCCGGCAAATGGTGCTATGGCCGCTCGCTCGTGGCCGACCCCTGGGGCACCGTGCTCGCCACCGCGCCGGACCGCGAAAATGTGTTGCGGGCCAGGGTCGATCTGGACTATCTGAACAAGGTGCGTCGCCAGGTGCCCTCGGTCGAAAACCGCCAGCCCGATCTCTATCGCTGGCCGGACGAAACGCTCGTGCTCGGTTGACCGAACTCGGTTCGATCATGGCGGGAAATGAGTCCGGAGTCCGGAGTCCGGGGGCCGGAGGAGCTCACCGTGGGCCGGACGCTGCAGAGATGCACCGCGTTCCGGAATCCGGAGGTGCGCTCCGGCATTCAGTCCCCAGCCTCCGGACGCTCGTCCTCTCGGGGGGGCTTGCGCTCGCGCTGTTGCTCGCCGGGGGCTGCGCCCAGCTCGATCGGGTCACCAACGACCCGTCGACCGAGGTAGCCGATGAACCGCGTTTCGCGATCGTGACCGTGACGATCGCGCTCACCCCGACCCCGCGCACCAGCGAAGTGCGTTACACGGTTCAGGAAGGGGACACGCTCTCCGGTATCGCCGAGATGTTCGGCGTCACCTGGGATGCGATCATCCAGGCAAACGACCTGCAGAGTCAGGATGCGATCTTCGTCGGGCAGGAACTGCTGATACCGAACCCGGCCACCCCCGAGGCATAGGCGATTCGGGATCCAGATAACGCGGTGCGACCCTGGACCCCGATCTCCGGTTACTTGCCGGCAAGCGTCTGGGCCACGCGCGACAAGCGCGCGCTGGCTTCCCTGGCGACCTCGTCGATGGCGGGATTGCCACCGGCGGCGGCCAGCATCGCCTGGGGATCGACGATCGAGACGGTGGTTTTGCCGCCGGTTTCGTGCAGGGTCACATTGCAGGGCAGCAACAGCCCGAGATCGCCATCGGCGCTCAATGCCCGGTGCGCCAGCGCCGGATTGCATGCGCCGAGGATCAGATAGGGATCGAACGACTCGCCCAGTTTTTCTTTCAGGGTGGCTTGCACATCGATCGAGGTGAGCACCCCGAATCCTTCGGCCTTGAGTGCGGCCGTCGTCGCTTCGAGGGCGGATGCGAGCGGCATATCGAGGGTCGCTCGCGGTTCGAGCGCCATCTGGACTCCGGTGCCAGTAGTCATGTCATGCTGTCCTTTCGTTCAATACACCAGCGGGAAACCCTGCTGGGCCCAGGCGATCAAACCGCCATTCATACTCTTGACATCGCTGAACCCGACCGCGACCAACTGTTGCGCGGCAATCAAGCTACGCCGCCCGGACCGGCAAACGATGATGACCGGCCGGTTGCGATCCAGCTCGCCAAGCCGCTGGCCGATGCTGTCGAGCGGCATCAGCGTCGTGCCATCGACATGGGCGGCATCCCATTCTTCCTGCTCGCGGCAGTCGATGATCTGCACATCGGGGTCGTTCAGCGCCGAGACGGTCGAGGGAACATCGACCTCCAGGGGGTGCAAATCCGTCTTCTGAAAACTCACGCGTTTTCTTTCCTCTCAGGTGCGTTGCGAATCGATATCATGGCGAACGATACATGTTCGGCCAGCAGCCGATCAGGACACCAGCTCGTTGCCGGCGCGGGTCCAGGCATTGACCCCGCCTTTCATGCTTTTCGCATCGGAGAACCCGGCCGCGGTGAGCTTGCGCACCGCCACGGAACTTCGGTGCCCGGACCGGCAGAGAACGATCACCGGCCGGTCCCTGTCCAGTTCGTTCATCCGCTGGCCGAGCGTATTGAGCGGTATCAGTTTCGTTCCGGCGATATGACCCGATTTCCATTCGTGCTTCTGGCGGCAATCGATCACCTGGGTATGGGAATCGCCAAGCGCCGCCAGCGTTCCCGCCACATCGATCTCGTTCCGGGATGGTTCCGAGGAACCGAAGAGTCTGCTCAGAAAACCCACGCGCTGCTCCCGTTCATCGAGGGCGCTCGACCGGCAACCCGGCGGCATCCCATGCCTCCATACCGCCATCGAGCTGGACGATGCGCGACACGCCCCGGGCGTGCAGCAAACTCGCCGCCACGCGCGACCGGTATCCAGAAGCGCACGCGAGCAGGATCAGCTCGTCGTTTTCGGCCTCGATCCCGCGGCCACCGGCGGCCAGGTCGCCGGCGAACTCGTTGGAGGCATGCGCGATATGTCCCGACCGCCATTCGTCCAGCGTGCGCACATCGAAGAGCTTTGCCGCTGGCTGATCGCCCAGCAATTGCTGGAATCGTTCGGGCGAAAGCACTTCGAGCCGATCGACCGGACCGCCATTGGCGATCCAGGCATCGATACCGCCCGCCAGATATCCGGCGATCGTGTCGATCCCGATGCGGCGCAGCTCATTGGCGGCGGCCGGATAATCGGCATCGTGGTCCAGCAGCAGCATCACCGGCTGGTCGTATGGCGCGCGCCAACCGACCCAGGCAATGGCATCCGGCTGCGAGCCCGCGTAGTACGAACCGGGAATATGCGCCCGGTCGAAGTCCCGCTCGTCCCGGACATCGATCACCAGCGCGCCGCGGGTCATAGCCTGTTCGACCTCGGCGGCCGACAGCGCCGTTCCCGCTGGCAACGACGCCAGCAATGCCGGACCGACCTTGTTGACCACCTTCATCCGCGGGTAATAGGGTGGCGGCGCGGGCATCTCGTGCAGGATGGCGCGGATGAATTCCGTCTCGTCCGTGAACTGGAATGCATAGGTGCGTTGCCGCTCGGCGCCGAGGGTGGTCATCGTGGCGTCACCGATCTTGCGGCCGCACGCCGATCCAGCCGTGTGACCCGGATAGACCAGCAGGTCGTCCGCCAAATCGGCAATGCGATAGCGCAGGGTTTCGAAGAGCTGTCCGGCAAGATGGGTGGTATGCGCCTCGCCGAGCAGATCCGGTCGTCCGATCTCTCCCGCGAAGATCAGATCGCCGCTGAACATCGCCTGGGGGTCGGCGCTGGCTTCCGGATCGAACAGAAGGAAGACCAGATGCTCCGGTGTGTGCCCGGGCGTCCAGCGCGCTTCGAGCGCGAGACGACCGACCGGAATGCGATCGCCATCCCGCAACGGACGATGATCGAATTCCTGCTCCCCGAGCCGGCTCGAATAGACCGGTGCGCCGGTGGCGTGGGCCAACTCCAGCGCGCCGGAAACGAAATCGGCGTGGACATGGGTTTCCAGAATCGCGGAGACGCGGAATCCGCGTTCCGAGGCCCACGCGAGATAGGCCTGCACATCGCGGCGCGGATCGATCACGGCGACATCGCCGGTCATCTCATCGGCGACGAGATAGGCAACCTGGGCAAGCCCCGGGGTGAAAATGCGTTCGACGATCATAGGGGAATGGTGCTCCGTTAGCTGCGGACCAGTGCCCGCACCGCTTGCTGAACGATCTTTTCCGGGGAGCCGAATTCCTCCGGGTGGCTGATACAACGGGTCAGATAGGTTTCCAGTACTTCGCCATTGAGACTGCTGACCGCCGCGCGAATCGAGGCGAGCTGCGTCAGAATGTCGCCGCAGTCCCGTCCTTCGTCGACCATCTTCTGGATGCCGCGCGCCTGACCCTCGATCCGTTTGAGACGCTGGATGATCTCGTCCCGATCGGCTTCGGGCAATCGGGCAATGCTGGTCATGACTATCCCTTCGAAAACACGCTCCTTGCGCGGTGAGCGCGCAGGCCGGTTCATAGGGTACCCCACCTGGGTACCCTATTCAAGTTACCGTGCCCGAACCCCGGGATTGTGCGGCGGCAGACGGTCCTTCCCGCCCGGATGGTGCGCTCCGGTCAGCCCCACCTGGGAGCGCCCGCTCGCCGAACGGGCTCGCGCGTGGTACGTTCCGCTCGCTCGACGAAACCAGGAACATCGCAGACGATGCAGGAGCGACACCATGAAAACGAAGCTCGCGACGATCGCCATCGCCGCCGGATCGAGCGCCATCTACTACACATGGCGCCGAACGAGACGCAGGTCGCAGGGGCTCGCAGAAGCCGGCTCGGGTGGAATCGCGCGGGGCGGCCGGATCGATCCCCTGGGCGAGCATGTCCTGTTCCAGCACACCTTGCCCGCTGGGTACGACAGCGGGCCCGGAGGCGGGGGAGGGGGTGGGCGTCCCGGGGATACATCGGGGAGTCCCGATACCGGCATCGGCTGGTAACCGGCTGGTTTTTCGTTCCGGTTTCCGGGGTTGCTATACGGCTTGGACCCTCCGGGATATCCACCGGCGCGCCGGCACGGTCCTACCGTTGAAACGCTGGGCTAACACCCCTTGGGAATCACCCAGATTAGGCCAGGACATCCGTCCGCTGGTGGATCAGCGCCATGATCTCCTGGCTCATCTGGTCGTAGTTGCGGGTGTTGGTCACGATGCCGGCGATGTGCTGGTCGGCCATGACCGCGATCCGGTCGGCCAGCTGCACCATTTCCGGCATGTCGCTGGAGATCAACAGAATCGACAGCCCCTGATTCGAGAGCTCCCAGATGAGCTGGTGGATCTCGTGTTTGGTTTTGATGTCGATCCCGACGGTCGGTTCGTCGATGATCAGAATCTCGGTTTCGGCGGCCAGCCATTTGGCCAGACTGACCTTTTGCTGATTGCCGCCCGAAAGATTGCCGACCTGTTGCTCCAGCGTTGGGGTCTTGACCTGCAATCGTTCGACGAAGGGACCGACGACCGCCCGCTCCGAACCCGGTTTGATCCACCCCAGCCAGATGGCCAGCCGATCCCAAACGGTCATAGCCACATTGGTCAAGACCGAATGCGACAGAATGAGCCCCTCGGTTTGCCGGTTCTCGGAAACATATCCGATGCGATACCGCGCCAGCGCTTCCCGGGCATCGCGGATCCGCGCCGGGGAACCAGCGACCCGAATCTCCCCGGAACGCAGGGGCGCATCGCCGATGATGGTGCGGGCGAGCTCGGTGCGGCCAGCGCCGACGAGACCGTAGAGTCCGAGGATTTCGCCTTCGAAAAGGGTCAGATCGATATCGGCCGGACCCGCGCCGGAGGTCACGCCCGCCAGCTCGAGCGCAATCCGGCGGTCACCGAACCCGCGTTGCTCGAAATCGGACACCAGCTCCGATCGACCGATCATCAGGGTAACGAGCTGGTCGCGATCGAGCTCGCGCAGATCGCGATCGAGCGCCGCAACCTTGCCATCACGCAGCACGGTCACCCGGTCGCAGATCTCGAAGATCTCTTCGAGTTTGTGGCTGACGAAGAGGATGGCGACGCCATCATCGCGCAGTCGCCGCAGGATCTCGAAGAGCACCGCGGTTTCATGGGGGGTCAACGAGGCGGTCGGTTCGTCGAGCAGCAGCACATGACTTTGCAGCGAAAGCGCCTTGGCGATCTCGACCAATTGCCGTTGCGCCACACTGAGCGATTCGACGGTTCGATCTGGATCGATTGGGACTTGCAGCAAATCGAGCCAGCGTTTCGATTCCTCGCGCATCCGTTCGCGATCGATCCATTGACCGTTGCGCACGGGCGGCCGTTCGAGGGTGATGTTTTCCGCCACCGAGAATTTCGGAATGAGATTCCGCTCCTGGTGGACGATCCCGATTCCGGCGTGAAGTGCTTCCCGCGGGGAGCCGAAGGTCTGTTCGACGCCATCGACCTTCAGAGATCCTTCGTCCGGGCGATAGATGCCGGTGATGATCTTGAGGAGCGTGCTCTTGCCGGCGCCATTCTCGCCGACCAGCGCATGGATTTCGCCTGGGCGCAGCACCAGATCGACCCCGTCGAGCGCCTGCACCCCGGGAAAGGCTTTGCGAATCCCGCGCAGCTCCAGCGCCGCGGTCCGAACCGGGGGCTCGACAATCGCGCTCATCGGCCGGCCGTCTGTCTGGCTTCGCGCACGGCGCGCACGCGGTTGAGCCCGACCGCACCCAGGATGATGGCGCCGAGCAAGAACTGGATCCAATAGGGATCGGCTTTGGTGAGCACCAGTCCATTGTCGATCAATGCGATCAGCAGCGCCGCCAGCGCGGTGTTGATCACTGGGGCGGTTCCGCCGGTGAGGGCGATCCCGGCCACGATCGGGATCGCAAACGACGGCAGCAGCCAGTCGGATCCGATCGATGGCTGGGCGGAACCGAGCCGGGCCATCAGGATGATCGCCGCCAGACTGGACAACAAGGCCGAGAGGGTGAAGACGATGACGATGACGCGGTTCACCGGCACGCCCGAAAGCTCCGCGGCCCGCTGGTTGCCGCCGACCGCCAGGATCTGGCGACCGAGCAATGTGCGTTCGAAGAGCACCCAGAGTGCGATCCCCACCACGATCGTCACGATCGCAATATAGGGAAATGGACCAGCCCGGCCCTGTCCGAAGGAGACGAAGCGCGCCGGCAGGTCGTAATACGGTTTGGCGTCGTTGAGACCGATGGTGACCCCGGTAAAGGCGCTGGCCGTCGCCAGGGTGATGATGAATCCGTTGATCCCGGTTTTGGTGGTCAGCATACCGTTTGCCACCCCGGCGGCGACACCGAGCACCAGACCGAGCGCGATGGCGACGACCGTTGGAAGTCCCCAGACTTCCATCATGCCGCCCGTGCAGACCGCGACCATACCACCGGTTGCGCCGACCGAGAGGTTGAGCTGCCCGACCACCAGCACCATCAATTGCGCGTAGGCGACGATCAGGGTCACGGCGATGCCGCGCAGCAGCACATAGAAATTGAATTGGGTCAGAAACCGTGGTTCGAGGACCGTCAACGTGGCGGACATCAGGATGACGATACCCGCCAGCCAGACCCATTCCTGGTTGGCGAGGATCTGAAGTCGATTTGCTCGCCGGGGCGTCAGCGCCACCGCGCTCATGACGACGTCGCTCCCGCACTGGCTGATGCCTGGCGGATCCCGCGCTGGCCGCGGGTGATCGCCACCGCGCGCGCCCGGTCGATCAAAACCGCCAGCAGCAGGACCAGTCCGACGAAGAGCTGGATCCAGAAGCTGGGTACATTCATCAGGGTCAACCCGACCGACACGCTTTCGATCAGCAGCGCGCCGAGCAATGTTCCGAAAACGGCCACCGCGCCACCACTGAGCAGGGTGCCGCCGACGATCGGCGCGGCAAACGACGGCAGCAACCAGTTCTCCCCGATGCTCGGCAAGGCCGATCCGAGCCGGGAAACGAGCATGATTCCGGCAGCTCCGGCGAGCAATCCGGACAGCGCGTGGGTCGCCTGTACGACCAGAGCGATCGGCACACCGGAAAGCTCAGCCGCCCGGGGATTGGCGCCGGTGGCCAGCATCCAGCGACCGAAGGTGGTGGTCTTGTAGATGAATGCCAGCAGAATGGCGATGCCAATGGCGATGAAGAGCAATGGCGACAGTTCGAGCCAGTCGATCTTCACCCAGCGGGCTTTGCCGAACTTCGTATACGCCTTGGGCAAATCGCGAAATGCCTCGGCTTTGGTCAGGATGAAGACCAAACCGGTGATGACGCTGCCCATACCGAGCGTGACGATGAACGAGTTGATACCGGTCTTGGTGATGATCAGACCGTTGATGAACCCGATGAGCGCGGCAAAGAGCAACGCCACGATCACCGCCGCCCAGACTGGCAGCCCGATGCTTTGCATCAACCAGCCGGTGAAGATCGCGATCATCCCGCCGATGGCGCCGACCGCCAGATTCATCTGGCCGATACCGAGCACTACCATCTGGGACAACCCGATCACGGCGGTGACCGCGACGGTGCGGCTCAACCCGAAGATGGTGACCCGATTGAGAAACCCCTCGGCAAAGACGATGAAGATCGCCCAGAAGACGACGATCACCGCCAGCAGGCCGGTTCGATCCAGAATCCGGAGTGCCAGATTCATTCCATCCCACCCTCCAGATCGGTCAGAGAACGATGTTTCACCGCTTCCACATGCGCTTCCATTGCCCGGGCGGCCGCCTGGGGATCACGCGCTTCCAGCGCGTCGAGTATGGTCTGATGTTCGGCAATCGCCAGTTGATTGCGTTCCGGCACGAGCGAGGCCCGCATGCTGAGCAGACTCAGCTGGCCCATGACCTCGGAGAGGATACGCATGCTGCGCGGATTTCCGCCCAGCGCATGCACGATCGAATGCAACGCCAGATCGGCCTGAAAAAAGGCTTCGGCCGTTGCCGGATCGCGTTCCTGCGACCGCCGCAAGGCTGCCTGCTGCAAACCGCGATGGACCGCGATATCGTCGTCCGAGATCAGGGGAGTCGCCCGCCGGATGGCATAGGTCTCGATGGCGCACCGCAGATCGTACAGCTCGATGATGTCGCTGGCCGTGGTGATCGGCACGGAAAACCCTTTGCGGCTGCTGACCTGCACGAGTCCGGTTTGGCCCAGCCGGAGCAACGCCTCGCGCACGGGAGTGCGGCTGGTGCCGAGCTCCTGCGCCAGCGCGTCCTCGACCAGCCGGTTGCCGGGGGCGAACTCCCGATTGACGATCCGTCGCCAGAGCCGATCGTACACAGAATCGGCGACACTGGGAAAAGCATCGGACGACGCCGGTTTGAGCCGGGCGAAGAGCTCGTCTCCGGGACGCGGATTCACTTCGGCTTCGGTTACCGGCGGCTGGTCAGCCGTCATCGCTCGATCCTGTTGCGCGAATATCGTATGGGATATATCGTATACAGAAGTACGAAGGACCGTCAAACGCGATGGGGCGCCTGTGCATGCAGGAGTCGCGGTCGTTCGCTGATGACTATCGCGTTGCCGAGATGGTCGAAGAGGAGGAGCAACGGATGAACCTGAAACGGCTGAACCGATTTGCCAGTCTGGCGATCGCGTTCCTGATGGTGGCGGGGTTGTTCAGCACAGCCCTCGCGCAGGATGCGACGCCCGCATCCGATCGGGTGGAAGCGCCCCCGGCCGTCGAGCACGACGATTCCCCCACCCGCGTCGCGGTCGTTCCCGGCGGTCCCCATCCCTACTTCGCCCCGATGGAGGGCGCGATTGCCGACGCCCAGGCCGAATTCGGTCTCGGTGACAGCGTTTTCAAATCTCCGACCGAATGGACGCTGGACGCACAGAACGAGCTCGTCTCCACACTGCAGGCGCAGGGCTATAACGCCTTTGCCATCTTCCCCGGCGACGCCAATGGCACCAACAGCACCATCGAAGAGCTGATGGACGAGAACATCCCGACCGTACTGGTCGGCGGTTGCACCTCGCAGCCATCGCAAGCGCAATTCTGCATCGCCACCGATGTGGCCAACTCGGCCTATCTGGCAACCCAGGCGCTGATCGAGTCGATGGGCGGCGAAGGCACCATCGTGCATCTGACCGGATTCCTGGTCGATCCGAATACCCAACTCCGGATGGCGGCCGTCGAGCAGGCCGTTGCGGAAACCGATGGCAAGGTGACCCTGCTCCAGCACCTGGCCGATATCGACAGCCAGGAAGAAGCGGACAACAAGATCAATGCGCTGCTCGCGGCGTCGGCCGATGAGATCGACGGCATCGTCTCGACCGCGTATGTTCCCTCGGTGGTGGCCGCCACGGCGCTCCGCAATCTGGGCGACAAGCGGATCAAGATGATCGGGATCGACGACGACAAGATCGTGCTCGATGCGATTCGCGACGGTTTCGTTTCCGGCACCATGGCTCAGAATCCGTATGGCCAGGCCTATATCGCCGGTTGGGCGCTCGATCAACTGCGCCACAGCTGCCAGATGAATGCGGACGCTCCATTCCTGATCGATTCGGGCACCTTCCTGATCGACGA
>JBIQLF010000065.1:0-15274 GCA_044464585.1 Thermomicrobia bacterium
TACGAACCGCGCTCGAACCGATGCGTGTCGATCAGCGGACGAGCGCTCCTGGGGACCAGGCCACCACGATCGAGCGGCGTGGGCGACGCTCTTTCCATCGCGGTCCGGGCCGGTATCATGCGCCGATACCGACGAGTCCCAACAGCAGCAGAATCAAGACGACGCCGGCCAGAATGGCGAAAATCGATTCCTTGCGTTGCAGGAAGAGCACGAATGTCAACGCCACGCGAGCGGTCGGGGTGAGGATCAGCACCAGCAGCCCGGTGAGGATGATCGCCCCAGACGAACCGTGGCGCACCCCGTCGATGATGTCGCGCGGATGTACGCGTTGCACCTCCGCGTGTTTGCCGAGCGCCTCGTCCAAGGTCGAGGGGCCGCCATGCCCACCAGCCAAGAAGAGCGCGAGACCGAGCAGGACGAGCGCGCCGGCGATCAACACCCCGCCGCGCAGCACATGCGCGAGCCAAACCGATTCCTGCACATCCATGACATTCGATTGTGCCGCTGCGAGCTGGTCGTTCTCGGATTCCATCAGGCAATCTTCAATCCACGCAAGAGCATCTGGACGGCGACGGCGACCAACATGATGATGAAGAGAATGCGCACGGTTTCACTGCGAAACCGGATGAGCAATCGCGCGCCCAGCATGGAGCCGAGCAGCACCCCGAGCGCCACCGGCGCCGCGATGAATGGCAGAACGTCGCCTCGCCAGAAATAGATGCCCGCGCTGGCCGCGGCCGTCACGCCGATCATGAAGTTGCTGGTCGCGCTGGAGACCTTGATCGGCAATCCCATGGCGGTGTCCATTGCCAGCACTTTGAGCGCGCCGGAGCCGATCCCCAGCAACCCGGAAACGAGACCGGCCAATCCCATCATGGCGAATCCGGTGGGAACGCCTTTGACCGGATACGAGATGTCGCGGCCACTGTATCGATCGGGATACGAGCCGGGCAAGCTCAAGCGCATCGACCAGGCATCACTCTGGAAGGGAGCGGTCTCGTCCGAGCCGATCTTGCGGACCATCGGAAAAACCGTGAAGAGCAGGAGCACGCCGAACAGCAGGAAGAGCGCTCGGGCCGGCAAGAAGGGCGCGATCAATGCACCGGCAATGGCGCCGAATGATGTTGCGACCTGGAGGAGCGTGGCGACCCGGACATTCGTCAACCGGTCGCGGAGGAGCGCCGCCCCGGCGCCGCTCGATGTGGCGATGACCGAAACGATGCTGGCGCCGACCGCCAGGCGAATATCGACCCCGAAACCGATCGTCAATAAGGGGACGATCAGCACCCCTCCGCCGAGTCCGACCAGTGCCCCGATCGCTCCCGCGCCAAGCGAGGCCAGGAAGGTCAGGATCAGATACTGGTCGACGCCGTGCACACATTCATCCTGTCTTGTTCGAGATCGCGTTGTCTGCTGTTTTCGAGCATAGGCGGAATGGCCTCTTTCCTGCACAAATGAATCGGCCCCTTCCGATGATGCCGGAAAGGGCCGATTGGCGCATCGTCCGAACAGCGATCAGGCGACCGACGTCGTCAGGCCGCGCAGCACCGTTTGCAGGATACCGCCATTGCGGTAGTACTCCAGCTCGACCGTACTGTCGATTCGCGCGATCGCCTCGAATTCGATCGCGGTGCCATCCGGTCGGGTCGCGGTAATCCGGAGCCGGCCATTGGGTTTGAGATCGTCGCCGATACCGCGAACATCGAAGGTCTCTTCGCCGGTGAGACCGAGCGTCGCCGCATTCTGACCCGGCAGGAAGACGGCTGGAAGCACGCCCATGCCGACGAGATTGCTCCGGTGAATCCGCTCGAAGCTTTCCACCAGCACCATCTCGATACCGAGCAGCAGGGTGCCCTTGGCTGCCCAGTCGCGCGAGGAACCGGAACCGTATTCCTTGCCGCCGATGACGATCAAGGGGATCTTGTCCGCCTGATAGAGCATCGAGGCGTCGTAGATCGGCATATCCTCCCCCGTGGGGAAATATCGGGTGATGTTGCCTTCGCTGCCTGGCACCAGTTGATTGCGCAGGCGGATGTTGGCAAAGGTGCCGCGAATCATGACCTCGTGGTTGCCGCGCCGGGAGCCGTAGGAGTTGAATTCGACCGGAGGAACATCGTTGTTGATGAGATATTGTGCGGCCGGGCTATTCCGCGCGATTGCGCCAGCCGGGGAGATGTGGTCGGTCGTCACCGAATCGCCCAGAAGGGCCAGCAGCCGGGCGCCGTGGATATCCGAAAGCGGAGCCGGTTCGGGAGCCAGATCGATGAAATAGGGTGGTTCCTGGACGTAGGTCGATTCCGGATTCCACTCGTAGAGATCGCCCTTGGGAATTGCCATCGACTTCCAGAGATCGTCGCCCTCGAACACGCCGCGATATTCGTTGGCGAAGATTTCGGCATCGACCGCCTGGGAAAGGGTTTCCTGAATCTCTTGCGGCGCCGGCCAGATGTCCTTCAGATATACCGGCTCACCATTGGGGTCAGCTCCGACCGGATCGTGGTCCAGATCGATATCGACCGTCCCCGCCAGCGCATAGGCAACCACCAGCGGTGGCGAAGCCAGAAACGACGCGCGCACCTGGGGATGGATGCGGCCCTCGAAGTTGCGGTTTCCCGAGAGCACAGCGGCAACCACCAGCTTGTTCTCGTCCACTGCTTCGGCCACCGGCCCGGGCAACGGTCCCGAATTGCCGATACAGGTGGTGCAGCCATACCCGACCGTATGGAACCCAAGGGCTTCGAGATAAGGGGTCAAACCGGCCCGGTCGAGCATGGCGGTCACCACTTGCGATCCAGGCGCCAGGCTGGTTTTGACATATGCCGGGGTATCGAGCCCGCGCTCGACGGCCTTCTTGGCGACCAGACCAGCACCGACCATCACCGCCGGATTGGAGGTGTTGGTGCACGAGGTGATGGCCGCGATGGCAACCGAACCGTGATGCAGCTCTTCGTTTTCGTTGCCGATCGTGACCGGAACCGTGCCCATGTGCTGATGGCCGTTCGATCCGATCTGCTCGGCGAATGCGCCCCGGAAGATCGATTGCACATCTCCCAGCGCCACCCGGTCCTGCGGGCGCCGGGGACCGGCCAGACTCGGCACCACATCGCCCAGGTCGAGCTCCAGCACATCGTTGAATACGGGATCGGGCGTTTCGTCGGTGCGGAAGAGACCCTGTTCCTTGGTGTAGCGCTCGACCAGATCGATCAATGTATCCGGGCGGCCGGTCACCTGCAAATAGCGCAGGGTTTCGTCGTCGACCGGGAAGAGTCCGGCGGTTGCGCCGTATTCCGGGGCCATATTGGCCAGCGTCGCGCGGTCGGGCAGGGACAGGCTGCTCAGCCCCTTGCCGAAATACTCCACGAAGCGGCCCACGACGCCATGCTTGCGCAGGATTTGGGTGACGAAAAGCACCAGGTCGGTCGCCGTGGCGCCCGGCTGCAGTTTCCCGGTCAATCGGAATCCGACCACCTCGGGCATGAGCTGATAGAGTGGTTGGCCCAGCAGCACGGCCTCCGCCTCGATTCCGCCAACACCCCAACCGAGCACACCGAGTCCGTTGATCATCGTGGTATGCGAGTCGGTGCCAACGAGCGTATCGGGAAACGCCACCACGTCCGACCCTTGCGGTCGGGTTGCCACCACGGGCGCCAGATATTCGAGATTGACCTGGTGGACGATACCGGTGCCCGGCGGCACCACCCGGAAATTCTGGAATGATTCCTGCGCCCAGCGAAGCAGCGCGTAGCGTTCGCTATTGCGCTTGTATTCCATCTCGACATTGAAGAAGAAGGAGCGCTGGGTGCCGAATTGGTCGACCTGGACCGAATGGTCGATCACCAGATCGGCGGGCACCAGCGGATTGATCTGGGTGACATCGCCACCCAGCCGTCCGACCGCCGAACGCATCGCGGCCAGGTCGACCACGGCGGGAACGCCGGTGAAGTCCTGCAGCACCACGCGGCCGGGCATGAACGGCAGCTCGAAATCCGCTCCGGCCGACTGGGGACTCCAACCCGCCAGGCGTTCGACCACGCTATCGTCGACGAATTCGCTGCCCGCATTGCGCAGCACGTTTTCCAGCAGGATGCGGACGGTGACGGGCAGTTTTTCCATCGAACCGAGCCCACGTTCTTCGAGCGCGGCAAGACGGTAGTAGGCGACTGTTTGCGCATCTTTGGTGGTCAGGTGCGCCCGGGCGCCGAAGCGGTCGGAAACGGTCGATTGTGGAGTGGACATATGCTGAGCTACCTCCTGGAGTCGCCTCGTCGCGGCAGAAGCGCCGGGATCGTCCCGGCGAGGGGAGGCTTCTCATCTCATGGTTGAATTCTAAGCCATCGAAATCGCCTGCCGGAGTATCGTTTCACTCTGGAGATGTGCGGGCGTGGCCGTACGGCCTCTCGCCGCGTGGCTATACTTCGCCGGGCGCTACTGGCGAGCATTGTCAGTTGCAGGGAGCGCGCTCGCATAGCGCGCGGAAGCGGTGAGAGGGTCCTCTGGCCGGCATGAATCGTCGTCGCATCATCCTCGGGTTTGCCGTCAGCGCATTCTTCCTCTTCTTCGCCCTGCGCGGGCAGGACTACGCGGCTATCCGGGAGGCCTTCTCTCAGGTCACCTATTGGTATCTCGTACCGGCGCTCGGGCTCTATTTTCTCGGGTTGGTGGCGCGGGCCTATCGCTGGAGTGTGCTGCTCCGGCCGGTCGAGGCGGTCAGTGGGCGCAAACTTCTCGGCATCAATGCGGTCGGGTTGATGGCGAACAACGTTCTCCCCTTGCGAACCGGGGAATTCGTGCGCGCGTATGCGCTGTCGCAACGCACCACGATCAGCAAGTCGACCGGTCTGGCGACGATCGCGGTCGAACGCATCTTCGATGGTATGACCCTGCTGGCCTTCATTGCCGGCTCGATGCTCTTCGTCGATTTGACCAGCCAACTGGAGCGTGTCGCCGAGCTGGCTATGGCGATCTTTGCGCTCGCGCTGGTCGCGTTGGTTTTGCTGGCGCGGGGCGGACGGTTGCGCGACCGCATGTTGCAGCTTGCGCTCGGTCCATTGCCGGACAGTCTCTCGACCAAGGTCAATCGCATGGCCGAGTCGTTCATCTCCGGACTCGGTATTTTCAATCGCTGGCGAGAATTATTGTTGGTCAGTCTCTCCTCACTGGTCGCGTGGGGTTTCGAGGCATCGGCGTATTGGATCGTGGCGCATGCATTCGGCGGCAAGATCCAGGCGGTCATGGGCATACCCGAAACGATGCTGACCACGGGAATCGCGAATCTGGCAACGCTGGTGCCATCGTCGCCGGGATATGTCGGCCCCTATGAGGCGGCGGTCATTCTGGTCTTGAATGGCGCGCTCGGGCTCACCCGGGAACTTGCGTTGTCGTATGGCGTTCTCATGCATGTTTTGTTGTGGTTGCCGGTGACGATCTGGGGGGTGGTCGAATGGAGCCGTCTCCATATCTCCTTGCGCCAGGTCGAGCAGGCTGAGGTCGCCGCCGCCGATGAGCCAGCGGCCGATACCGCGCTGGCGTTTCCGGGCGAAGGAACGGCGATGAACGCGACCCTGGATCCGAAATCTCGATGAGCTGGCTCGAAGCGATCGTTCTGGGGCTCACCCAGGGACTCACCGAGTTCCTGCCGATTTCGTCATCCGGGCATCTGATCATCGTCTCCTGGCTCTTCGGTTGGGAATCGGCCGGGGTGGCCTTCGATGCGGCGCTCCATCTGGGCACGTTGCTGGCGGTCTTCGTCTATTTCTGGCGCGATCTGTGGCAGATGGTCCGGGCGATTCCGGTCATCCTGCGCAAGCGTATGGCGTTGCTGAAAGCGGGAGCGCCCGGCGAGGATGACGACACCTTCTATGCCCGGCTGGCGCTGCTGCTGGTGGTCGGATCGATTCCCGGGGGGATCGCCGGGTTGCTGGGCGAATCGAAGATCGACGCGCTGTTTCATCCCGAATCGCATATGGACCGCGCCATCGTCGCGATCGCAATCTTGCTCGCGCTCTTTGCGGTGCTGCTCTGGGTGGCCGATCGGTATGGCAAGGAGAGCCGTTCGATTCGTTCGGTTCGCCTGCCGGATGCGCTCATCATCGGGGTGGCTCAGGCGATCGCGCTCATGCCGGGGACCTCGCGCTCGGGGGTCACGCTGACGGCCGGGCTCTTCCGCAACTTCCAGCGGGCCGATGCCGCCCGGTTTTCGTTTCTGCTTGGTATTCCGTTGATCGCCGCCGCCGGTCTCAAGGGACTGGTGGAGTTGATCCAGGCCGATCCTTCGGGGTCGGAAATCGGCCGGATGGCAGCCGGCATGGCCACCTCCGCCATCGCCGGGTTCATCGCGATTCGTTTTCTGCTGCGATTTCTGCAGACGTCATCGACGGCGGTTTTCGTGGTCTATCGTCTCGTGGCCGCGGTGGTGTTGATCGGCATCGTTCTCTCCGGCTTGCGGTAGCTCCGCGTTCAGCGACCGCACCCCTGCTGGTTCTTGCTGGGAATTCGTCTCCAGCGTAATATGTGCATGGACGTGCACATATTGTGAGGAGCCGTGCCGTGAACGACGATTTGTGTGAGGAACTCAGTATCCACCCCCAGCAGGTGCGGGCGGCGCGACGACGGCTCGCGGTCGCGCAGGACGCCGGTATGGCCCGGTTGTTCGCCGTTCTTGGCGATCCGACGCGGCAACGGATGCTGGCTGCCCTGGGGGATGGCGAGTTGTGCGTGTGCGATCTCGCGCTGGCGACGGATATCAATCGCACGACCGTTTCGCATCAGCTTCGGGTCTTGCGTGAAAACCATCTCGTGAAACACCGGCGTGCTGGGCGGGTGCTCTTCTATTCCCTGGACGATGACCATGTGGCGCATATTCTGCGGGTTGCCTCGGATCACGTGGCCGAACGAAGCGATGTCGAGGAAGTCGAGGTGACCGGATGAGCGCACCGGTCGCCGATGCCATCGATCGGCGCGCAATTTACGATGTGCGGGGGATGGACTGCGCCGAATGCGCGCGCAGTGTTGCCACGGCAGTCGAACGGCTCCCCGGGGTGGCGACCGCCCAGGTGAATTTCGGCGCTGGAACGCTCACCGTCGAGGCCGATGCGACCAGCCAGGTCGATCTGACGCCGCGAATTCTGCATGCGGTCGAAGTGGCGGGATATCGAGCCGTTTCCCGGGACGATTCACAGGACCAGCCGCCAGCATCGTTCTTTGCCGATCGCCGGGCCAGATTGGCGGTCGCTTCGGTCGTGCTCTGGATCGCGGGCGCCGCGATCAGTGTCGTTGCCGGGCGTCCGGAACTGGCGCGCATCGCCTACGGGCTGGCGGTCGTGTCCGGGGCATCGACCTTTGGCCGGGCAGCCCTGATGGCGGTGCGGGTGCGGCGCATCGATATGAACGTGCTGATGACGACCGCCATCATCGGTGCGTTGGTGCTGGGGGACTGGGCCGAAGCGGCGGCTGCCGCGGCGCTTTTCGCCATTGGCAATCTTGCCCAGAGTCTCACCTTCGATCGGACCCGCAGCGCGCTCTCTTCGCTCTCGGATCTGACGCCGTCCGAAGCGTTGCGGGTGGTCGATGGACGGGAAGAGCTGACACCGGTCGAACAACTGGTTCCCGGGGATGCGATTCGGGTGCGGCCGGGCGAACGATTCCCGATCGATGGGGTGATCGCCGAGGGCGCCACCACGGTCGACGAATCGCTGATTACCGGCGAATCGCTGCCCGCCGACAAGCAGGCCGGATCGCAGGTCTATGCCGGGGCGCTCAATGGTTCCGGTTCGGTGCTGGTGCATATGGTGCATCCGGCATCGGAATCGACCATCGCGCAGATCGTGGATCTGGTCGAAACGGCGCGGAGTGGACGCGGCCGCGCCGAGCAGACGATCGACCGGTTTGCCAGCATCTATACCCCGGTCGTGGTCGGCCTGGCGGTGCTGCTGGCGATCGCGGGTGGAGTCTTCACCGGCGAGTGGCGCGATTGGGCGACTCGCGGGCTCGTGCTGCTCGTCATCGCGTGCCCGTGCGCATTGATCATTTCCACGCCGGTCGCAATCGTCTCCGCGGTTGGGATCGCGGCCAAGCGCGGATTCCTCGTCAAGGGAGGCGAGGCGTTGGAAACGATCGCGTCGATTCGCGCGGTCGTATTCGATAAGACCGGCACGTTGACGCGTGGCCGGCCAGCGGTGACCGCTGTGTTCGCAACCGGGTCCGACAGGGCTTTGTTGCGCGATGCCGCGGCTGTCGAGGCCTTGTCCGAGCACCCGCTTGGATTGGCCGTCATCGACTATGCCGCTCGCACTGGGGTGGTGGTGCCGTCTGCTTCCGAATTCCAGGCCGTCGCCGGCCGGGGCGCGCGGGCCACGGTCGATGGGCGGACCGTTTGGATCGGTTCGCCCGCGTGGTTCGATGCGCTGGGTATCGCCTACCCGGCCGACGTGCTGGCACGATCGGCGCAGGGGGAAACCGTGCTGCTCGTCGGAGCGCATGCGGGGGATCGCGCTGTCTACCGAGGCGCGATTGCCGTGGCCGATCAACTCCGGCCGGAGAGTCCCGCGGTCGTGGAGGCGTTGCGCAAGGGGGGCATCGCGCCCATTGCCATGATGACCGGCGACAACCAGGCGACCGCGGAGGGAGTGGCGGCACGGGTCGGAATCGACGACATCTACGCTGGTCTATTGCCGGGTGACAAAGCGGGGCTCGTCGCCGATCTGCGCGAACGAACCGGCGCGGTCGCCATGGTCGGGGATGGGGTCAACGACGGCCCGGCTCTCGGCAGCGCCACGGTCGGGTTTGCCATGGGGTTGACCGGTTCCGATCTGGCCGTCGAAACCGCCGATGTTGCGATTCTGCGCAACGATCTCTTTGCCATTCCCGGCGCGATCGAGCTTTCGCGCAAGACGGTCGGGATCATTCGCCAGAATATCGGGATCTCGCTGGCGATCAAGGCGATTGCGCTGGCGCTTGCGGCGATGGGAGTGGTCACCCTCTGGATGGCGGTCGCGTTCGATCTTGGCACGTCGTTGCTGGTGACGGCCAATGCGTTGCGGTTGACCCGCTGGCAGCTACCCGGGTCCGGACATCATCACACCGCGCCCGCTCAGGAGGGGATCGGCGTGGCCCCTGGAGTGGCGACCGGCGATGCCTGAGGCGTTCCTTCGACTCCCGGCGGTTGGATCCCCATCGACTGGTCGAAGTCATAGAACCGCCAGCGCATGTAATGCAGCCGGGAGATCATCACTTCGTTGACGAGGTGGCCGGATTCCTCATCGATCCACCAGGCATACCAGGCGGCGATCTGCGAATCGGACGCCGGTACGTAGAAGGTGACCACCCGGGCAGGTTTGTCGTTGACCAGCACCCGCCGGCCATACTGGAAATCGGTGGCGCCATCGTAGCTGGCGCCCCATTCGGACGGCGGAAAGATCGGCAGATAGGTACGTTCGATCCATTCGTCGCCCGGCGTCCGTTGCCAGGTGGTATCCCCGATCGTGAGGATTTCGATGCTGCTGGTTGTTTGCAGGGACGCGGGTGGCGTTCCGTCGCCCCCGACGGTGAGTTTCCGTTCCGAAACCGCCACGCCGCCCAGGCCGGACGCCAGCCGCTCGGTGTAGTGAACGCTGGTGAGCGCCATTTCGATCTGGAGGGCTTGCTCGTAGAGAGCCTGCGCGTCCGCGCTGGAACCATCGAACCGCGGTGCGTCGAAGCCGTTGATATTCGGATCGGGAATCAGAACCCAGAAGGGCACGACCTCGTCTTCCATACCCGCGCGGCGCACCAGCACATCGATCTCCCACCATCCATTCAAGGTGAACTGAACGCCGGTGGAGACGAAATCGCCGGTTACGGGATCCTGGGTCATTTCCAGATCGCGCAGGTCGGCCTCGTGATTGAGACTGATCAAATCGAGCTTCACGCGTTGCACCGGGATCGTCTCTCCGGTCGCCTGGAGATCCATGAACCCGACGTTGACGCGGATTTCGTTTTCTCCAGCGCGCATCGGGCTCATGATGAGGTGGACCGATTCGGCCATTTGCGTGTTGCCGGCGAGCGGGGCGGCCAGATCGATCTGCGTCACCTCCCCGGTCGATTTGGACGGCGGAGCCGACAGCGCCAGAATGACCCCACCCAGGACGACCGCGGCGATCAGGAACGCCTCGAAGCGAACCGATGTCCGGAGCGCGCTGGCGACCCGCTGGAGATGTTTCCGCAGCCAGAGATGGTGGCGCGCGGCCAGCAGCATGACCGGTACGAGAATCGCGACCTTGATGATGAGCACGCGCCCCCAATCGCTCGTCCAGAGGGAATCGAGCGATGGCAGCACCAGGCCGGAATTGATGATGCCGGTGACGATACCGATGGGAGCGAGGATGGTGGCGGCTTGGGAAAACTGCCGCAGCGCATCCCGGCCGGTCGTTTCGCCCTCCTCGACCGCGCCGCGCGGCCAGGCAAGCACCAGCATCAGCAACCCGCCGGCCCAGAGTCCGACCGAGAACTCGTGGAGCGATACGGAGATCTTTCCGACCGTATTCCAGCTTTCACGCGCGGCTACATGCGTCGTATAGGCAAGCCCCTGCAGGGCGGACAACGCGCCGATCGCCCCGACGAGACCGATCCATTTCCACGCGCGCTTGTCCCGGTAGATGTGCATCGCGACGAGGGCCGCGATTGCGATTGCGAGACCCGCGGGACGGAGTTTCCAGGCCGAGGGCAGCCCGGCAAACGCCTCGGAGAGGGTGGGCTGAATGACACCGGACGGTGGAAATTGCGATTGCAACAGCGGTTCCAGCGCGGTCGCGATCAGGCCGGTGAGCGCGGCGACCATGGCAATTGCACCGCGCCGTCTTTGCCGCTCGTCCGGATCGTACCGTGCGGTGAACCCGATCCAGATCAACCCGGCCGCAGCGGTGCCCGCGCCAAGAAATGTGAGCCAGCGCAACGCAACCGCCCAGACGGCAGGTTTCTCGCCACTGACCGTGGCGGCTCCGGGCGCCCGGCCGGTACCGATGCGGAAGCCGAATGTGCCGCTCAGCGAATGGCCATCGTCGGCCGATTGCTCCGACCAGTTGACCGTATAGGTGCCAGTGGAAAAACCGGATACCTCGGCAACGACATGGCGCGAATCGTTCTTGTCCACGGTGACCGAGATGGTATCGAGCTTGTTGCCATTCTCATCGAAGACCGTGACCGAGGGCGGGATCGGATCGGTCGCGATCTTCTCGCTGAACCAGAATTGGAGTGTTTCCGGCGGAGCCACGAGGATCGCATCGGCCGACGGCAGCGAGCGTTCGAGCTCGGCATGGGCCGCGACATTCCCGGAGGGCGCAGCCAGCGCGGCTACCGCCAACCCGAGAACCCAAACGAGCAGGCAGATGAGGGGACGACGCGCTCGTGGGGCGCCGGCCCTGTTCGATATGGTCATTGGATTTGGCACGAGGGGCGCCTCTTGTTGCTGAACAATCACTTCCATTCCGATAACGATACGCCCTCGGGCCACTCGAGACTCAGACGCCCCTGGCCGTGGCCGGGTAGTAGTACGGGTCGACGCCTCCCCGGAGCTCCCCGGAATCCGCGCGCTGGATACATGCCGGCGAGGCAAAATCGCCATGCAGCAGGGTTTCGTCGCGCACGGAAACGCGATGACCCAGCGCCGCCAGCCCGCTGGTGACCGAACCCGGAATGCGGCTGCTGATAGCGAGCGAGGCGGTCGAGCGATCGATTCGGGGTGCGGTGACCGCTTCCTGCATCGAAAGCCCGTGGTCGATCAGATTCATGGCAATCTGCGCCAGGCAATTCATGATGCGCCGCCCGCCGCTGGCGCCGAGCGCCGCGACGACATCGCCATTGCGGGTCACGATCGCGGGCGACATATTGGCCAGCGGTTTCTTGCCGCCCTCGATCGAATTCGGACGACCGGGTGCCGGATCGAACCACATCATTCCGTTGTTCATGATCACGCCAAGACCCGGAATGGTGACCCGGCTGCCCCAGAGGCTGAGCAACGTCTGGGTGAGTGAAACCGCCACGCCGTCCTTATCGATCACGCTCAGATGGGTGGTGCTGCCACCGCTCGAATAGTCCGGCATCGAACCGGAGAGCGCGTGCGCGACGCCGAGTTGTTCTTTCGTTCCGGCGCGGATGTTGCCGATGCGGTCCTGCTGCATTTCCTCGCAGCGCGCATCGAGGTAGCTATCCGACAGCAACGATGCGATCGGCACATCGATGAAATTCGGATCGGCCAGATAGGCGAACCGATCGGCAAAGGCGATGGCGAATGCCTGCGCGCAAATATGAAGCGCTTCCACTGAATTGTGTGGCACCTGCGCCAGATCGAACCCATCGAGCAGGCCAATCGATTCCGCCAATGTCGGCCCACCGGACCCGCGTGATGTCGTGATGATGGTGTGTCCGTTGTATCCGATCTCGAGCGGTTCCTCGATGCTGGCCGTGTACCGGGCGAAATCATCGAGCGAGAAATTCGCGCCGGTCCCATTCAGGAACGCGACCGTCTTTTCGGCAAGCTCGCCTTCGTAAAAGGCGCGTGGTCCATCCTTGGCGAGGGTTTCGAGGGTGATCGCCAAATCCTGTTGTTTCAACAGCGCTGGATTGTCTTGCGAGCTCGACCACGGGACGATCCCATCCGGACAGAGCAGCGCTTCGGTGGCCGCGAACTTGCGGAGAATGGCCAGGTCGCGAGCAATCTCGATCGAGGTATGCCAGGAAACGGGAAAGCCTTCCCGAGCCAAATCGATGGCCGGATTCAATGCCTCGGCAAAGGAATAGGTCCCATATTTCTGGAGTGCCAGTGCCAGCCCCGCGACCGTACCCGGCACGCAGACCGAACGCGGCCCATAGAGGTTCGCCGCGCCCACCACCGCCGGCCAGCCGAAGAGCTCGGTGTCCGGGTTGCCGCCACTCAATGGAAACATATCGGGGGTCGCGCTGGCCGGAGCGACCATCGGAAACGAAACGACCGACGATTCGCCGCGTTTGCTGTCGTGCCGGACCAGGAATCCGCCGCCGCCGAGTCCGTTCATCCAGGGTTCGACGACCCCGGAAACGGCCGCGCAGACGACCGCGGCATCGACGGCATTACCGCCGTTCTCCAGGACCCGCACGCCGAATTCGGCGGCGAGCGGAGTTTTTGCCGCAACCATACCCGCGTCGGAAACCGCTTCGAATCGTCCAAGCCGCCATTGGCTCGTCGACGCCATCGTTCCTGCTCCTCCCTCGTTCGCCGCGCGCCGGTCAAGCGCTCCGGAGATCATACCGGAGTGGCGATTCGTCGCGGAGCGAACGATCCGGCAGAGGCATCGCAAGTTGCCGGAAGCGCGCCACCGGTGGAAGAGCCGGATTCGGCACCGTGCGCGCTTCGTCTCGTAGCAGTCCGAACCGGGTTCTCGCGGCGCTGGCCCGACCGGCGATCTGTTCCCGCGCGGATTTTGGCAAATGTTGCCCGTCCAGATTGCGCAGATACCAGGGGAGGAGCTCCGGGAATTCGCGTTCCAGAAAGGCGAAATAATGATCGCGCACCGGCGCCGCCAGCCGGAGCGGACCCGCGAAGAGCGAACGCGCGCCGGCGGCCGCGGCCGCCTCGGCAACCCGATCGAATGCCTCCTGACTGTCGTTGATGCCGGGCGCTACCGGAGCCATGAGCACCCCGCAGGCGATGCCTGCATCCACCAGCGTCTTCAATGCTCCGAGGCGAACCCGTGGGGGAAAGGCTCCCGGTTCGATCCGGTCGGAAAGTGACTCGTCCATGGTGGTGACGGTGACGTAGATGCGGACATCGGCCACCTCGGCAATCGAACGAATCAAGTCCAGATCGCGCACGATCAATGATGATTTGGTGACGATGCTGAATGGGTTGCGATGGCGCAGCAACACATCGAGACAGGCCCGGGTGAGCCGAAAGCGCTTTTCCGCCGGTTGATAGGCATCGGTGGCGGTGCCGATGGCGATCGATTCGCGATTCCAGCCGGGTCGCGCCAATTCCCGGTCGAGCACGTCCGCGATAGTGCTCTTGACGAAGATCTGCCGCTCGAAGTCCCCATCCGCGTTCAGGCCGAGGAAGGTATGGGTCTCGCGCGCGTAACAGTAATGGCAGGCATGCACGCATCCGCGATAGGGATTGAGCGACCATTTGAACGGCATCCCGGTGACACGGTTGATGGCCGATTTGCATTTGGTGTCGTGGTAGGTCGTGGCTGCCATGGAGACATGGTAGCACATATGTTCTGATGTATTGCCGGCGGAAACGGAACGAACGGCAGTGGTCCGGGATGGCGCTTGGGATCATCACGAGCTCGATCCTGCTCATTGGAGCGGAGTCGAGGCGCCGGTGTGGGAGTGTTTGGTTTGGCGGCTAGGCCGGGGCGATGAGGCTAGTCGGTGGATGCTCGGACGCGAGCATAGCGTCATCGACTGGGGCGGTCAGCGCGTTCTGGTTGCCGACCTGATCGCGGAATTTGTCGCGCAGCTCGGTTTCGCGATCGATGCGCGCGCGTTCGCCAGCGTGCCTGGCCGAGTCGATCAGCTCCTGCCCATCCTTGCGCAGATCGTCGCCGCTCGATGGAGCGCCGAGATAGCCGATGGCGGCGCCCGCGGCCGCGCCAACGGCGATGCCAACCGAGAATCCGGCAATCTTCCTGAGCGCGTTCTTCACCATGGCCAGAGCCTCGTCCTTCCGCTGCCAACGACCCGGCGCGAGTGTACCAAATGGCTATCGACGCGCCGCTACAATGGCGCTCGACGAGGAGGGGCGATGCGCGTCTATCTGAGCGGTCCGATGTTTACGCTGGCGGATCAGGAATACAACCTGCGTTTGGCCGCCAATGTGCGCGCGCTCGGGTTCGATGTCTATTGTCCGAACGAGAGCGAGCCGATCAACAACAAGGAACGTCCCGACATCACCGCCCGGATGATCTACGAATGGGATATCGCCGAGCTGGAGCAGTGCAATGTCATGCTCTGCCAGCTCAGCGAGGATTCGGGCACGAACTGGGAAGCGGGCTATTTCGACTGCCTGTGCAAGTATGTCGATCCCGAACGCTATTGGGGCATCGTCGGGCATGCCAGCGATATGCGCTTCAAATCGCCGCCGCATCCGGACAAGCACGGGGTCGACAATCAGGCGGGCAATGCCAATGCACTGGTGATCGGCGGATTCCAGCAATCGCTCGGAGTCTATCTCTACGAGGACGAGGTGCTGGCCCGGCTGGTGGAGGTTGCGGCCGAGCACGAGGGTGGGACGTAGGGCGGTTTCGAAACAGGGATGTGGGATAGG
>JBIQLF010000065.1:15374-16537 GCA_044464585.1 Thermomicrobia bacterium
TCGCGCCTCGAATTGCCCGTCAGCAGCATGATCCAGTAGAGCAGCGATAGCAGCGAGGCCAGGAACCCGGCGACATAGGTCCAGGCGGCCGCGCCGAGGACTTTTTCCACGCCCTGGCTTTCCTGCCCGCCTGCGATCCCGCCATCGACGATGCCGGCCTGCACCAGCGCCACCTTGGCACGACGCGAGGCATCGAACTCGACTGGCAGGGTGATGAGGGCGAATACGGTCGCCAAGCCGAAGAGCGCAACACCGATCCAGCCAAGCGTCAGACTGCCGATCATCACGCCGATGATGAGCACGAAGAATCCGAGATTCGAACCGATCGAAACCGCCGGAACGATCGCCGTGCGCGCCTTCAACGGCGCATAGCCCTGTTGGTGCTGAATCGCGTGCCCGGCCTCGTGCGCGGCAATCGCCACCGAGGCCACCGAACGGCCATTGTAAACATCATCGGAGAGCACGAGCTTCCGGGAACGCGGGTCGTAGTGGTCGCTCAGAACGCCCCGCGTCGACTCGACCGGGACGGCCTGCAATCCCTGGGCGTCCAGAATGCGCCGGGCGGCCTGGGCGCCGGACATCCCGGCCATATTGGGAACCTTCGAGTATTTCTCGTAGTTCCCCTTCACCTTGCTCTGCGCCCATAGCGCCAGGATGAAGCCTGGGAGCATGAAGATCAGGTACATCGGATCGAAGAACATGGAATCCTCTCTGGAACCCCGGCGGGTAGACGCAAACGCTCACTCCGGTCCGTACCGGACGTTCGACGATGCGCTCGAATCGCTGGAGTTCGTTCTCCTCTGGCGGCTGGTGGAGCGAGACGTGCTTCCCAGCCGCATCCATCCACACGACGGATTCGACCAGGGTCTTACACCATGCGAGCTCGGCGCTCGCCATCATGGCCGGGAACGCGAACGCGTCCGTAATGACGACCATGAAACCAACCCGGGGAACCGGGATGGGGGTTACTCCCCCTGAACGATGAGAATTTTATGAGATTGACACAAACCATGTCAAGGTTTGGTGAGACCGGCGCGGGCGAGCGCGGCTGCGAAAGGACCTGTTTGCAGATTTGAAGCTCCGTGACCTCGGGGGACTCGCCGCGGCGAGGAGATCCTTCGACTGCGCTCAGGATGACGGGGGTGCGGCTCAGGATGACGGGG
>JBIQLF010000066.1:0-16222 GCA_044464585.1 Thermomicrobia bacterium
CAAGACCGGGCGACTTAGTGTAGCACTGACACGAACTCGGTTGGGAGAGGTCTGGAGTCCGGAGCCCGGAGGATATTCATCTAGGCCGCTATGCCGCCGCGGTTACCCGGTGCGACGACCGATCGCGCATGCCCGCTACTCTTCTCAAGACTCAAGACTCAAGACTCAAGACTCAAGACTCAAGACTCAGGACTCAGGACTCAGGACTCAGGACTCCGTCACCGAATCGTGATGAAACCCCGGTCGGTGACGCGCGCTTTGGGGATGACCGAGAGCGCCATGAAGGCAAGCAGTCCGAAGGGCGAGGTAAGCGGGGAGCCGAGATCGTTGGCCGATTGTTCGACGATTTCCAGCCGATCCGAAACGGTTGCCAGTGGTTGGTCCGAGATGATTCCGGCAATCGGCAGGGGAAGCTCGGCCACGACTTCGCCAGCGACCGCGGTGGCAAGTCCCCCGTGCATCTCGATCACGCGCTGAACGGCAGCCAGCATGTCCGCATCCGAAACTCCGACGACCACGATATTGTGCGCGTCGTGGGCGATCGAGCTGGCGATAGCGCCCTTCTTCAATCCGAAGCCGCGGATATAGCCAACGCCAACCCGGCCGGTTGCCTTGTGCCGTTCGATACAGGCGATCTTGAGGATGTCGGCATCCGGATCCGTGATGGCTTCCCCATTCGCGACGATCGGTTCCAATGACTGCACATTGGTCACGATCTGGCCATCGGAGACCACGACAGCCTGGGTGGCCGCGGCAGGATCGAGCCGGAACGACCCAAGATCGAGCGGTCCGGCGTGCATCGAATCGAGCAGGAAGGCGGGCGGTTCGTTCGCCGGGAGATCGATTGCCATCTCACCGTTGGCCGCGACGATCTTTCCGCGAAACATGGTGGCATCGATCGTGACCGATTCGAGATCGGAAATGATGTTCAGATTCGCCTCGTAGCCGGGCGCGACCGCGCCGATGCCATCGAGCCGCCAGTAGTCGGCTGGATTCCAGGTGGCGAGGCGGTAGGCCATGATCGGGTTCATCCCACCAGCGATGGCGTCGCGCACGATGGCGTCCACATGACCGTCGTGCAACAACGTGAAGCAATCGCGATCGTCGGAGCAGAACGAGCAGCGCGGGTAGGTGCGATCGTCGACCAGCGGGAGCAGCGCTTCGAGATTGCGCTCGGAGGTTCCCTGCCGAATCATAATGAAGAGACCGTTTGCCAGCTTTTCGCGGGCTTCGTGCAATTCGGTCGATTCGTGATCGGAGGTCACACCCGACTGGAGATACGCCTGCAGCCGGCGCCCGGTTACCTGCGGGGCATGACCGTCTTTTCTGCGGCCGAACGCGGCTTGCAATTTCCACCCGATCGAGGGGTCGCCGGAACAGGCGCCGGCCACATTCATCAATTCGCCCAGTCCGGCGGTTTCGGGCCAGGTCAGCATTTCGGCGATCGCGTCCGCGCCGAGCTCGGCTCCAGGACTCTCTCGCGGACTCGCGGGGACACATGATGGCGCGGTGAACCGGATGTGCATGGGCAAACCCGCGGTTGCCGCGCGCATCGCTTCGAGACCGGGTAATCCGGCGACATTGGCGATCTCGTGGGGATCGGTGACGACCGCGCCGGTGCCGTGCGGAATGACCGCGCGAGCGAATTCCGGCATCCAGAGGAGGGAGCTTTCGGTATGGATGTGGGGATCGATAAACGACGGGGCGATGATCTTGCCCCGGCAGTCGATGACCTCATTCGTGCCAGCGGTCTCGCCGATGTTGACGATCCGGCCGTCCGCGATGGCGACGGTCTTCTCTTCCAATTCTCCGGTGAAGACGTTCAATACCTTGCCGCCGGCCAGCACCGTTTCCGATCGCCCGGTTCCGCGAGCCGCCGCGACACGCTGCCGCCAGCCAAATGTATCGAACCCGTTCATGCATGCTCCTCGTTCGCACAGAATCGGCATCCCCGGCGTCCAGCGTCCAGGACCCGGGGCGCCTCGGCGGCATCCGGAAAAACCCGCTCACTCGATATTGGACCGTGGACCGCTGCACGGCTACGAGCGAAGCTGCGATTCGACGCCGGTAATAAGATCATCGAGCTCCGGTAGAACGCGCCGCACGAATGCGCCGATTTCGGCGGCCTCGGCAAAGGGCAGCCGAAAGGTCATGCCGACCGAAACGCCTTCCTCGGTTTCGCTCCAACTGGCCGATTGATTCGCTTCGAGCATACCGCGAGCGATATTGGGAATCACTCGTTTGGCCAGCCGTTCCAGTGCGCGGCGGCGCCATTCGTTCTCTTCTTCGGAAAAGAGCCCCGGCGAGACACCGCGCAGCTCGATCACATAGGAATCATCGGCCAACCGCACATCGGCCTGGCCCTGCTCGTCGTCGATGGCGACCACCCAGCGTTGCTGGTCGTCCAGAAGCCCGTAGGCGTAGAACCCGGCATCGGACAGCGATTGGCGAGCCTGGGCAAGCAGGGCTTTTTGCTCGGGGGTGAGCCGGTCGTCGGAGAGGTAGCGGTCGAGGCGGAGCCGGGATTCATCGATCATCGGTGCATGGTACCGGAAATGCCCGATCGCCGGCATGACCCGTTCGGACGGCGATCGGCCGCGCAAGCGTCGCAAAATCGGCAAAAACCGTCCCGTTCGTTTGACATTCGGGGACCGCTTCGCTATGTTTCAGTGCCAGAATTCCGTCGCGTGAAGAACGAGTGTACCGAGTCAGAAGGTGCGATCAGGCGTTGGGTCGAAACGACCCACCGAATGAGCGGCAGACTCGACCAGCACCGCGCCGGAATTCGAGCCAAATGAAACGACCGTGTTTCGTGCTGGCATTGGGCTGGCAGCGCGGTTGAGCAGGAGGAAAGTGATCCAATGGCACGAGATTCGATTGCTGGATTGATTGCCCAGCTCTACAACGCCAAGCTCAGCCGTCGTGAGTTTGGCAAGCGCGCCGCCGCCGCCGGACTTTCCGCGGCTCTGGTTGGACAAGTGCTCGAGGTTCACGCCACCCGCGCTCAAGATGCCGGTATGCCCCCGGCGACGACGATCGGTGAACAGGGCTATGAGCATTCCACCGACACGAGCAAGGGTAAGATCAAAATCTATTCGTCCTGGCCGTTGACCGGTTCGATGGAAGGGGTCGGTGGCGACGCGGTGCAGGCCGCGAAGATGGCGTTCGACGACTTCGGCAATGCCGCGGGCGGCTTCGCGATCGAATACGAAGCGCTGGACGATGGAGTTGCCGCGAACAACGGTGGTTGGGAAGCCGGCAAAGAAACCGAGAATGCCAACAAGGTTGTCAACGACCCGGATGCCATGGTCCACATGGCGACCTATAACTCGGGCGCGGCGTTCATCGCGATTCCGATTCTCAACCAGGTCGAGCCGGATGGCATGGCGATGATTTCGTTCGCAAATACCTATCCCGGTCTGACCGTAGCGATTCCGGGCGTCACCGAAGAGGGTGAGCCGGAGAACCTCTATCCGACTGGCAAGCGCAACTACATGCGCGTTTGCCCGGCCGACCAGATTCAGGGCGGCGCGGCCGCTCGCTGGGCCTACAACGATCAGAATCGGCGCAAGGCCTACATCCTCGACGACAACAGCCTCTATGGCAAGGGCGTGGCGACCGCATTCAAGGTCGTATTCGAGGAAGCCGGTGGCGAGATTCTGGGCTTCGAGAGCTACGACAAGAGCCTCGACAGCTATCAGACGCTTATGACATCGATCGCGGACAAGGGGCCGGACATCGTCTATTGTGGCGCTACGGTCGACAACAATCCGGCCAAGGTGCTTCAGGACATGCGTCTGGTTATGCCGGTCGACGAAGTCATCTTCATCGGCGTCGACGGCATGATCAACCCGGCGTTCGTCGAGGGCGCGGGCGAGGCGGCCGAAGGCTGCTACCTGACCTTTGGCGGCTACCCGCCGGACAAGCTGCTCGAGCTGGGTGGCCCGGGCGCCGACTATGTGACCCGCGTCAGCGAAATTCTCGGTCACACGCCGGATGCCTACTCGGTCTACTCGTACGAGACCGCGGTCTGCATCATCCAGGCCATCGGCCGTGCCGGGGAAAAGGATCGCGGCAAGATCCTCGATAGCTTGTTCCATACCAAGGACTTCGTCAGCCTCCTCGGCGGCTCGTGGAGTTTCGATGAGAACGGCGACAAGGACAACTCCGTGATCGGTCTCTCCAAGGTGATCGACAAGCAGATCGTCTTCCAGCAGGCGATCGTCTAAAGCGCAGGTGATTCGATGGGCCGGGAAAACTCCCGGCCCATCGATCAGTCCACGGTTTTCGATTCGATCGTATCCGCCGAGAAGGTGATCGATGCATTTCAACTATGAGTTATTCCTGAACTATGTCATTCAGGGATTGGCCAATGGCGCGCTGATTGCGCTGATCGCGCTCGGCTACACGATCGTCTACGGTATCGTGGAGTTGATCAACTTCGCCCATGGCGACGTGTTCATGATGGGCGCCTTTTTCGCGTTCACCTTTGTCAGTCTCACTGGCGTGACGAGCGACAATTCGATGGCGTTGGTCATTCTGGTGCTCCTGGCTGGGCTGCTCTTCGCCATGGTGGTTGGAGGAACGATCAACTATACGATCGACCGGGTCGCATATCGGCGATTGCGTAATGCGCCGAGACTGGCCCCGCTCATCTGCGCAATCGGAATCAGTTTCATCCTGCAGCAATTGGCGATCTATTGGCGCGGCGCAATTCCTATTTCACCACCGCCGCTGATCCCACTCAAATATCGAACCTACAATGTTCTAACCGAAATCTTTCACCTCGATACCAAAGTGCGGTTGCGGGTGCTGGATGTCGTGGTGTTCGCGATCACGATTCCCCTGCTGCTGCTGTTGACCTGGTTCATTCGGTCCACGCGCACTGGCAAGGCGATGCGGGCAACTGCCCAAGACCGGCAGGCATCGGCGTTGATGGGTATCGACGTCAACCGGACGATCTCCATGGCTTTCATCATCGGTGGACTGCTGGCCGGAGCCGCCGGTATGATCGCGCTCTATTACAACAATATCGCCAGAGCCCAGATGGGATTCAAATATGGTCTTTTTGCCTTCACGGCCGCGGTGTTGGGGGGTATTGGTAATCTCGCCGGAGCGGTGGTCGGTGGATTCCTGATCGGGTTCATCTGGTCGATGAGCGACGGAATGGTCAAGGAATACATTCCTGCCTGGGGCGCCCAGTGGACCAACTCGGTCATCTTCGGCATCCTGGTCATCATCATGGTGTTCAAGCCAAGTGGCTTGCTGGGCGATCACGTTCCGGAGAAGGTCTGAGATGGCGGCGGTTACTGCAACACCACTGGCGCCGTACCAACCGGAGCAGGGTTTTGCCCAGAAGCACCGCGAGAGTCTGCTGCTTGCGCTGGCCATCCTGGTTTTTGCGCTCTACCCATTCGTGGACCAGGCGCTCGGATTGAATCGACTCGGTTCCTGGGGACCGATGCTCATCTATGTGATCCTGGCCATGGGGTTGAACGTGGTGGTTGGATATGCCGGGTTGCTCGACCTGGGATATGCGGCGTTCTTCGCTATCGGCGCCTACACCATGGGCTTTCTGACCTCGCCCACCAGCTCGTTCATCAAGGCGGGATTGGTGCCGGAGCGCCTGCAGCATTTCTGGCCGGCGCTGGCGCTTTCCTGGATCACGGCCGCCATCTTCGGCATCCTGCTCGGGGCGCCGACATTGCGCCTGCGCGGTGACTATCTGGCGATCGTCACGCTCGGTTTTGGAGAAATCGTCCCCAATTTCTTCCTGAATGCGAAACGAATCACCAATGGCACCGTGGGGGTCAATCCGATTGCCCTACCACCGGCGTTCACCCTCTTCGGGCACCGGATTTCCTTCTCCCCCACCGATCAGCGCAACTGGTATTGGCTCATTCTGGCCGTCGCCGTTCTCTCCTTCTTCATGATTCGCCGCTTTTATAACTCCCGGTTGGGGCGCACGTGGGCCGCCATTCGTGAGGACGAGATTGCCGCATCGAGTATGGGGGTCAATCTGGTCAAAACGAAGCTGGCGGCGTTTGCCATCGGCGCATCGTTCGCCGGGTTTGCCGGGTCGATCTACGCATCCTATTTTCAATACGTCCATCCGGACAATTTCCAATTCTCGGTGTCGATCACCATCCTGGCGATGATCATTCTGGGCGGTCTCGGCAATATCTACGGCGCCATCGTGGGCGCCATTCTGATCGGCTTTTTCGACCGTATCCTGGCCGAGGAGCTCAACGGACCGATGCACTCGCTCGGTGAGCGACTCGGGGTCGACTTTCTGGCGCATCACGATCTCAAGGGCGACAAATTCATGATCTTCGGTCTGGCGCTGGTAATCATGATGCTCTTGCGGCCGGAGGGGCTCATTCCAAGCTCGCGCCGCAAAGCGGAATTGCATCCGGAAACCGAGGACATCTCCGAGGCCGAAAACCAGCAGTGGTATGACGTCGAGGCGGCAGACCAGGAATTGACATTGGGAGACGAGGGCTGATGAGCGCCGCACCACCGATGCCGGCTCCACCGGCAACCGATGTCGTCTTGCGCGCGAGCGGGGTGACCAAACGTTTCGGCGGTCTCACCGCGGTCAACAGCGTGGATCTGGCCATTCCCCGCGGAACCATCCAGGGGTTGATCGGTCCCAATGGCGCTGGCAAGACGACCCTGTTCAACATGATCGCCGGTATCTACCAACCGACCGAGGGCACGATCGAATTCAACGGTCGAACGATTCACTCGGCGACCGGCAGCAGCTTCCGCCCCGATCAGGTGGCTTCTGCCGGAATCTCGCGCACCTTCCAGAATATCCGCCTCTTTGCCAATATGAGCGCGCTCGAAAATGTGCTGATCGGGATGCACCCGTTGCTGAAATCGGGACCGTTGGGCGCTTTGCTCAAACTGCCGTCGGTCAAGCGGGAAGAGCAGACAGCGCGAGCGAATGCTTCGCAGTGGCTGGCATATGTTGGCCTGGGACGGAAAGACGGAGAGATTGCCAAAAACATGTCGTATGGCGATCAACGCCGGTTGGAGATCGCGCGGGCGCTGGCGAGCTGGCCGAAATTGATCCTGCTCGACGAGCCGACGGCCGGCATGAACCCGCAGGAAACCGCGCAGATGACCCGTTTCTTCGACCGTATGCGACGAGAGCTCGATCTCACTGTGCTGCTGATCGAACATGATATGCGGGTGGTCATGGGAATTTCGGACCAGGTTGCCGTGCTGGACCACGGCGAGAAGATCGCCGACGGAGCGCCGGTGGACGTGCAACGCAACCCGCTGGTCGTCGAAGCCTATCTGGGCAAATCGGGCGCGGAGGCGGCTGCCGCTTCCAGCGAAGCCCGGGCAGGCGAGGGACGCTAACGTATGCCATTGCTGGAACTCAACGATATCAATACCTACTATGGCAATATCCACGCGCTCAAGGGCATCACGATTTCGGTCGACGAAGGCGAGGTCGTCACCCTTATCGGTTCCAACGGCGCTGGCAAATCGACCACCCTCCTGAGCATCTCCGGGTTGGTTCCTCCCCGCCGGGGCGAAATCATCTTCGATGGCACGAAGATCAACGGTATGGCAGCGCACAAAATCACGGGGCTCGGTGTGGTGCAATCTCCAGAGGGGCGCCGCGTTTTTCCGCGCATGTCGGTGCTGGAAAATCTGGAGATGGGCGCGTTCGTCCGCGGCCATGCCGATCCGGGCGATCTTGCGCGGGTCTACGAATTGTTTCCCCGGCTGAAGGAACGAGCGGGACAGGCGGCCGGGACGCTGTCCGGAGGCGAGCAGCAGATGCTGGCAATCGGCCGGGCATTGATGGCGCGGCCCCGGTTGTTGCTGCTCGATGAACCCTCGATGGGACTTTCGCCCATTCTGGTCGATCAGATTTTCAATATCATCCGCGAGATCAATGCGCAAGGCACCACGGTCTTGCTGGTGGAGCAGAATGCGCTGATGGCGCTCAGCGTCGCCAATCGCGGGTATGTGCTGCAAACCGGCGAGATCGTCCTGACCGACGACGCGCGCAAGCTGATCACGAACGATATGGTGCGCAAGGCATACCTGGGCGAGGGATAGAGGGCTCGGGGGATTTGAGGCTTGGGTCTTGAGTCTTGGGTCTTGAGGCTTGAGTGGAACTGTAACGGGGTGTGGGACAGGGCTTTCGTCCTGCTGTGGATGATCAGGATACGGTGGTCCTGCGCTCCGAACGCTGAGGTGCGCTACGCCACGCCGGTTCGATTATCCTTCTCAAGCCTCAAGCCTCAAGCCTCAAGCCTCAAGCCTCAAGCCTCAAGCCTCAAGCCTCAAGCTAACGGCTCCATGCGAGAATTACGGTCGTACCGTTGCCGCGGTACGACCGTTGTATATCACCAGGAAGGGGTTCGTTCTCCATGTGTGTCGTGATTACCGCGCCGCCTACGGGTCGCGATGAGTGGTTTGTCGATTCTCCCAAGATGCGCGCGTTCATCAACAAGGTGGACGAAATTCGCGGCAGCACATCGGATACCGCCACGATCGTGAAATGGATCGAACCGCATCTCGCCGAGTTGATGCGCGATCCCGACTGGTTGCCACAGGAGTTCGGCGAGCCACGGGAGGACAGCGGTATGGGCAGCGGAATCGGAATGTGGCTGCTCTATCGAGCGGGAGATGGCAGTCTGGCGTTTTCCAGTCTGGTCGTTCCCCCGGGAGCGCATACCCCCGTGCACGATCATCTTGCCTGGGGATTGGTCGGGCTCTACCGGGGCAATCAGGATGAGATCGTCTATACCCGCACCGATGACGGGTCGGCCGAGGAGGTAGCCACGCTGGATGTGCAGGTGCGCCGGTCGCTCGAACCGGGCGACATGTACGAGTTGCTGCCGGATACCGACATCCACGAAGTAACGACCACCTCCGATTTCACCTCGGTTTCGCTGCACCTGCTCGGGAACGACAATGGCTGCCTCTGGCGGCATCGCTTCCATCCGGAGGAAAACCGCGTCGAGCCATTCAAATCGGGCTGGCTCAATGTTCCCTGCGACGAAGAAGCCGCGACGGACGCTGTTCCCGCCTAGGAGGAGTACGAAGCCATGCCACATCCATCGATTCCGAGTCTCGGCGCGCCGTCGCTCGCGAAACGCGCGCCCTGGCAGGATGCCAACGAAGTGCGCATCAACAACTGGATGACCGAATGGGATTTCGATTCCCCGCTCGATGCCGGGTTCATCGGGGCGCCCTATTCGAGCGCGTCGATCTCTTCGTCGGGCGCTTCCGGCGGTCCGGAAGCGGTTCGCATGGGATTTCGATACAACGTCACCTATTCGCCCGACTGGGACACCGACATCCAGAAGATGACCGTGCGCGACCTGGGTGACATCGCCGGGCATCTGACCAGCGTCGAAACCGCGCACCAGCATATCGAGGATGCCGTTTCGGGCGCGCTCGGGTTGGGCCAGACCTTCGTGCCGATCATCGTCGGTGGCGACCATTCGATCTCGGCGCCGGCCATCCGTGGATTCAGCAAGGCGAATCCCGGCAAGAAGATCGGGGTCATCAACTTCGATGCGCATACCGACGTGCGCAATTTCGATCATGGCAATCACAATGGCACGCCATTCCGGCAGGTTCTCGAACGGGATCCGAAGATCGACCCGGCCAATTTCGTCGAGCTGGGTATCCACGGATTCATGAACTCGTCGACCTATTGCCAATGGTTGCGCGATCTGGGCGCCCGGATCGTTACCGGCCGTGAAATCCAGCGGCGCGGTATGGAGGAGTGCGTGGCCGAGGCGCTGGAGCTTGCGTCCAATGGCACCGATCTGATCTATGTCAGTGTCGATATCGACTGCCTGGCCTATCCCTATACGATCGGCACCTCGGCGGCCTCGCCAGAAGGATTGAGCGCCTGGCAGCTGCTGGAAGGGATGTGGGCATGTGGCCAGCATCCGAAGGTGGCGGCGCTCGATGTGGTCGAAATCGATCCCTCGCGCGATGTCAAGGATCTCACCGCCCGGAGTGGTTGCAGTGTGATTCTGACGTTTCTGGCCGGTCTCTATCGCCGCACGTACGGCGACCGGGGCTACTGAACGGAGTCTTGGGTCGTGAGTCCTGAGTCTTGAGCAGAATATGGGTCGCGAGTCGAGAAGCGTTCACTGCTCAAGACCCAAGACCCAAGACCCAAGACTCACGACCAGCAATGGGAGAAGCGCATGTCCCAACTCGTTACTGCCGGATTTCATCATGTCACGCTGGTTTGCCGGGATGCACGGCGGTCGCTCCGGTTCTATCGTGACATCCTGGGGCTCGCGCTGGTGAAAGTGACCGTCGATCTGCATCGTACGGGCGACTATCACGTCTATCTCGGGGACGAGCGGGGGACGCCGGGGACGATCCTGTCGTTCTTCGAGCGGCCGGAGATGGTACGTGGCCGTTATGGGGTGGGCGGGATTCATCATGTCGCGCTGGGTACGGCGAACGACGATACCCTTCTGATGTGGAAGCGGTGGTTGACCGACAACGGAGTGCGGGTGACCGGGCCCTACGACCGCGGCTATTTCACCAGCATCTATTTCACGGATCCCGACCGGCAGGTGATCGAGATTGCCACCGATGGACCGGGATTCCAGATCGATGAACCCGCCAACGCACTGGGGCAGGCGTTGATGGTGCCGCCGCCGAGCCGGTTTCCGGAAGGGCGGGACGAGGCGGCGATTCGCACCAAAACCTGGCCCGAACCGATCGTCGCGCCAACCGCGGAGATGCGGTTGCATGGCATTCACCATGTCACCGGTATGACCGATGATCTCGATGCCGCCCACGAGTTCTATACCAATGCCCTCGGGTTGCGGCTCGTCAAGATGAGCCTGAATCAGGACGACCCGGAAACCAGGCATTATTTCTGGGCAAACTACGACGGCCAGACCGTCCGGTATGGCAGCGATTTCACCCTGTTCGGTTGGAAACCGACCTCGCCCAAAGCACGCGCGGGGTCCGGGCAGATGCATCATGTCGCCTGGCGCGCGACCGGCGACGACGAGCTCGATGCCTGGCGGGAGCACCTGCTGGGTCTGGGGTACGAGGTGACGGATGTAGCCGACTATCTCTATTACCGGAGCATCTACGCGGAAACGCACGATGGTCTGCTGGTCGAGATTGCCACCGACACCCCAGGATTCGGTATCGACGAACGCGACCTCGGTACCGCGTTGCAGCTTCCTCCCTGGCTCGAGGAGCGGCGTGATGCCATCGTCAAGGGAATGCGCCCACTGGTCTGAGCGGCTCGGTCCGGCTCGGAGCTCGGAGTCCTGAGTCGCGAGTCCTGGGTCTTGAGAAAGACGGGGAAACGCGTGCACTGCACGTTCCCCCGTCGATACTCTCACTGCCTGCTGCCTGCTACACCGTGGCGCTCGATGCCAGGGGCTCGTAGCCGTGATACCGGTCGAATTCCGCGTGATGGTGGGATTGATCGACTGGGACTTCGACGACGAAGGGGCGGCCTTCCGCATTGGCGGCGATGGCGGCTTCCAATGCCGGGCCGAGCTGTTCCGGCGATTCGACCCGGATGCCATCGCATCCGGCGGCTTTCGCGGTAGCGACGATGTCGATCCCGGGCTCGAAGGTGGATGCGATGACTCGGCTGTCATGCGCACGATGCTGGATCCATTCGATCCAGCCGAAGGAGTGGTCGTTCATGACCACCCAGGTGACCCCTAGCTTGTTCTGTACGGCGGTGCCAAGCTCGTGGATCGACATCTGGAATGCGCCATCGCCCGAGGTGGAAACGACCTTGCGCTCCGGGGCTGCCAGTTTGGCGGCCATGGCGCCGATGATGCCGTAGCCCATCATGGTCTGTTCCGCCGGGGCGACGCAGCAGTTCTGGTCGAGCACCTGATAGTAGGGCCAATAATAGACCCAGAGATCCTGGCCGCCGTTTTCCTTGACCAGAATCGTATTGTCGCCGAACACGCGGTTGATTTCGGAGACGATGGCTTTGCCGGTCATCGGCATCTGCCCAGTATTCATCGATGCTTCCGCATCCGCGCGCGCGGCCGCGATCGCGAAATTGCGGCCTTCGCTCACTTCCATCGCCCAGGCATCGAATCGTGGCAGACCGCGTTCCTGCAGTTGCTCGGACAATGCTTCGACAGCGACCCGCGCATCCGATTGGAGCACGACATCTGGCAGCCAGTTGCGTCCGATCTCGAAATCGTCGATCTCGATCTGGATGATCTGCTTCGGATTGCCGGGATCGAGGAACCCGCCCTGGAATTCTTCCATCCTGGCGCCAACGGTGATGATCAGATCGGCTGATTCGTAGACCTGTCGCGGGAAGGTGGTGCGATACAGCCCCACGACGCCGCAGAAGAGCGGATGCGTTTCCGCGACGGAGCTGCGGCCCGCGGGCGTGGTCTGGACCGGGATTCCGAACCGCTCGGAAAGATCGGCCACGGCGTCGCCCGCGCCGGAGAGATAGCACCCGCCGCCCGTGATGATGAGCGGGCGTTTCGCGTTCGCGATCGCATCAGCCGCTCGAACCAAATCCTCGGCATCCGCGCCGGGCCGAATGCCTGGAAGTCCTTTGCGATAGCGAGGAATCTCGAAGGTCCCCATACCGATATCGGCTGGCAGCTCGATATAGACCGGTCCGGGCTGGCCGGTCTGAGCCAGTTGAATTGCCCGGCGAATCGTCCAGGGGATGCGCTCGGCGACTTCGACGGTGGTGGCCCATTTGGTGATCGGCTTCATGATGCCGATATGGTCGGTTTCCTGGAATGCGCCCATGCCATTGGTCTTGCGGCTCGCGCGCGGCGCCAGCACCAGCATCGGCGTACAGCCGGAGAATGCTTCCAGCACACCGGGTACGAGATTGGCGACGCCCGGTCCGGGGCAGCCGAAGCAAGCGGCAATCTGGCCGCTGATCCGGGTATAGGCCATGGCCAGGAATGCGCCCGAGGTCTCGTAGCGAACGCCGATCGCTTTCGGTCCGCCATCCTGCTCGAGCTCGTAGACGGCATCGTACAGATGCCCGGGATCCCCAGGCAGGCCGAACACATAGGGCACACCTTCGGCCCGCAATGCTTCGACGACTGCCTGCCAGCCGGTCATCGTGTGCGTGGTTTCTTTCGTTCCGATCGTCATCTCGTCCTCCTCGACGGCGGCCACTGCTTGATCTGTGGGGATTGTAAAGAACCTGGCCGAACTGAACCGCCGGCTGGTTCGCAGAATGGATCGCACGGAAGACGAGAGCGCGTGGTACCGTTGCGCGCGTGACCGATCGTCCCGATACCGCCAGTCTCGAGCGTGTGAGCACTACCGAACCCGCCCAACCGAAAAGCGCCCGTCAGCTTGCGAGCCGGCATGCCGCTGGCGGAGTGTTCATCGCTGGCGTCGTGTGCGCGGCGCTGGTGGCCGCCGTCTTTCTGGTTTCGCGCCATGCGCCATCGTCGACCACGGGTCTGACGGACCGGTTGCCATTGGCCGAGGTAAGCGCGGATGTGGGGTGCGAGAACTTCGGCCGCTATTGGACCGATACGTCGGGCGCCGGGATCGATCCCTCGCCCATCGAGCGGTTCAGCAATTGCCGCCTTCAAGACGATGGGAGCTGGGTTGCGGCCGGTACGTTGTACGGCGCCGAGACCCTGGACGAATCGACCCTGACTGCCGATCAGCGCGCGGAGCTCGATCGGCTCCGCACCGCGATCGCCGCTCAGGTCGATGGACTGGAAGCCGTCCTGCCGGGGTCGATCGAGCGGATGTTCGAGCAGCTTCACACGCTGCACGCGCACGCCGTCGTCGGGAATTTCCGCGAAGGGATCACCTGGGGAGCCTATCGCACCCGGTATGCGCGTATCGTCAACGCCTATATGCTCGATCCCAGCCATGCCGAGCTGGCCGGCTTCATCGGCTGGATCATGGAACGCAAGATGGATGGCTATGCCGATTTCAGACGCCAGTGTCTGGATACTGGCGATGTGGCGATGCTGCGCACTGCTTGTACCGGAATGGAAGACAATCTGAGCATTCGCTATGCTCCGCTTCCCTGGGATTTGCGCGATCCCGCTCTGCTCGATACCTGGTTCTCTGAAACCGTTGTGAAACCGGCGCAGGCCGAGGGGTAAACCGCAATGCCGTTCGATCGGGTGCTGATAGCCAATCGGGGTGAGATCGCCGTGCGGGTCATCCGGGCGTGCCGCGATCTCGGATTGGCCACGGTGGCGGTCTACGGCCCGGGCGAGGAGCGCGCCCTCCACGTGCAGCTGGCGGACGATGCCTACGCGCTGACCGATGCGAACGGGTTGCCGTATCTCGATATCGATCAGATTCTCGAACGGGCCGCCCAGTCTGGAGCGAATGCGATCCATCCGGGATATGGGTTTCTCGCCGAGAATGCCATTTTCGCCCGGCGCTGCACCGATGCCGGAATCTCGTTCATCGGTCCACCGGCTCCCGCCATTGCGGCCATGGGCAGCAAGATCGAGGCGCGCGCCATAGCCGTGCAGGCTGGTGTGCCCGTGGTGCCCGGAACGGGAGAACCGCTGCCGGACCTGGAAGCGGCCACCGCCGCGGCCGATTCGATCGGGTTTCCGGTGGCGTTCAAAGCATCGGCCGGGGGCGGCGGCCGGGGATTCCGGGTCGCGGCAACCCCCGCGGATGTCGAATCCGCCTTTACCGGCAGCAGCGGTGAAGCCAGTCGATATTTTGGCAATCCGGCGGTCTATGCCGAACGCTATCTGGGGGCGGCCCGGCACATCGAAATGCAGCTCATGGCCGATCGCCATGGAAATGCGGTCTGGTTGGGCGAACGCGATTGCTCGGTGCAGCGGCGGCATCAAAAGCTGATCGAGGAGGCTCCGGCGAGTCATCTCGATCTGGAAACCCGGCGAGCGCTGGGGGACGCGGCGGTCGCGCTGGCGCGGGCGGTTGGCTATGAGAATGCCGGAACGGTCGAGTTCATGGTCGAACCGAATGGCAATTTCTATTTTCTGGAGATGAATACCCGCATTCAGGTGGAGCACACGATCACCGAGGAAACGACCGGGATCGACCTGGTGCGCGAGCAGTTGCTCGTTGCCGCTGGTGACCCGTTGTCGTTTTCCCAGGAGTCGATCGAAACACGCGGGCATTCCCTCCAGTTGCGTATCAATGCCGAGGACTCGGGTCGCGGTTTTGCCCCCATACCGGGCCAGATCACAAAGCTGCGGTTTCCTCTCGGTCCCGGCATCCGCATCGATTCCGCAGCCGAACCGGGATTCACGGTGCTGCCGGCCTACGACTCGTTGATCGCCAAGCTGGTCGTGACCGGGCGGGATCGGAACGAATCGCTGGCACGGGCGCGCCGGGCACTGGACGAATTCCGGATCGAGGGGGTGCCGAGCACGATCGAATTCCACCGGCGGGTGCTAGACGATCCGGCGTTCGTCGACGGCGGCGTGACGACGCGCTATCTCGAAGAGCATCCTGAGGTCATCCCTGCTCCCTGGGAAGGGAGCCCGGCGCATCCAGCCGGTGATGCCGAGGCGACTGAGCGGATCCTGGAAGTCAATGGACGCCGCTTCACGGTGCGCGCATTCGGTGAGGGGCTGGGGGCCGCCACCCGGCCGATGGCCGCAACTTCCAAATCCGCGCCAAAGCGAAGCGCGAACGGGCATCGCGCCGGCGGCGGGACTGGGGGAGCGGAGCTGACCAGCCCGATCCAGGGAACGGTGCTGCGTCTCGCTGTCGAATCCGGCGCGGTGGTGTCCGGTGGCGATCTGATCGCCGTGGTCGAAGCGATGAAGATGGAAAATGAAATTCGCGCGCACCGCTCCGGGACCGTGCAGGAAATCCTGGTCGCGCCAGCCGAGCGGATCGCCGCTGGCGCGGTGCTCGCCCGCATCGTCGAACCCTAGTCCTCATCCAGCCGAATCGCCATACGTTGGCGCGTCCTCCCTCCCCACCGTCGAAACGCCGGGTGAGCCCGGATCCGTTCGCCAAGACAGTTCCTGCATTCGGCGCGGGCCGGGTTGGGGCCCCACGACGGACTTCAGCCCGTCGCTATAGAGGCGAAGTCCCTTCGGGACTGATGGTTCCCGGATCGACCGAGACGCGCGAATGATCCGAGGTAGCAACCGTTGCCATTCATTCGAATTCCATATTCCACCCCGAGCCGCTCCTCTCCCATCCCCCAACCACCTCATCCTTCTCCGAACTCCGAACTCCGAACTCCGAACTCCGAACTCCGAACTCCGAACTCCGA
>JBIQLF010000067.1:0-15800 GCA_044464585.1 Thermomicrobia bacterium
CCGCGCTTCTCTCGAATGCCAGTGGCTATGCCCCGAGCGCCTTCCGGTAGGTTTCGATCGTGCGTTCGGCGGTGCGAGACCAGGGGAATTGCGCGGCCCGCCCGAGACCACGCGCCGAAAGATCACCGCGCAACATTTCATCCTTGGCGAGACGAACGAGCGCCCCGGCCAGCGCGTCCTCGGTGGGTTCGACCAGCAACGCGGCATCTCCCGCGACCTCGGGGTGGGATGTGCGATTGCTGGCGATGACGGGTCGTCCGTGGGCCATCGCCTCCAGAATCGGCAACCCGAATCCCTCGTTCAGCGACGGCGCAACGACGATCGAGGCATGCCGGTACAGTGCGTCTTTCTCCGCTTCTCCAACCCGGCCGGTCATAACGACCCGGTCGGTCAACCCGAGACGCTCGATTTCCGGCCGAAGTGGTGGATAGACCACCGGATTACCCGTATGTGGTGCCCCCAGCAGAACCAGCCGCCAGTCCGGGCCCATATCCGGCAGCGCCCGGTCGAATGCGCGCACCAGGGCGAGCAGATTCTTGCGCGCATCGAATCCGCCGGTATGGAGTACATACGGTCCGGAGAACGGCGCCGGGGTCGAGCTCGATTCCGGAATCGCGACTCCCATGGGAATGACATCGATCCGGTTCGGCGGAATATCGAGCAGGGCAGTGACATCGTTTGCGACCACCCGCGATGGCACGATGATGCGCGTCGCCGAGATCACCGCGCGCGTCGCCACCTCGGCCTGGACCCGAGCCGCCAGCGATGATCGGTACTCCGGCAGCTGCAACGGAATCAGATCGTGCACGGTGACGACGAACGGTCCGTCCATCCCCCGTGGCGCGGCAAACCGGGTCATATGCAACAGATCGACCTGCGCGGCCCGCGCCGCCGAGCCAATACCGCGGCTCTCCCAATTCAGCCGCCGCAGGCGGTTGGAACCCCGGATCAGCGCGCTGGAGCGAGCCAGCGGCACCAGCTCGATACCAGAATCGCGGAATCGAAATGCGGCGATAAGCGCTTCGACATAGGCCCGCACCCCGGACGGGGGATAGCCCAATGGCGCAACATCGAGTCCGATTCTGGGCGATTTCTCCATTGCGTCCGATATCCCGTGCCGTCCGCTCGTATCTCGCGCCCAAAGCCGCGCCGAAACCAAAATGCTCGCGGTGGCGCATCAGCGGATGTCCGCAAGCACGACCCGACATGTTCGATCGGAGAGAGTAGTATAGCCATGAGGACAACGGCCTCAGCTTCCGGATATGGCTGTGCGATTCCGCGGTGGCCGCGTTCCAAGGGCGGACCGGTCTGGCGGGATACGCACGGATGTGCTAGTATTTCGGAAGTGGCTTGTAAATAGTAACCACGTCGGAGAAGACGAATGTCCAAGGTCAACGAGATCACAGACGCCCAGTTCGAGAACGAGGTCATGCAGTCCGACAAGCTCGTGCTGGTCGATTTCTGGGCTCCCTGGTGCGGTCCCTGTCGCGCGATCGCGCCGATTCTGAATGAGCTTGCCAAAGAGCGCGAGGATACGGTCAAGATCGTCAAGATCAATGTCGATGAAGAGCAGGTCAATGCGGCCAAGCTGGGCATCATGACCATCCCCACCCTCGTGCTCTTCAAGGATGGCCAGGCGGTCGACCGGCTGCTCGGCGGCTATCCGAAACGCCAGATCGTCGAACGGGTCGACAAGCACCTCGCCGCGCCCGTCGCGAACTGACGGTCCATCCGGATCCATATCAGCAACCCCAGTGGCGGATCCGCCACTGGGGTTTTTCTGTGCCTGGAGCGTTTTTACCACTCGCGACAGCGGTCCTGGCCGGTTGTGCCCGTCCGCGTCCGCCATCTCGAATGGAAGTGGAGGCATCTCGTCGCTCTCGCCGGCCGGGCCGCCCTACACCAACGCGACGTCCCGTTCGAGCCGGCCATCGGCAATCCGCACCACCCGGTCACACAGATCGATCAACCGTTCGTCGTGCGTTACCAGAATGCCGGCCTTGTCCCGCTCGTGCACCTCGTTGGCCAGCATCTCGACCACGCGTCTTCCGCGTGCGGAATCGAGACTGGCCGTTGGCTCGTCGGCCAGCACGATACGCGGATCGTTCATCAGTGCCCGCGCGATGGCGATCCGCTGTCGCTGGCCACCGGACATCGCTTCCGGATAATGATCGGCCCGGCCGGTCATGCCCAGCTCGTCCAGCAGGCGATCGGCGCGCTGGCGAGCCGCCTCCTTCGGCAGGCCGATCAGGTGCCCCAGAAAGAGCAACTGCTCGCGACCGGTCAGATAGGAAACCAGGTTCGATCCCTGAAAGATGAACCCGATCTTCCGCAGCCGCAGATCGGCCCGCTCCCGCTCGGCTGCATCACCGATATCGACACCATCCAGCCGGGCGGTGCCCGCGGTCGGCGACAGCAACGCTCCCGCAATCGAGAGCAAGGTCGATTTCCCGGAACCGGATGGCCCGACCAGGGCAACCAGCTCGCCCGCCCCGACGCTCAGATCGATATCGGTGAGGGCTTCGACCCGGGATTCTCCTTCTCCGAAGACTCTCTGGATTCCACTGAGTTCCAGAACGGACTCGTTCATCGTCTCACTCCTGGCTGCTTCCCGGCGTTCAACCGGCGGTATTGATGGCGGCCAGCGGATCGACTCGCGCGATCCGCAACAGGGAGAGCAGCGTGCCACCCACCGCCACGACCAGCAGCAACGTTCCGAATACCGCCATGCGGCTCGCCGAAATGCTGTAGGGCACGGCGGTTCCGATGACCAGATCGAGCGTGTCGGCGATCGAGATGCCGAGCAGCACGCCAGCCAGCGCCAGCACGAACACCTGAGCCACCAGCGAACGAGCGAGATACCCTGTTCTGGCGCCGATTGCCTTCATCACGCCCAATTCGGGCATCTTCTGCAGGGTGATGATGTAGAAGAACGCGGCGATGATTCCCGCGGCAATGACGACCAGGAAGACCTGAATCAACAACAACGTGCTGTTCTGCTCCGATTCTCCGGGGATGTGGTCGCTCACCTGCCGCGTGCTGCCGATCATCGTTCCCGGCGCCGCATCCGGAATCGACGCGATTCCAGCACCACTGCCCTTCACCAGAATGGCCGTCACCGCATCATCTGGTTGTCCGGGGAGAGCCGGATGCAGTTCCCGAAAGAGATCGAGCGGCATGAACACGACCGGCGCGATCCGATAGGTCTGATTCTCGGTGATACCCACCACGGTCAGCTCGGCGCCGCCGGGTTCTACCAGGAGGGTATCGCCCACGCCGACGCCATCGTCCGCCAATGTTCGATCGATCACGACGCCATTCGCTGGTCCGCCGAGTCCGGCACCTTTCACGATGCGGGGCCGCACCAAACCATCGGGCGCGATACCGAACAGTGAAACCCCGATCAGCGTGTCGCTTTTCGCCGTCGTGACATTCCCCCCCGAAATACCGATCGGTTCAGCAACGTCGATACCGGGAAGCGCCGCGATCTTCTGCGCATCGGCCGCTGAAACCGCCGAGCGGTCGAGCAGAAAATCGCTGCCCGCCGTGACCACGATGCCATCGACCGGCAGCGCCTCGATGGCGGCAGTGTTTCCTTCGCTCAGGCCGTTCGCCAGCGCGGCGATGATGAAAACCAGACTCGACACCATCGTGATGACGAGGGTGATCAATGCGAATCGCAATTTGGAATGGCGCATCTCGCGAATGGCCAGGAACATGAATCGATTCTCCAGGCAGCCGCCGGAGGAAACCGGCGAGCGCACCACTTTGTAGTCACATCTGTATAGTCCGTTCTGACTATTTGCAACGAGTGTAGACTTGTATCGATGATTAGTCAAGAATGACTACATCGCTCGAACGTGCCAGGGCCCAGAGGAATCATGCAACCCGAGTCAGACCGAATCGACACCACCGGCTGGGATGAGCGCGCCCTGCTCCTGCTCGGCGTGCTGATGAGCCAGGACCGGCATGGCTATCAGATCAACGAATTCATCGAACGGGCGCTCTGCCAGGTCACCACGATGAAGAAACCGACTGCCTATGCCTTGCTCGACCGGCTGGCCGTGGGCGGGTATGTCAGCGTCTATCGCGAGCAGGCAGGCAACCGGCCGCCCCGCAAGGTCTATTCGATCACCCCGGGCGGTCAAGCGCTTTTCACGGAGCTGCTACGCGAAAACCTCGCCAATACGAGCACGGTGATCCAGGAGGGGGACATCGGCCTGATGATGGTCAATTACCTCGACCGGGAGGTCGCAATCCGAAGTCTGAAAGAACGGCTGGAAAAACTGGATGCGCTGCTCGCCACTCCATCGACCGTTCCCCCACACGGCGGCCAACTCAGCGTCGATCTGGCCATCGATCATCTCCAGGCGATTCGGCGCGCCGACCGCGCGTGGCTGGCAACGACCATCGAACGGCTGGAGCAGGAACCGGGCGTCCCGGACTGAGCGCCCTACGGCGCGTTCTTCGGCGCCTCGGGATCGCTCAAACCCTCGACTTCACGTTTGAGGTCCTGCAGGTCGGCAAACTCCCGATAGACGGACGCAAAGCGAATATAGGCCACGTGGTCGACCGTCTTGAGCTGGCGCAGCACCGATTCTCCGATCGCCGACGACGGCACCTCGGGCTGTCCCAGCGCCAGCAAATCGCCTTCGACCCGCTGCACGATCTGGTCGATCTGATCCTCTCCGACCGGCCGTTTGGTAAGCGCGACTCGTAACTTCTGCCGCAGCTTGGCCGGATCGAAATCCTGGCGGCGGCCATCTTTCTTGACGACCACCAGCCCGGCCAATTCCACCCGTTCGAACGTCGTGAAGCGCCGGCCGCAGGCGAGACATTCACGCCGGCGGCGAATGGCGCTGCCGCCGGAAACCTCCCGGCTGTCGGTGACGCGTGAATCTGGAGCCTGGCAATAGGGGCATTTCATCCGGTCGCCCTCCTTTCGCTCTTCGGGCGCGCGGACATTCGACCCAACCGCGGAGCGCTACCGTTCCCGCAGGAAACGGATGATGCTCGATTCTTCGTCGAATTCGTCATCTGGCACGATCGGACTCTGATGCGGTGCGCGAGGCGCCTGTTCGGGATAACCGCGATAGGCGGGCCGCTGTTGCTGCGGTTGCGGTTGCCGGGCGGGACGGCGCACCGGTTGCTGGAATTCCGGCATACGGGTGCGATCGTCGAATCCGGTGGCGATCAACGTGATCATCACCGCATCGCCCATCGATTCGTCGATCGAGGTGCCATAGATGATCTCGGCATCCTCATCGACCGCCGCCCGGATGATCTCGGCGGCGTCACTGGTTTCGGTGAGGGTCAGATTCGAGCTGCCGGTGATGTTGTAGAGCACCCCGGTTGCGCCTTCGATGCTCGTTTCCAGCAATGGGCTGGCGATCGCTTCTTTCGCCGCGTCGATCGTGCGAGCTTCGCCCGTACCGAACCCGATGGCCATCAAGGCCGATCCGGCATTGTGCATGATGGTGCGCACATCGGCGAAGTCGAGGTTGATGACCCCGGGTTTGGTGATCAGATCGGAAATACCGCCGATTCCCTGCCGCAGCACATCGTCGGCGGTTTTGAACGCCTCGGTGATCGGCGTCTTCGGATCGACCAATTGCAGCAGGCGCTCGTTCGGGATGGTGATCAACGCATCGACGCTCTCGCGCAATGCGCTGATCCCTTCCTCGGCGGCTTTGCGCCGCCGGGTTCCCTCGAATTCGAAGGGTTTGGTGACCACTCCAACCGTCAATGCGCCCGCGCCCTTGGCGATCTTGGCGATGATCGGCGACGCACCCGTGCCGGTGCCACCGCCCATACCGGCGGTGATGAAGACCATATCGGTATTGCGCACGAGCTCCTGGATTTGGTCGGCGCTTTCCTCGGCGGCGCGCGCGCCCACCTCGGGTCGTCCCCCCGCGCCCAGCCCCTTGGTCAGCTTGTCACCGATTCGCACGGAAATATTGGCATTGCTGTTCAGCAGCGCCTGACCGTCGGTATTGACCGAAACGAACTCGATCCCATCGACGCCCATTTCGACCATGCGATTGATCGCGTTTCCACCAGCGCCACCGACGCCGATGACCTTGATGCGTGCGAATGTCTGGGGAGAATGACGGTTGGACACGGGTCGCTCGATTGGCATAACGGGTGGTTCGCCGGTGAGGGTGCGCGGGGTCGTCTGGAATGGTGAGGGATTCGACTCGGATGGCGATCGGTAATCGCCTCGCATCTGCTGTACTGGTCGCTGGCCCTCGGATGGCATCCACTCGTCCCTTACGTCCAGGTCGTCATCGACGATGGCGACCATCGGGCTGGTTGTTCGGAAATCAATTGGCTCCGCCCGTTGGAACGGGACGAGAACGATTCGGTTCGTCTGGCCATCGCGCGCGTCGAGCCGCCTTTATGGGTACCCCAAACTACCCGTACGGTGCAAAACCGGACGGTTTGGCAGTATATCACGGCCACCATTCGGCCCGGCCGTACTGTCGGGTTCGAGGTCCGAGTCTTGGGCCTTGAGTCCTGAGCCTTGAGCACGACGTGCGCGGTCTCCTGGCAACCACCCATCCGCGACTCTCCCGAACGTCATCGCGAGGGTCTCCGGGACCAAGGCTTCAGACTTGGTCCCGTGGTGCCCGGCCGGCTCACTGCTCCGGACCCCGGACTCCGAACCCAGAACCCAGAACCCAAGCCTCACGAATGCGCCGCTGACGCCTTCCGCTCCCGTGACCGCTCGATTGCCAGTTGCAACAATCGCTCCACGAGCTCCGGCAAGGTGACCCCCGATGCTTCCCACAAACGGGGATACATACTGATCGAGGTGAAACCGGGCATCGTGTTGACTTCGTTGAGATAGATCTGGTTGGTAACCGGATCGAGAAAGAAATCGGCGCGGGCCAACCCGGCCAGATCGAGCGCGACGAACGCATCGATCGCCAGCCGCTGGATTTCGCTCTGGATCTCAGCGGGGATATCGGCTGGCACCAGCAACTGGCTGCCCTCGGCCACATATTTGGCACTGTAGTCATAGAACTCGTTGACCGAAACGACTTCGCCAACGACCGAGGCGACCGGATGATCGTTGCCGAGCACCGACACTTCGAGCTCCCGCACGGTCAGCCCCTTTTCGACCACGATCCGCCGGTCGAGCCGTCCGGCCAAATCCATGGCCTCGCCCAGCTCGGTCGGGTTGCGCACCTTGGTAACCCCGACGCTCGATCCCATATTGGCCGGTTTGACGAAACAGGGATATTCGAGCAGATCGCCGATCTTGCCCGCGACCGCACCCGGATCGCGTTCCCATTCGCGCCGGTTCACCAGCAACCACGGCGCCTGGGGGATGCCATGCTGATCGAGCACCAGCTTGGCCATCGCCTTGTCCATCGCCAATGCGGAACCGAGCACATTGGATCCGACATACGGAATTCCGGCAAGCTCCAGCAGCCCCTGCACCGTCCCATCCTCACCCATCGGACCGTGCAACACCGGAAAGACGACATCGATATCCGCGCCCAACCCGGTCGGAAGACTCTGCGAGGTCGAGGTCACCGCCACATCCAGCGTATCGACATCCGGTTCCGACGGACCTTCGAGAGCGAAAAGCGGCGACGATGCGGTGAGCTGCGCCATCGGATCGGGCCCGGTCAGCCATTGGCCATCGCGGGTCACCCCGATTGGCACCGCCTCGAACCGGTCGTCATCGAGCGCGCTGAGTACGGTCTGCGCCGAACGCAGCGAAACGTCGTGCTCGCCTGATTGCCCGCCAAAAATGACCGCGACCCGCACCTTGCGATTCGGAGCGTTCTCGTTTCGTTGTCGATCGGTCATGCCGCGCTCCTTCCAGTGAATTCCCCAATGGGCTCGATCTCGGTTTCCAGACGCACACCGAACCGGTCGTGCACGACCGCCTGCGCATGCGCGATCAACTCCAGCACCTGCTCCGCTGTACCGGTGCCATCGTTGACGATGAAATTCGAATGAACGGTCGAAAAGCGCACCCCGCCGATCGCGAAGTCCTTCAGTCCAGCCGCTTCGATGAGCCGCCCCGCGAAATCGCCCGGGGGGTTCGTAAAGGTCGAACCGGCGCAACGCCCGGTCGGTTGAGTGGTATGGCGATAGTCGGCATGCTCGTCGGCCAACCGCTGGAGCTCGGCCGGATCGCGCTTCGGCAGCAGCATTTCGACCCAGGTCACCGCCACCCCGCGCGGTTGTGTGGAATCCTTGAGCCGCGTATGCCGGTAGGTCGGATTCAACCAGGCGCGGTCGTGGATTTCGGTGGTTCCATCCGCCAGCGCGATTTCGACCGTTTCGAGATGGTCTTTCATCTCGGTGCCGTGCGCGCCCGCATTGTTGACCGTGGCCCCGCCAATGGCGCCCGGCAGGCCGGTGCCCCACTCCATTCCAGCCCAGCCATGTTCGCTGCAATACCGCCCGACCCAGGTCAGCGGCGCCTGGGCAGCGACCCGCACCCGGACCGCGTCGCCCAGATCGGTCGCCGTGAGCAATTGCTCGGCACGATCGCCCGGCGTCCGGGCGACGATCACCAAACCGCGAATCCCGCCATCGCCAGCCAGCAGATTGCTGCCACCCCCGATGACCGTTACCGGCAACCCCTCGTCATGAGCCCAGCGCAGCGCGGCGATCACCTTGTCGGGATGCCCGGCCCGCACGGAAAAATCGGCGGGCCCCCCGATTCGCCAGGTGGTCATATTGCCCATTGGGGCATCGACCATGACTTTCAGATCGGGATGATCGGGAATGGGAGCGAGAACAGGCGTGGGAGCGGTACGGCTCATGGCAGGATTCGAACGCTTTCAGTCGATCGGACCTCGTTCCAGTGCGCGAACGAGGGCGGGAGCGGCATGGGTAACGTCGCCAGCGCCAATGGTGAGCACGACATCCCCGTCCCGCAAGAGAGGATAAACCGCCGGGACCACATCGGACACCCCGGGAATCACGTCGGCCCGTGGTCCGATGCGCCGCGCCAGATCGCCCGACGACACACTCCCATCGTCGTCCTCGCGGGCGGCATAGATCTCGAGCACGACGATTTCGTCGGCAACAGCCAGGGCGGCGGCGAAATCGTCGATCAGCGCTTTGGTGCGCGAATAGGTATGCGGCTGGAAGATCGCCCAGATCCGGCGGCCAGGAAAACGTTCCCGTGCCGCCTGCAGGGTCGCCGAGATTTCGGTCGGATGATGCGCGTAATCGTCGATCACCGTGACGCCAGCCGCTTCGCCGGCGAATTCGAATCGCCGGCCGACACCGCTGAACGTTTCGAGCGCGGCAGCGGCCCGGGCACGATCGAATCCCAGCGCGTCGAGCGCCGCCAATGCGGCGGTGGCATTCAGAACATTGTGTTTGCCGGGCACCCGCGGATCGAGCGCGACCGGCGCGCCGTCCGGCGGCTGCACCGCCCAGCTCGATTCCAACTCGACGGCTTGCCAATCCAGACCTGGTTCGAGTCCAAAGGTCACCACCCGAAATGGCGAGAAGCTCAACGATGGCAGTATGCGCGCCACCCCCGGATCGTCCCCCCGCACGACCAGCGCTCCCTCGGGCGCCACCTGGCTGGCAAAGCGGGCGAATGCCTCATCATAGGTTTCGTGCGTGAAGATGTCCGGATGATCGAATTCGATATTGGTGATGATGGCGATGTCCGGATGCAACGTCCAGAACGAGCGGTCGTATTCGTCCGCTTCCACCACGATCTGGTTTCCATCGGTCCACGCGGAATTGGCGCCGGTATTGCCGACGACCGCGCCGACGAAATAGGACGGATCGGCCCCGAGCGCATCCAGCGCGGTGACCAGCATTCCCGAGGTGGTCGATTTTCCGTGCGATCCAGCAACCGCGATCGAGGTCTTCTGCTGCGCCAGCATCCCGAGCAGCCTGGCTCGTTTGATGATCGGGATATCACGTGCGATAGCCGCCGCGATCTCCGGGTTGTCGTGGACAGCGGCCGTGATGACGACCAGATCGGCAGCCGCGGCGTTCGCCGTTTCGGTATGTCCGCGCTGGATTTCCACGCCCCTGGACGCCAACTGCAACGTCTGGGCATTGGCGCCGGAGTCGGACCCGGTGACGATATAGCCTTGACCATGCAGTACCGCGGCCAGACCGCTCATACCGATCCCGCCGATTCCGATGAAATGCACGCGGGCCGGCGGCGCCGGCAGCGTAATCTCGGTCATCGTTCGCTCATCTCCTGCAACCGTCTCACCGCCGCCCGAAAGGTGTCCCCCCGGTCGAACTCATCCCGAAAGAGCCCGAACGACGCGCATCCGGGCGAAAGCAGCACCACATCGCCGGGCCGTGCCCGGAGTGCCGCCGCGTCCACCGCCGCATCCATCGAATCGAATGGACCGAGCCAGCTTCCGCCGGCCGCGCGAATCGTCTCCATCAGGCGCGGTGTCGCCGTGCCATCGAGCAGAACGATCGATGCCGCATTCTTTGCCAGCGCATGTCCCAATGGTTCGAGTTCCAGCTTCTTGTCGAATCCGCCCGCGATAACATGCAGATCGCGCCCCGGATACGCATCGAGCGCCGCGATCGCCGCGGCCGGAGCCGTCGCGGAGGTGTCGTTGACGAAGAGCACCCCGTCGATCTCGGCCACGAGCTCGGCGCGGTCCTTCACCCCCTCGAACCGTTCCAGCCCGGCACGAACCGCATCCAGATCGGCGCCGCGCGCCAGCGCCGCCGCGACCGCGGCGGCGGCATTCAGCCGTTGATGAACTCCCTGGTAGACGAATCGGTCGGGGAGCCGGACACACCCAGTCGCCTCTGGGATCCGCCAGCAGATCGTCCGGTCTTCCAGCCAGAATCCATCATCGATCGGTCCCGCGGCCCCGAACGAGCGCACCGTTGCCCGGGTGTGCTCGACCGCGCGCCATGCTTCGGCATTGTCGCGATTGACCACGAGGGTGTCGTCCGGTCCGAGATGCCGGGCGATACTGCGCTTGGTCTCGGCATACTCGTCGAACCCATCATAGGTGTCGAGATGATCCTCGTGGATATTGGTCAGCACGGCAATCCGCGGGCCGATGCCACGCTCGTCCATCCCCTCCAATTGCCAATTGGAGATTTCGAGCACGACGGGCGTATCGGCATCGATCTGCGCCAGACAGCCAACCGCGGAAACGCCCATATTCCCGGCCAGTACCGTGGCCGGCCGCCATTCTCGCAAGATCGCGGCGGTGATAGCCGAGGTGCTGGTTTTGCCTTTGGTGCCGGTGATGCCGATGACCGGCGCCGGAGATGCCTGCAGGAAGATGGACATTTCCATTTCGATCGGAACGCCGCGCGCTCGCGCCATCGCCAGATACGGCGACCATCGCCGCACCGCCGGATTGCGCACCACCAGATCGGCGCCCTCGGGCGTGAAATGCCGGTCCTGGTGACCACCCAGCGCGAGCCCGACCGGCAACCCCTGCAATTCCGCCAGCGGTCCGGCAAGCTCGGCTTCGGTCTTCCCGTCGGTGACGGTGACGATCGCGCCCTGCTCGATGAAAAAGCGCGCGACGCCCAATCCGCCGGCGCGCGTGCCAAGCCCCATCACGGTGACCCGTTTTCCCTCAAATGACATCACAGGGAATCCTGAAATGCGGGAATCAGAGCAGCGCCAGCGCCACTCCGATCAAACCGAACATCATACCGATGATCCAGAATCGCAAAGTAATCTGCGTTTCCGACCAGCCATCTTCCTTTTGCTCGAAATGGTGATGCAGCGGGGTCATCTTGAAGATGCGCTTGCCACCCGTCGCTTTGAAATAGCCGACCTGAAGCATAACCGAGACGATTTCGGCCACGAACACCGCCCCGACGATCGGCAACAGCAACCATTGTCCGGTCATGAAGGCAGCCACCGCCAGCGTCGCCCCCAGCATCAGCGAACCGGTGTCCCCCATGATGACCTGCGCCGGGTGGGCATTGAACCAGAGAAACCCGAGCAGACTGCCCACCATGGTGAAACTGAAGGTCACGACGCCGAGCTGCCCCTGCTGGTAGGCAATGATCCCGTAGGCGACGAACGCGATGGCCGCCAGCCCACCAGCCAGCGAATCGAGTCCGTCGGTGAAATTGACCGCATTCGACATGGCGATGATCGTCAGAATCGCGATCGGCAGATAGAGCCAGCCGATGCTGTAGCTTCCCCAAAAGGGGATGTAGATATGGTGCAGCGCGAATCCATAGGGATGCGGCAAGAACAGCACCAGTCCGGCCACGGTGGCGATTCCGGTTTGCCAAACGATCTTGCGCCGGGCCGACATCCCATGGCGCTTGGCGCCCACGAAACTCTGCCGGTCGTCCAGTGCGCCCAGAATCGCCGATGCCACCAGAATCCCGATCGGCAGGAGCATCGACAAACGGCCGGCCAGATTGAAGACGATGGTCAGGATCACGACCGTGGTCGAAACCATGATGCCGCCCATGGTCGGCACCCCCATCTTGACGATGTGGCTGGCGGGCCCTTCCTTGCGGATTTGCTTGCCGGCCTTTTTCAACCGGAGCAAGGTGACGATCGGTCGCCCGATCAAAACCGTGATGATGAACGCCAAACTCGCCAGCGCCAGCGAAACCGCCATATTCTGGTTGGGGTCGGCTGGCATGACGCTGGTCATGAGCACCCCAAGGGTCGGATGCCCGCTGGTGGCAAGATCGATCATTCGGTTGGGTCCGACCCTTCGACAGCGACGGTGAGCGCCTGGACGATGCGTTCCATCTCCAAACCGCGCGATCCTTTGAGCAGCACCAGATCTCCTTCGGACAACTCGGCCAGGAGGTCGCCGATCAACTCCTCACGCTGGTCTTCGCGATATGATTGCACGCTAAACGATCGCCCGTCGACTCCGGCGGCTTCGAGCGCCGCATCGACGAATTTCAGCGCCAAATCCCCATAGGTGTATAGCCGCTCGACGGTATCCGCCGCTTCCCGACCGACGATCCGATGCTGGGCATCGGTCTCGGCGCCGAGCTCGCGCATCCCGCCGAGCACGGCGATCCGGCGCCTGGCCTCGGTTTCCCGCAACACCCGCAACGCGCTCACGACCGAGGGCGCGCTCGCATTGTAGGTGTCGTCGATCAATCGCGAATTGTTGACACCGGGGAGCGGGCGCAAGCGAATTTGCACCCCGCGATCGCTGAGCGCGCCCAGCATCTCATCGAGCTCCAAACCGAAGAGCTGCCCGGTCAGCAATGCTGCCATTGCCAGCTCGACCGAATGCGCGCCCGCGAGCGGCAGCTCGATTCGGCGCGACGGCCAGATTCCGTGAAGCCGAAAGGCGATCCCCTGATTCCCGAAGGTTTCCAGGTCGGAATACCAGAGCGTGTTCTCCGGTGACGAACCATAGGTCAGCACCGTCGCGGAGGTGTGACCGGCCATCGCTCGCACCCGCGGATCGTCTCCGTTCAGCACCGCGAACCCCGAGGGGTCGAGGGATGCCGGAAGCTCACGCTTGGTTTCCGCAATCGCCTCGATCGTGCCCATCCGCTCCAGATGGATCGGATGGACATTGGTCACCACTCCGACCTTCGGTTTGGCAATCGAAGCCAGCAGCGCGACTTCGCCCATCGCATAGGCGCCGCCCATCTCCAGAACGGCCATCTGCACATCCGGTTCGATCTCGAGGATGGACAGCGGCAACCCGATTTCACTGTTCATGTTTCCGGGACTGCGATAGGTGCGGTACCGGGCGCCCAGCGCGGCGGCGATCGTCTCCTTGGTGCTGGTCTTCCCCAGGCTGCCGGTCACTCCCACGATCGCGACATCCAGACGGGACCGCCGAGCAGCCGCAAGCCGCTGCAATGCCTCGACCGGCTCGGAAACCGCGATCAGGGGCAAGGGAGCGTCCGCATGCGCCACGGCCCAATCGCGCCGCACCAGTGCGGCCATCGCGCCATGGGTAGCGGCATCGGCCACGAAGGTATGCCCGTCATGCACCTCGCCCCGAACCGCGATGAAGAGATCGCCCGGCACGATATCCCGCGAATTGCGTTCGACCCAGCGAAACTCGGCATCTGGATCGAGATAGCCGATCAGCTCGCCACCGGTCGCTTCCAGCAACGCGGAGAGGGGAATCGGCGGTGAGGTTCGCCTGGATGCGGTCGGTGACATAGGGCGCTCTTATCTTTCGGGCAGTCGTTCGGCCACGCGCATGATCGCGCTGCGGCTGCGGGGATTTCGTTCGATCTCTTCGTTCGACGGTTTGACTGGTTTGCCGACCGACTGCAACCGGGGAATCGTCTGGCAGGTGCATATCGGTTGCTCGGGTGGACAAACACAGGTTGCGCTCTCCCGGGCGATGAACTGCTTGACGATGCGATCTTCCAGCGAATGAAAGCTGATGACCGCCAGGCGGCCACCCGGCGCCAGCGCCGCGACCGCGGCATCGAGGGCTCGCGCCAGGGTCTCCAGTTCGTCGTTGACCGCGATGCGCAACGCCTGGAACGTGCGCGTCGCCGGGTGAATCCTGCCCTGTGACCGACCCGAGGCTCGTTCCACGACCGCGGCAAGCTGAGCGGTCGTTTCGATCCGCGCCTGCTGGCGGGCCCGGACGATGGCGGCCGCGATCCGGCGCGAATTGCGATCCTCGCCATATCGCCAGATCAGATCGGCCAGCGACGGCTCATCGAGATCATTCACCAGATCGGCGGCGGACGGTCCGGAAGAATCATCGAACCGCATATCGAGCGGACCATCGAGCCGCAACGAAAACCCACGCGCTGGATCGTCGATCTGGAATGACGAGAAACCGAGGTCGAGCAGGATTCCATCCAGCGGCAGCATACCGGCGGCGTCCGTGGCCTCGTAGAGCGTCGCGAACGAACCATGCACCAGCACCAACCGGTCGCCCAGCATCAGCGCGTTGCCGCGTTCGATTGCCGCTGGATCGAGATCGAATGCGATCACCCGTCCGTCGGGCGCGGACCGGGCGAGCAAAAGCTGGGTATGGCCCCCGCCGCCGAAGGTTCCATCGGCATACCGTCCCCCCGGTCTGGGCTGGAGTGCCTCGACCGCTTCATCCCAGAGCACCGGTTGATGACGCAATGCGGCGAAATAGGTCATGCGGCCGGCCTGCAAGAGGATCCGGCGTCCGGAATTCCACGTGGCCCGAGCGCGCTGGACGCTGGACGCTGGGCGCCGAGCCCCGCGAGCGTGGCCGCTAGATCAACCCGGTGAAACGGCCGGCGAGATCGCTTCTCTGCTCGTCCATCGCCGCTTGCTGCGCCTGCCACTCCGACTGACTCCAGATTTCGATCGAGGTATTGACCCCGACGATGATTGCCTCGCGCTCGATACCGGCCCACGCCCGCAGCTCAGGCGGCAAAAGAATACGCCCCTGACTGTCGAGCTCGAGATTCGCGGCCTCGGCGTACATCAACCGCCGGAATGCGCGGGCATCCGGATCGGCCAGCGGGAGCGCATCGACCTTGGCTGCCAGCGGCTCCCAACTCTCCAAAGGATAGAGCACCAGACAGGGGTCGATCCCCCGGGTGAGGATGACCGTCCCGGAGAGCGATTCGCGAAAGCGCGCCGGCACGGCCAGCCGCCCTTTCTGATCGACGTTGTAGGTAAAGCGCCCGAGAAACATATCGCCCGTGGGATATCGGGGGACGGATCACTGGGCCAGATGCGACCCGAGTTATCCACATCATCCCCCACTTATCCCCACAATTCCCTCCACTTGTCCACATAGTAGGGATTTTGACCTGTACGGACAACCACCGGTTGCGCACAATATGGTCCGGAGTTCGGAGTTCGGAGTTCGGAGTTCGGAGTTCGGAGTTCGGAGTTCGGAGTTCGGAGT
>JBIQLF010000068.1:0-15797 GCA_044464585.1 Thermomicrobia bacterium
GTTTGGGATCGATTCGCCGAAATAGATGCGGCGGTGTGCTTCGTCGGGAACGAGACCGTCCGGACCGAGGAACTCGATAGCGCCGAATCCACCCAGCGCAGGGTCGAGCTCGCGCGCTCGTGCCTGGCGCGCGCGACGTTCCGCGCCCTCGGGACCGCGTCCGGCCGAAATCTCGCCATACCAGCGATCCCGCGCCCGAATGGCATCGTAATACGCATGCCGCTCGGTTTCGTACTGGGTCAAGGCCGCCGCCCAGTCGGTCGAGGCGAGAAGCAGCTCGCTCAGAACACGCACATCCCGGAACACGAGACTGGTTCCGTGACCGCCACTGGGATCGGCCGATCCCGCGGCGTCCCCGATCAGCGCCAACCCCGGCGCGGTCAGTTTCGAGGCCCATGTGTTGCTATTCGGAAAGAACCCGAGCGGTCCGACCGGGCGAGCGTTCGCCAGCACCGCATCGGGGAACCAGGATCGCGCATAGGCGATCGCCGATTCGAACGAACGCGCCAGGCCGGTCGTCTGCACTACGTCATCGAAGGTGCGCAGGTAGAACCGGGAGATTCCCTCTCCGAGATGAAACGCCATCGCCTGTTCGGGCGGATTCTGCCCGAGCAGCAAGGAACCCTCCCGAAACGCGGCGCCCTCGACGGCGACCCCACCGAACCGATGGTGTTCCGGGGCGCTTTCCGAGCGGCCTCCGGCCCAGGTCCGGGCGGCCGATTCGCGTCCCGTCGCCGCAACGACCAAGCTCGCGCTCACAGTCGCGCCGGTGCCGTTGCGATCCAAACGCACGGTTGGTGGATCGCCCGGTTCGAATCCGAGCACGCGCGCGGGTCGCACGATCTCCGCGCCCTGGTCCGCTGCCCAGCCGAGCAATGCGTCCTGCAATGGCGCATGGCGATAGGTCAAGCCGGGGCGGGGGACGATATCGGTCGATTTTGCGAATGTGCCATCCGCATACTCATCGATTCGTTGGAGGGGAAGCGCGCCGATCGATTCGAAGACGGGCAGAAGACCGAGCCGGTCGATTTCCGCGCGTCCCCACGGCCAGGTGAATTCTCCCCGGATGCGGTCGCGAAATTGCCGTTCCCGTTCGATGACGGCGACCCGCAATCCTCCACGGGCAAGCACCCCGCTCAGGGACGCGCCGGCGAATCCGCCGCCCGCGATGACAACGTCGAATCGTGCGTGCATTATCGATTGTCCACCTTCCAGATTCCTTCCACCATCGTGGCGCGCGGCCGCCATTCGAGAAACTGCTCGGGAGCGGCCGCGAGCGGATCGCGATCGAGCACGACCAGATCGGCCAGCTTGCCCGGTTCGATCGAGCCGATCTCCCGTTCCCGGCCCAGCGCATAGGCTCCGCCGATCGTATACGAGCGAAGCGCTTCCCGCGGCGAAAGTCGCTCGTCCGGTCCCAGAATGGTTCCCTCGATCGTCGCTCGGGTTATCGACGCGTGGATCCCGATCCAGGGATCGAACACCGCAACCGGAGAATCGGACGATCCGGCCAGCGGCACCCCGCGGTCGATATAGGTGCGCATCGGCATGATGCGCGCCGCCCGTTCGATTCCGAGCGAGTGGACGAAGCTCTCGCCCAGCGAGCGGAGAAACGGGTTCGAAACGACCGCGGGGATACGCCAGGCCGCCATCGCGACGAGACTCCGTTCGGTTGGCAGGTAGGCATGATGCACCCGGTGCCGCAACCAAGGTTTGGGATCGGCGCTCTGCGCGGCGGCGTAGGCTTCGACCACTACTTGCTGCGCCTCGTCCCCACAGGTGTGGGTATCGACCGCCAAGCCGAGCTCGTGCGCGAACCGGATCGCCTCCCGGAGCTCGTCCGGTTCGATGATCCATTGACCGCGGTTCTCCGGTTCTCCGACATACGGGGCGAAGAGCCGGGCTGTCCGGTCGCCGATACCGCCGTCTGGCATCAATTTGATGCCGCCGATCCGCACCATAGCATCGCCGAATCCGGTCATGAGACCGAACGACGCGAAGCGGGTTCTGAGCTCTGATTCGATCGAGGCGGGTCCGAATCCCCAACCGGCCAGCATCATGTCGGTGCGAACCGACAGGCGACCTTCCCGATGTGCCCGGTGGAATCCGCGCATCTCGTCCGGATAGAGTCCTGGTTCGCCGATGGCCGTGATGCCTGCCGCATTGTAGTGCTGGCAGGCGATCTCGATGGCACGCACGATGGCTTTGGCGGTCCGGGGTGGCAGGGCAGCCGCGATCATCTCCTTGGCGCGATCGCGAAACAGTCCCGTCGGTTCACCGTGCTCGTCGCGGTCGAACGATCCGCTATAGGCGACGCCGGCAGGCGGGTCCGGGGTCGTGCGGTCGATACCGGCGGCCCGCAGTGCGGCGGAATTGCAGGTCAGCTTGTTCCAGACCCGGTGCAGCACGACCGGATTGGCCGGCGATACCGGATCGAGATCGTGCCGGGTGGGAACGCGCCGCTCGGCCAGCAGGCTCTCGTCCCAACCGCGCCCGGTGATCCATGTGCCCGGCTCCGCTTGCTCGACCGCGGTTCGCACCCGTTCCACGATGGCGGCGATCGAGCGACAGTCATAGAGCTGGATTTCCTGCAGGACGAACCCGGTCGAAAGCAGATGGTTGTGGGCATCGATGAGGCCGGGAATGACGATTCGACCATCGAGGGGTTCTTCGATCGTGCCGAGCCCAGCCAGCGATCGCAGCTCGTCATCGAGTCCGACCCCCACGATCCGGCCGTCCTTGACCGCAACCGCGGTTGCGGTCCGGTCGTGCGCATCCATCGTATGCACCGTGCCGCCCGTGAGCAGGAGGTCGGGCGCCAGAGGCCGGTAGGGCATGGTCGTTCAGTCCTTTCTTCCCCATGCATCGTAGATCACCGAGCCGGTGCGAGCGTTCAGGAGATTGCCCTCGTGTTCCAGGCGGTAGCTGTGATCGACGCTGTCGCGAGTAAACGAGACAACGATCCATTTCGCGTTCGAGCTCTGGAAAATGGCGGCGTCGGTGCGGACCCCCTGCATCTGACCGGTCTTGTTCCAGATCTGCAGTGCGTCGTTTCCGGCGCACGATTCCAGATAGCGGGGATAGGGCACCCATCGCCGGAGCTGGGTGTCGTCCTGCTGGGCGCGCAAATGCCCCAGGGCCGCGGCGGTCGATGCCGGCGACAGGAGCGCGCCGGCATCGAGCCGTTCGAGCATTTCGGCCATTTCCCGGGCGCTGGAAACGGCATATTCGCGAGGATCGTGCGGTTCCCAGGTCTCGTACCGGAAGGTCGTGACCGGGAATCCCCAGGTGCGCAGCAGGTCGTTGATCCGGTCGACGCCGAGCGACCGCGCGATCATGCGGGTGGCGGTGTTGTCGCTCAGCGCGATCATGAGACGGCAGAGATCGAAGAAGGAGAATTCGCGTCCAACGGTCAGATCGCGGATGATCCCGGTGCCCTGCTTGCGATCCGCTTCCTGCATGGAGCGCAGCTGGTGCTCGTCCAGTCGTTGCTGGTCGATCTCGTGGTAGAGAGCCAGCATGATCGGAATCTTGATGACGCTGGCGGTCGGAACCTCGGTTTCCGCGTCGAATGCGATGCGCTCCCCGGTCGACAGGTTTTTCGCGAAGAGCGACTGCCGGCCGGTGAATCCGCGCCGGGCATCGTCGAGGGCGTCCGCCAATGCGGTCCGGGAACGATCGATTGGGATCATGGAGTCTTCTCCCGCAGGTTATCGCGAGCCACGTGTTGTGCGAACGGGGAGCACGGGAAAGCGCCTGCACCGCGCCGCACGGCGGTAGTTTCTCCGATCTGCCGTTCCCGGTGCGGAGCAGGCAAATCCGATAAATCCACCCTGAATTCAGGCGAATGAGGAATGCTGAAACGAGGGCGGACTATGCTAGGATTGCTCACGTCGCGACCGTGCCACAGGCGCGCCCGGAGGGGTGGCCGTACAGCAACGGACGGGACGACGGAGGATCGCTGGACCGGTCGTTACCGGCCCCTCGATGACCTGGAGAAGGCGGCAATTGGAGACGTTCGGTAATAACTGGCTGATCGTCGGCCTGATGACACTCGCGGCGTTCGGAATGGGGATGTTGCTCCTCAGCCTCAATCTCATCATCGGGCCATCCAAACCGAACAAGGTCAAAGGCGACACCTACGAAAGCGGCGTGCCGGATGTTTCTCCGGTCAGAGGCCGCTTCACCCCCCGGTTCTATATGGTCGCGATGCTCTTTGTCGTCTTCGACATCGAAGCCGTGTTTATTTTCCCCTGGGCCGTCTCGTTCGATGCGCTCGGGCGGTTCGGATTCCTGGCGATGCTCGTGTTCATCGTCCTGTTGCTCGATGGATATGTGTACGCCTGGAAGAAGGGAGCCCTCGAATGGGTTTGATCGACGACCGTTTCGACAAGAACGTCTTCGTGACGTCGCTCGATTTCGTCTTCAACTGGGCGCGGCGTTCGTCGCTCTGGTGGCTGCAATTCGGTCTGGCCTGTTGCGCCATCGAGATGATCTCGTCCTCGATGGCCCGGTTCGACCTGGCCGAGCGTTTCGGAATGCTCTACCGCGCGTCTCCGCGCCAGGCTGATCTGATGTTCGTTGCCGGGACGGTGACCAAGAAGATGGCCCCGATCGTGCGCACGCTCTACGACCAGATGGCGGACCCCAAGTGGGTGATTTCGATGGGATCGTGCGCCAATGTCGGCGGCCCGTTCGACACCTATGCCGTGGTGCAGGGGGTCGATCAGGTCATCCCGGTCGATATCTATGTTCCGGGTTGCCCGCCGACGCCGGAAGCGCTCTACTACGGCGTGCTCGAATTGCAAAACAAGGTGATCAAATACGACAGCATGGCCAAGAAGCAAGGGCTTGCCGCCGCGGAGAACTTCCGCGAGGTGGAGCGCAAGGTGGCCATGGCGGCCGTGCGCGTCTAGAGCTGCTGGAGTATGAGCGTGAGCGACGAAACCAGCGTGCCGGACGTGCAACCGGTCGCCGAAGAGCCGAAGAATCTCTGGGCCCGCGAGAACTATTTCCACGACAATGTGGAATGGCATCCGGCGGTGCGGGAAGCGCGCGCGGCTTTTGGACCGGCGATTCTGACGGTGGTGCGATTCCGCAACGAAACGACGATCCATGTCGTTCCGGCGCAATTCCGCGATCTCTGCAACTTCTTGCGCACCCACGAGCGGCTCGCGTTCGTGGCGCTTTCCGATGTCACCGCGGTCGATATGCTCAAGCTGCGCACCACGCCGCGGTTCGATGTCGTGGCGATGCTCTATTCGATCAAGAATCGCGTCCGGCTGCGTATCAAGGCGGGCGTCGATGATGGCGAGTCGATTCCGTCGCTGGTGCCGCTCTGGCCCGGCGCGGACTGGCTCGAACGTGAAACGTACGACATGTTCGGAATCATTTTCGACGGTCATCCCAATCTGCGGCGCATTCTCTTGCCAGATGACTGGGATGAGGGCTTCCCGCTGCGCAAGGATTATCCGCTGCGCGGTTGGAAGGAATACCCGAGCTACAACACCGAGCGGATGGTGCCACGCACCCGCACCCGCTGGACCGGCCGGGGGGTATAGCCATGAGCACTATCACCGATCCCAACTGGATCCCGGATACGGACAATCTGATGCGGGATGTGCCGATCACCGGCACCTTGACCATTTCCGACGAGATGCCGCTCGAAGGCGGCGAGCACCAGATGGTGCTCAATATGGGACCGCAACATCCCAGCACGCATGGCGTGTTGCGGGTCATTCTCCGGCTCGAAGGCGAGGTCGTGCTCGATTGCGACCCCGTGATCGGGTATTTGCATCGCGGTGTGGAAAAGCTTGGCGAAACCCACCGATATGCGCAAGTCATTCCCTGGACCGACCGCACCGACTATCTGGCCGCGCCGATGAACAACCTCGGTTGTGTCATGGCGTTCGAGAAGCTGGCCGGTCTGGAATCGCCGGAGCGCGCGCAATACTGGCGCGTGATCTTTTCGGAGCTTGCACGGCTGGCGTCGCATCTGGTTTGGCTGGGCACTCACGCGCTGGACATCGGCGCCCTGTCGATGTCGCTCTATGGTTTCCGCGAGCGCGAGCTGATCTGCGACATCTTCGAAGCCTATTGCGGTGCACGGTTGACGACCAACATGATGGAGATCGGTGGGTTCTCCCGGCCGATTCCCGATTTCCTGCCCGCCCAGATCCGTGATTTCTGCCGGGTCTTTCCGAAGCGGCAGCAGGAATATGTGGATATCCTGACCGCGAACCCGATCTGGATCGCGCGCACGAAGGATGTCGGCGTCATTTCCGCGCAGGATGCGGTCGACTATTGCCTCACCGGGGCCTGCCTGCGCGCCTCCGGGGTCAACTACGATATCCGCAAGGCGATGCCCTATCTGGTCTACGACCGCCTCGATTTCGAGGTGCCCATCGGCACGCACGGCGATGTCTACGACCGGTATCTCGTCCGCATGGAGGAAATGCGGCAGGCCGTTCGCATCATCGAGCAATGTCTGGACGCGGTCGAGACGATGGATACGCCGCTGATGGCCTACGAATCGGCCTATGTCATTCCGCCCCACAAGGGAACGATGACCACCGCCGAGGATATGCAGCGCCATTTCGTCTGGGTGATCAAGGGCTTCAGCCCGCCGGTCGGCGAAGCCTACGTCGCCGTCGAGCACCCGAAGGGCGAGAATGGCTACTATGTTGTCTCTGACGGTTCCGCGATTCCCTATCGATTCCGGGTTCGCTCTCCAGATTTCGTGAATCTCGGAGTGTTGCCATTCATCGCCAAAGGCTCGATGCTGGCGGATATGGTGGCGCTGATCGGCACGATCGATATCGTGCTGGGATCGGTCGACCGGTAGGGCCGGCGCCGATCGCGCGGGCGGTTTTCGGATCGCCAGCCGGTCGGAGACAGAGTAAGATTCGCACTGGCGCGGCGAATTGGGGAGTCGCGCCTTTGCTTGTTCGCGAGCGTGCAAGCGCCACGGAACGCACTGGATCGCCGCTTCGCGGCGGCAAGAAGAGGGCGGAGCAAGAGAGTACATGAACGACCAGCCGATCTGGCTAACCTTCGTGGTCGCGTTCATCATCATGAACGTGCTCCTGATTGGTATGGCGTACATGACCTATTTCGAGCGTAAGGTGCTGGCGGCCATGCAGGACCGCCTGGGCCCGACACGCACCGGTCCCGGGGGGCTGCTGCAGCCGATAGCGGACGGTATCAAGCTCCTCGGCAAAGAGGACCTGATCCCCCGTGCGGCGGATAAATGGGTCTTCTTCTTCGCCCCGCTCGTCGTTTTCGTGGCGGCCATCGTTTCCGCCGCGGTGATCCCCTTCGGTACGACCGTTCACTGGTTCGGCCGCGACATCAATCTCTATGCCACCGATCTCAATGTTGGCGCGCTTTTCATCATGGCCGTCAGCGGCATCGGGGTCTACGGCATCATTCTCGGCGCCTGGGCGTCGGCGAACCGGTTTTCGCTCCTCGGCGGACTCCGCTCGGCCGCGCAGGTCGTTTCCTACGAGCTGATCCTGGGATTGTCGCTTGCCGGGATCTTTTTGCTGGCCGGTTCGCTCAGCCTGCGCGACATCATGTTGGCGCAGCAGCAGAACCTCAGTATCGGTCCCCTCGAAATCAAGAACTGGTACATCTTCAGCCAACCGCTGGCATTCGTGATCTTCCTGATCGCCGCCGTGGCTGAATCGAACCGCGCTCCGTTCGACTTGCCGGAAGCGGAAACGGAACTGATCTCCGGATTCCATACGGAGTATTCGGCCTTCCGGTTCTCCTTCTACTTCCTGGGCGAGTACATCGCGATGATCGTGATCTCGCTCTTCGCCTCGACGCTCTTCCTGGGCGGACCGAGCGGTCCCGGTTCCACCAATCACTGGTGGCTCGGGCTGATCTATCTCTTCATCAAGACGATCATCTTCCTCTTCTTCTATGTCTGGTTGCGCGCCACATTGCCACGTTTCCGATACGACCAGCTCATGGGGATTGCCTGGAAAGTGCTCTTCCCGCTGGTGTTGCTGAATCTGATGGTCACGGCCGCCATTCGCCTGGCGAGCGACGGGAAGCTCTTCTGATGCATTGGGATACGCTGATCTTCATTCTGGTCGGAGCGCTTGCCATCCTGTCGGCGTTGGGCATGGTGACCGTGCGCAATCCCGTGCATTCGGCGGTGCTGCTGGTGATCTGTTTCGTGCAGATCGCGGGCGTCTATGTGATGCTCGGCGCCGAGTATCTGGCGGTGATTCAGATCATCGTCTATACGGGCGCGGTGCTGGTGCTGCTGCTCTTCGTCATCATGCTGGTCGATGTGGACGACCTGCCCGAGTTCCACACGGCCGAACCGCTCACCCGCACCATCGGCGCGTTGCTGGGCATCATGTTGTTGATCGAAGTCGCGATCGCCATCGGCACACGCACCATCACTGGCGCGCAGGGGACGGCGACCCCGGAGATCGAGGCTGCGATCGGCGGAAATACCCAGGCGCTGGGCCGCATTCTCTATACGCAGTATCTCCTCCCATTCGAAGTGATTTCGATGGTCTTGACCGTCGGTGTCATCGGCGCCATCGTGCTGGCGATGCCGGAACGTCTCGGTATCGAGCGAACCCACCGGCGGGACACGATTTCGCTCGGTCACCCGCGAGGGGTCGATACGGTCAAGCCGATCGGCCCCGGAACCGATGTCATCACTGTCGGCGACCGGGCTGCGAAACGGCCGGCTGGCGCCGGGCGCTCGCTCATCATGGCGACCGACCCAGACGATCAACCAGTGGAGATTGGAGGACGACGGCAATGAGCAGGTGCGCCAGATGGAGCTGACCGCCAACTACTTTCTCGCGCTCAGCGCCGCGCTCTTCATCATCGGTTTGATGGGCGTGCTCGTCCGCCGGAATGTGCTGATCATCTTTCTCTGCGTCGAGTTGATGACCGCCGCGGTCGGTATCACCTTCGTGACGTTTGCGCGTGAGACCAATACGTTCGATGGCCAGGCATTCGCGCTGTTCACGATTGCCGTGGCCGCTGCCGAAGCGGCAGTTGGCCTGGCGCTCATCCTGGCGATGAGCCGCCGGACGCGGTCGGTCGATGTCGATGACTTCCGATCGTTGAAAGACTGATGCGGAAGACACGGGGGATCTCGATGATCATGGGTTCGAGGAGCCAGACAACCGGGGTTGCTGGCTCGGCGGAGGAATGGGGCCGGCATGGATAGGTATCTCTTTCTGATACCCCTCCTTCCGCTGCTTGCCAGTGGATTCAATTTGCTCGTGTCCCGGAAGTATTTTCCGGACAAGGCGCATATCCCGGCGATTGCCGGTGTCGGCGCTTCGTTCGTGCTGGCGCTCTTCGTCTTCCGTGATATCAACGACGGCAAGGGCCCGCTCACCCAGCACGCCTGGGAGTGGATCGGTTCTGGCACCTTCCACGTGCAGACCGGGTTCTTCGTCGACCAACTGACCGCGATCATGATCACCATGGTCACGTTCGTGTCGCTGCTCGTGCACATCTATTCGGTCGGCTATATGCATGGCGACCGGAGTTACTACCGGTTCTTCTCCTGGCTTCCGCTCTTCGTTTTCAGCATGTTGCTGCTGTTGCTGGCGGACAACTATCTGCTCATGTTCGTCGGCTGGGAGATGGTGGGTCTTTGCTCCTACCTGCTCATCGGCTTCTATCACAAGCGCCGTTCGGCCGCGAATGCCGCGGTCAAAGCGTTCGTCGTCAACCGTATCGGTGATGTCGGTCTCGGTATCGGCATCATGGCGATCTTCACCACCTTCGGCACGATTTCGTTTGCCGGCGACCAGGGTGTATTCGCCCAGGTCAACGCCGGCGGCTTCTCGACGCGCACCCTGACGATGATCGGGTTGCTGCTGTTCACCGGCGCGGTCGGGAAGAGCGCGCAGTTCCCCCTGCACGTCTGGCTGCCGGACGCGATGGAGGGCCCGACTCCGGTTTCCGCGCTGATCCACGCCGCCACCATGGTGACCGCCGGGGTCTATCTGGTCGCGCGGTCGCAACCGATCTATATGCAGGCGCCGGATGCGCTGCTCGTGGTCGCGACCGTCGGCGCGTTCACCGCCTTCATGGGCGCCACGATCGCGACCGTGCAAAACGACATCAAACGCGTCATCGCCTATTCGACCGTCAGCCAGCTCGGATATATGGTGCTGGCGCTCGGCGTGGGCGCCTGGGCAACGGCGATCTTCCATCTGGTCGCGCATGCATTCTTCAAAGCCTGTCTCTTCCTCGGTAGTGGTTCCGTCATCCACGGGATGCATGGCGAGCAGGACATGCGCAAGATGGGCGGATTGCGCAAGCTCATGCCGGTGACCTTCTGGACCTTCCTGATCGCGTCGGCGGCAAATGCCGGGGTGGTGCCGTTTGCCGGGTTCTGGTCGAAGGACGAGGTCATCACCGGTTCGTGGGTCAGCAGCATCTTCCCCAAATATGGCGATCTCCTGACCGTGGTCGCTTTTGCGGCTGCCTTCCTGAGCGCCTACTACATGTTCCGGCTCGTATTCATGACGTTCTTTGGCAAACCACGGTACGACGAAGCGCGTGTGCATCCGCACGAATCACCCGCGGTGATGACGATTCCCTTGATCATTCTGGCTGGATTCTCGCTGCTCTTCGGCGTCGTTGGGTATCCCCCGGATGACGGACGCTTCCATCGGTTCATCGAGCCGGTGTTTGCGACCGCGCAAGAGCATTACAACGAGGCCCATGGCATCGCGGCGCATCATATTTCCAATGACACGATCCTGACGTTTGCCGTCATCTCGACGATCCTGGCGCTGAGCGGCATCGTGCTCACCTATCTGATCTTCCTGAAGAAGCGCATCGATGCCGTTGCGTTCGCGGAAGACCACCCGCGCTTGTACGGGTTCCTGTACAACCGCTGGTATATCGACCAGACCTACGACGATCTCGTCGTCTTCCCGATGCGCCGGTTCGCAACCTTCCTCTGGCAGGTGGTCGATGTGAAGATCATCGATGGCACCGTCATGGGAACGGCTCGATTGGTCGATGAGCTCAGCCAGGGGCTGCGGACGATCCAGACCGGTCTGGTCCGGAACTATGCGCTCGCGATTGCCCTGGGAATGGTCGTCATCGTCGGCATCTATTTCGCCGCGTTCAGCAATCTCTTCCGGTAGAGGGGGTAGGAGACGAACATGGATAACCTGCCCATACTGAGCTTGACCGCCTACGCTCCGCTGCTCGGCGCTCTGATCATCTTCGCTTTCCGCCGCATCGAGCGCGAACAGGCGAGAGTGGTCGCGCTCATCGCAACGCTGGCCAGCTTCATCTTTTCGTTGAACATGCTGCTTCGGTTCGAGAAGAACGACCAGTTCCAGTTCACCGAAACCGTGAAATGGCTGCCGGACCTCGGTGTTTCCTATCGGATGGGCATCGATGGCATCTCCCTTGCCCTGATCGTGCTGACCTCGTTCATCGGGTTGTTGTGTGTGATCTGGTCGTGGGGTTCGATGACCTACCGGACGCGCGAGTACTACATCACCTTCCTGCTCTTGCAGACCGGGATGCTCGGCGTTTTCATGGCGCTCGACCTCTTCATCTTCTATATCTTCTGGGAGTTGATGCTGATCCCGATGGCGCTGCTCATCGGCATCTGGGGAAGTGAAAACCGCGTGTTCGCGGCGATCAAGTTCTTCATCTATACACTGGTCGGTTCGCTCCTGATGCTGATCGGTATCGTGGCGACCTATCAGGCGTACTACACCCAAACCGGGGTGCACACGCTCAATATCCTCGAACTCCAGACCGGTTGGGACAAGGGGGCATACAGCTCAGTGTTCCAGGGGCTGGTCTTCGCCGCGTTCCTCATCTCGTTCGCCATCAAGATTCCCATGTGGCCGGTGCATACCTGGTTACCCGACGCGCACGTGCAGGCGCCCACTGCCGCTTCGGTGGTGCTGGCCGCAGTCATGCTGAAAATGGGCGGCTATGGCATTCTGCGTTTCAACCTGCCGCTTTTCCCGGAGGCCGCCGAAGACTGGGCGTGGATCATCATCGCGCTCTCGGTCATTGCGATTCTCTACGGCGCGCTCGTCTCGCTCGTACAGCCAGACATGAAAAAGCTGATCGCGTATTCCTCCGTGTCGCATATGGGTTTCGTGACGCTGGGAATCTTCACGAGCGTGCTGATTTCCACCCGGGGCGAGATCAGCGGGCTGAACGGCTCGATGATGGTGATGCTAGCGCACGGTCTCAATACCGGGGCGCTCTTCTTCCTCGTCGGTATGTTGTACGAGCGGGGGCATACGAGGTTGCTGGCATCGTATGGCGGGCTTTCCGCGCGATTGCCGTTCTATGCCTTCTTCCTCGGTCTGTTCACCTTTGCCAGTCTCGGGTTGCCGACGATGTCCGGCTTCGTCGGGGAATATCTCTCCGTCCTGAGTGCCTGGCGGCTCAATAAACTGCTCGGATTGATCGTCTTCCTGGTCGTGATCCTGGCTGCCTGGTACATGCTCTGGTATTTCCAGCAGGTCGTTCAGGGCCGCGCCCACAATGAGCTGCCCGATCCGATGGACGGCGAGCTGACCGCGCAGGAACGCGCCATGCTGGTAACCGCTGGAGGCGGTCACGGGCATGACGATCATGGCGATGGCATGGCGTTCGCGCCGGTTTCCGGCGGCGCGGGGGATGACGAGCACGATTCGTCGCTCTGGCCTGATCTGAACCGCCGCGAGCTGCTGACCCTGGTGCCGCTGGCCGTCTTCACCATCGTGCTCGGCATCTATCCGAATCCTGTCTTCGATATTGTTGGACCGTCGTTCGAGCGGATCATGGATCCGTTCCTGCGCGGCCCGTTGGGCGGTTAGGGGCGAACCGGGTGGATCTTCTGAATCTCGATCTCAGCGGACCTCAGTGGGGGCTCGTCTGGCCACAACTCACCGTCTTCATTCTGGCCATCGTGCTGGTGTTTGCGGACGCATTTTTGCCGAAGGAACGCAAATATCCGGTGCTGACCGGGTTGTCCATCATCGGCTATGGGATTGCGCTGGTCGCTCTCTATTGGCAGCATGGGAAACTTGGATCGACCTTCCAGGGAAGTTTCCGGGCGGACGGGCTGACCGTTTTTCTGTCGTTCATGCTGCTCGTGGCGGCGATCTTTTCGGTGCTCGTCGCCGCCGATTACATCCGCGATGCAACGACCCGGGTTCCCATCGGCGAGTACTACATCCTGCTCGCGTTCTCCGTGCTGGGCGCCCTGCTGGTTTCGTCGTCCGGCGATCTGATCATGATCTTCGTCGGTTTGGAGCTTTCGTCGCTCGCAACCTATGTGCTCACCGGCTATACGAAACGCAACGAGCCCTCGGTCGAAGGCGCGTTGAAATATTTCCTGCTCGGTATCTTCGCCAGTGCGATCCTGCTCTATGGTATGTCCTGGGCCTATGGGCTTTCCGGGTCGACCGGGCTGGACAATATCCGGGCTGGCATCGGCGCTGCGGTCGAAGGCAAAGAGTGGTTCGAAGCGTCGGTTCTCCTGGCGATGCTCCTGGTGGTCGTCGGGCTCGGGTTCAAGATTGCCGCGGTTCCCTTCCATATGTGGACTCCCGATGCCTATGAGGGCGCTCCGACCCCGGTAACCGCCTATATGTCGGTCATTCCGAAGGCAGCCGGATTCGCCGCGTTGATCCGCATTCTGGTGCAAGGGCTGGGGCCGCTCTCGGACGATTGGCGCTGGCTCATTGGCGTGCTGGCCCTGCTGACCATGGCGCTGGGCAATATCGTCGCGCTGTCGCAACGCAATCTGAAGCGCATGCTCGCCTATTCCTCCATCGCCCATACCGGCTACATGATGGTCGGTTTGGCCGCCTACAAGGAAGGCACCGGATTCGGCGCCGATATCTCGCAGATCATCGGACTGCGCGGCGTCTCCTCGACGCTCTATTACCTGCTCGCCTATGTATTCATGAATGTCGGCGCGTTTGCGGTGCTGGTCTGGATCGAGCAGCGCGGGCGCGGGGTCACCCTGGATGACGTTTCCGGGCTGGCCAGTACCGATCCGCTGCCGGCCGCGGCCATGGCGGTCTTCATGGTCTCGCTCATGGGTATCCCGCCGCTGATCGGGTTCTATGCGAAGTACTACCTGATCGTTGCCGCGATGGAAGCCGATATGCTCTGGCTGGCGCTCACGATCGTCATCGCGTCCATGATCAGCGCCTACTTCTATCTCCGCGTGGTTGCGGTGATGTATTTCGGCACCTCCGAGAAACGGTCGATGGCCGCGCGCACCCCGCTGCTGAATGCCGCGATCATTCTGATGGTGGTCGGCAATCTGGTGCTCGGCTTGTTCTCGACCCGGTTGATCAATCTGAGCGACGATTGGACCTCGGCTTTGACCATGGCCCAGACGACCGAATCGACGAATTCGGCGCAGGCTCAGAATCCCTAGACGCAGCGACCGTCACCGAACAGCGACCGGCCGGCAGGGAACGATTTCCACTGACTGGCCGGTTTCCCTTTAGCGAACGAGCGAGGAGGAGAGCCGGTGCTTCGCGGCGAGCTGACCAATCTCCGGTCAGTCGAACGCTCCGATGGCGAGACCCTCCATGCATGGCTGGACGATCCCGAGATCATGCGCTGGTGGGGTCGTGGGGTCGCCGTGGTGTCCCGGAATCTGGTTCAGCAGGAGATCGAGCGGTGGCTCGATGAGGAGCGAACGCGCGAACATCCGGTGGCGTTCGTCATCGAGACCCTCGATCACGAAGCGATCGGGCTGATCCTGCTGTCCGATATGGAGCCGGTCGATCGTTCAGCCGAGCTGAGCATTCTCCTCACCGAAGCGCATCGCCGCCATGGATTCGGCAGCGATGCGCTTGCCACCCTGATCGATGCCGCCGTCGACCAATGGGGTCTGCATCGACTGACCGCGCGCTCGGAGGCGGCGAACGCCGCGGCGCATTCGTTCTTCGAGAAGAGCGGATTCCGTCTGGAGGGCCGCTTGCGCGAGGCGCGTTTTGTCGATGGCGGCTGGGATGACATTTTGATCTTTGGCTATCTGCGCGGTTGGGAGGACGAACGATGAGTGAACGCGCTCAGAATCCCGCGGAACGTTTCGATGTCCTCTCGGTAGACGGGCGGCCGGTGGGACACGCGAAGACGCGGTCCGATGTGCATCGCGATGGCGACTGGCATGCTTCCATCCACGTTTGGGTCTATGGGGTCGATCAGGGTGGTCCCTTCCTGGTGTTCCAGCGTCGTGGCCGGTTCAAGGACACCAAACCGCTCAAACTCGATGCGACCGTGGGCGGTCATGTGCGGGCCGGCGAAACGATCGAGGATACGCTTCGCGAAGTCGAAGAGGAAATCGGTCGAACGACCGCCATGGCGGAGCTTCGCTTTGCGGGCGTGCGTATCAGCGCGAGCGAAGAAGAACCCGGCATCATCGACCGGGAATTGCAGCATGTCTATCTCTTGCGCGTGGATGAACCGCTGACGGTCTTCACACCCAACCCCGATGAGCTCGAAGCGCTGGTTCAGCTTTCCCTCGATGATGTGCTCGCCATGTTCGGGGATGGAATCGTCGCGGCGGATGCGCTCGAACTCAAGACCGGTTCGGCCATTCTGACACCGGTGCTCGTCACGCGCAGCGAATTCGTCGCGGGAATCGACCGTTATCCGTATCGCGTTGCGATCGCGGTCCACAACGCATTGCGGGGCGATCACGACATCGCGGTTTAGCGCGGCTGCGAAACGACCTGGCTGCAGCCTTGGAGCGCCGTGACCTCGGGGGACTCGCTGCGGCGAGGAGATCCTTCGACTGCGCTCAGGAT
>JBIQLF010000069.1:0-2545 GCA_044464585.1 Thermomicrobia bacterium
TGTTTGCAAAGAGGTCGAGCATCATGCCCGAGTCTCGTATATCCCTTGAAACACACGGGTTGTTCGTCTCTCAAGACTCAGGGCTCACGACTCAAGACTCATTTCGTCGGTTTGCAAACACGGCCAATACGCTGTCACAGATGATTCGATGAGGTATGGCCGGTTGGGGCTCGTAGTCCCGCAGGGACTTGAAGCGCGTAGCGACGCGGCTTTAGCCCGTCGTGGCCCACAACACAACGATCCTCCAACCTGGCAAGTGACGCGTCACACTGCACTGGCCCAGATCATTCACGGACCCCGAAGCGACCGCGAGTTCCCAGTCCCGACGGGACTTCGCCTGTGTAGCGACGGGCTTCACCCCGTCGCGATCCCCCCACACGGACCACGCTGAAGACCGAACCCGCTTCCATGAACAATCCGTACCAAGGTCTCTACCTTGGGTAGATCTGGATCCATGCTGGACGGCCGATTTGCCGGATGCTTGCGAGACAGCCGCATTCCGCGCCAAAATACGGTATCAACCAAACTCGATAGGCCGGACATCTCGCTCTGGATGGACCAGCGCACCCCGGCGAAGGAGTGGATATGTCTGACAACGATCGTCAGGATACGCGTGTGCAACGATCTCCGCTGGATCGATCGACCACGCGCCGCAAGGTCATGACCGGCTCGATCGCGGCCGGCCTCGGCATGTTCGGCGGCGGAATGATGCGCGGCGGAGTGCTCGCCGGACCGTCCACCAGCGGCAAACCCGCGCGGTTCGCCGCGCAGGACGCCGAAGCGACCCCGGCAGCGCACCAGGTGCTGGTGCTGCCGGACGATGTCTCGATTGCCAAGGTGCTCGATTTCTATGTGAGCGTCTACGAGCGCCCGTCGTCGGCGGCGTCCGATATCTTCAGCGAACCGCTGGTGCGCCTGAATCGCGATTTCGAGATTCTTCCGGCCTCGGCCGAATCGTGGGAAGGATCGGAAGACGGCAAGACCTGGACCTTCAAGATTCGCGAGGGGCTGACCTGGAGCGATGGCAATCCGGTGACCGCCGACGACTGGATCGCGACTTTCCAGAGTTCGGTATCGCCCGATGCGGCCTGGGATTTCACCTGGTATTTCCAGGGGGTCCTGCAGAACTGGACCGAGGCGGTCGATGGCGATGTCACCCCGGATCAGATCGGCGTGCGCAAGGGCGACAACGACTACGAGCTCATCTTCGAGACGGTGGCTCCCGCGCCCTATCTGCCGGCGATGCTGCTCTATTCCAACCCGCTCTCGAAGGCAGGATTGGAGGCGAATGGACGGCTCTATAACACCGATCCGGCGACGGCGATTTCGGCCGGGCCGTATATCCTCTCCGAGTGGCTGCCCGACCAGCAGATCACCTACGTCCGCAATGACAAGTACACCGGCACCCTCCCGGGCGCTGTCGACGAAATCCGAATCAAGCTGACCAGTCCGGACAACTTCTTCACGATGTATCAGGCGGGCGATATCGACTTCCTGCGCAATCCGGCCCCGGCGGCATTGACCATCATGATGAACGACGAGACCACCGCCGAGGAGGTCTATTCGGGCGTCGGCGACTTCCCGACCTACTACATCTTCTTCGATGTCACCAGCGATCCGTGGACCGATCTCAAAGTGCGCCAGGCATGGAGCCATGCCATCGATCGCGACACCCTGAAATCGCAAATTCTCGGGCCGAACGGTGTGCCGGCCTATTCCTGGCTCGCTCCCGGATTCCCCGCCAACAACACCGAGGGTCTGAAGAGCATCCAGGATTTCGACCCGGAAAAAGCCAGGGCGCTCCTGGCCGAAGCCGGTTTCGAGAACGGGAAGGACTTCCCCAAGCAGCAGTTGATGCTCCGCTCCCCAACCCCGCTCGAAGAGACGGTGGGCGAGGCGATCGCGGCCATGATCAAGTCGAATCTGAATATCGATGTCGAAGTCGTCAGCCAGGATTCCCAGGGCTATATGGCGGCCCTGACGGCCAAACCGACCCAGATTTCGCTCGGCTTCATTCGCTATGGGATGGACTTCTTCGATCCATTCAATATGCTCAGCGTCTGGCTGTCGGGCGGCCGCCATTCGTGGTCGAATCCGGAATTCGATGAAAAGGTCCGTGCGGCCGCCGAGTTCCTGGGCGCTCCCGAGGAACGCATCGCGATGTTCCAGGACGCGGAGAAGATCCTGGTCGAGGATGTGCCGGCGGTCTTCGTCTATCACGGCACCGAGGTGCAATTCATCAAGCCGTGGCTCGGCGGTCCCTTCATCGAGCCGGACAAGAACGGCATCCAGGCCATGCACTGGCCGAACTATGCAACGATGAGCACCGTCCCGGCCGAGCTGATGGTCGTCGAGGGCGGACCGGAGCGGTAGCAGGCAGCAGGCGGCAGGCAGCAGTCAGCCATCAGCAGGCAGCGTGAGAAACGAGGGAGCGCTTCGGCGCTCCTTCGTCGTTGACGGGCGCCATTCCGTTACTGCAAGCTGCGTGCTGCCTGCCGCGTGCTGCCTGCTATCGTTCCCCTGACTGCTGACTGCTGACTGCTGA
>JBIQLF010000069.1:2645-15719 GCA_044464585.1 Thermomicrobia bacterium
CTGACTGCTGACTGCTGACTGCTGATGGCTGCCTGCTACCTGCTATCGCTCCGTGGAGACCCTATGGCCGGTGAACTCTTTCCTGACACGTTCGTATGGGGTGCGGCGACCGCGGCCTATCAGATCGAGGGCGCGGTCCGCGAGGATGGACGCGGCTCGTCGATTTGGGACACATTCAGTCACACCCCCGGTAAGGTGATCGATGGACACACCGGCGATATCGCCTGCGATCACTATCATCGCTGGCAGTCCGATATTGGCCTGATGCGCGATATTGCGCTGCCGAGCTACCGGTTTTCGCTGGCCTGGCCGCGGATCCTGCCGGACGGGACCGGGCGAATCGAACCGCGGGGACTCGATTTCTACGATCGCCTGATCGAAGGGTTGCTGGAGCGCGGCATCGAACCGTGGGTGACCCTCTATCACTGGGATCTCCCTTCGGCGCTCTACGACAAGGGGGGATGGACCAGCCGCGATACCTGCGACGCCTTCGCCGAATACACCGACATCGTCACCCGCCGGTATGGCGACCGGGTGCGGCACTGGATCACGATCAACGAACCGTGGTGCATTGCCTTTCTCGGCCATCTCGAAGGCATCCATGCTCCCGGGCATCGTAATCTGCGGGAAGCATTGCAGGTTGCCCACCACACGCTGCTGGCGCATGGAATGGCCGTCCCGGTGATCCGGGCGAATGTGCCCTCCGGTGAATGCGGGATTGGATTGAACCCGGCCCCGATCTATCCGTATGGGAACAGCCAGCAGGATCTGGAAGCGGCGCAGCGGGCGGACGGAATTCGCAACCGGATGTGGTTCGATCCGCTGGCCGGGCGCGGATATCCGGAAGATATCGTCGAGTTCTTCGGTGAGCGCTGGCCGGAGATCGGCGAGGGCGATCTGGAGATCATCGCCTCCCCCACCGATTTCATGGGGGTCAATTTCTACAATCCAGATTATGTCGAGGCGAACGATACCGCTCCGCTCTATTACCGGATCGTCCAGCCTCCGGAGCTGCCGGTCACTGGCCGGGGTTGGATCGTCGTCCCCTCCGCGCTCACCGAGTTGGTGACGCGCATCCACGCCGAGTACGGCGATATCTGGACGAAGCAATACATCTTCGAAAACGGCGCCGCCTATCCCGACCGGTTGGTCGATGGCCAGGTGGACGACCGGGCGCGCACCCGCTATCTGCACGATCATCTGGCCGCGCTCTACCGGGCCATCGAAACCGGGGTGCCGGTCGCGGGTTATTTCGTTTGGTCATTGATGGACAACTTCGAATGGGCCGAAGGCTACACCCAGCGGTTCGGAATCATCTCTGTCGATTACGCCACCCAGGAGCGGACCATCAAGCACTCCGGCAAGTGGTATGCCGAGGTGGTGTCGGGGAACGAGCTGGTCGCGCCGGATTGAGCCCGGGGTCCGGAGCTGTGCTGCGTGCCGGCTCGCTCCGCACGGACGACGCGATGGCGATCACAATCGGTATACGATCCCCGCTACGCTCGTAGCTGGACCTTGATCTCCGCCCCCGAATCGGCGGCCGCGAATCCGGCGGCGGCCTGGTCGAGCGGCAGCACCTTGGTCACGAGCGATGCGGCATCGACCTTGCCATCGGCGATCAACGCCATCGCCGAGAGCATGTCCTCGCGGGTGTACATCGCCGTTCCCTGCAGGCGGATTTCGCGGTCCTGAACGATCGCCAGCGGTATGGTGACATCGTATTCCGGCACGCCTTCGACGATGACGGTACCGCCCTTGTGCGCGAGCACGATCGCCTGGTCGATCGTCGTCTGAATGGCGACGCAGTCGAAGACCACCTCGGCCGGACCGCCCATCCGCTCCCGCATGGCCGCGATCGCGCCAGGATCGCGGGGATCGAATGCGGCGTCGGCGCCAAGCTCGAGCGCCAGCGCGCGCTTTTCCGCACTCAGATCGGTCACCACGATGACAGCCGCGCCGCCAGCCTTGGCGGCCTGCATGGTGAGCAGGCCGATCGATCCGGCGCCGAGCACCGCGACCCGTTTCCCCTGCGTTCCCTCGGCAACCCGGACCGCATGGGTTGCGGTGGCGAGCGGTTCGATCATGGTCGCCTGTTCCAACGTCAACCGTTCATCGACTCGGATGAACCGCTGGGCGGGCGCGATGAAATAGTCGGCCATTCCCCCATCGAGCGGTCCGACGCACCCGATGACGGTCAGGTTGTCGCAGAGGTTGTAGCGGCCGGAGCGGCAATAGATGCACTGACCGCAGATGATATTCGGTTCCAGCACGACCCGGTCGCCAACCGCAATTCCGCTCGCTCCCTCACCCAGCTCCTCGACGATGCCGACGACCTCATGACCGGGCACGACCGGCAGGCTGATGAACGGATGTTTGCCATGGTAAGCATGGAGATCCGATCCGCAGATGCCTACCTGCTCGGTTCGAATGAGCGCATCGCCGGGTCGTGGTTTCGGTTTTTCGATCTCCCGCTGGACGATGGTTTCCGGTCGTTCGAGCACGATCTGTCTCATCTTCATGTTCCTCTTGGCGGTCAGGCGCCCGGGGTGATCTGGACCTTCAGTCCCTTGCCGGCGCGGACGGTGGCGATGGCGTCCTCGAATCGATCGATCGGGAAGGTGTGCGTCACCATTTTGTCGACATCGAGTGCGCCCGCAGCGATGACCGAAATCGCCGGTCCATAGGACTGGAGCACCGCCATCGACCCGATGATGCTGATTTCCTCGTTGTAGATCTTGAACATATCGTAGGCGGCGGTTTCGCCCGGCGGGCAGACGCCGAAGATGAGCAGCTTGCCGCCGCGGATGACCGCGTCGATCGCGCGTTCGGCAACCTTGGTGCGGCCGGTCGCATCGATCACATTGTCGAACCCGCGCGGGGCGACGTGTTTCACCTCGTCGAGCGATGCGCCGAGGATATCGAACCCGAACGAGCGGGCGATCTCCAGCCGTTCGGGATTGATGTCGATGATCGCGACCGCGCCCGCGCCGTTGAAGCGCGCGACCTGGGCATTCTGCAATCCCATCGGCCCGGCGCCGTAGATCAGATAGGTTTCCCCGACCTTGGGATCGAGCAGGTGGAACCCGTGGACCACGCAGCTCACCGGTTCGATCAACGCAGCGGCTTCGAACGACATGCTGTCGGGGAGGTGATAGACGCTGCGCTCGGGCACGGCGACGTATTCCGCGAATCCACCCGGATGATGCCCGACCCCGACCGCATTCCAGCGCTCGCACAGGTTGCCTTTGCCGCGCAGGCAGAAATAGCACTCGCCGCAGTTCAGCGTCGGATCGACCCCGACCCGGTCACCGACCTTGAAATCGACGACCTCGTCACCGATCTGGCTGACCGTACCGCCAAATTCGTGTCCGATGATGATCGGGTATTGGGTCGGCGGAAATTCACCGTCGATGATGTGGATATCGGTGCCGCAGATACCGCAGGCGCTGACCTGCACGAGCACATCCTTAGGGCCGACCTCTGGCATCGGCACATCTTCGAGACGGACATTGCCGGGTTCGTGAACGACAACGGCTTTCATGGGGATCCTTCCTTTGCTGACGATACGCGCGGATCGTTCTTCATTGCCGCGCGTCGATGGTCGTCGTGCGGGCGCTGATGGTCGATCGCTGGTCGAATGCTATTTCACTGCTCCCATGGAGAGACCGCGAACGAGCTGGCGTTGCGAAACCCAACCGAGGATCACCACCGGGGCGATCGCCATCGTGCTTGCGGCCGAGAGTCTTGCCCAGAAGAGCCCTTCCGACGTGATGAACTTCTGCATGAAGAGCGGCACGGTCGCGGACCGATCGGTCGCGCTCAGATTCACGGCAAAGAAGAATTCATTCCAGGCGAAGATGATCGAAAGAAAGGCAGTCGCCACCAACCCGGGGACGACCATCGGCAGCACGATTTCCAGCATCTCGCGAAAGATTCCGGCGCCGTCCAGCCGGGCGGCTTCCAGTACGGCCCGGGGTATCTCCTCGAAGAACGAACGAAGCATCCAGATCGCGATCGGCATATTCATCGCGACATAGATGATGATGAGTCCACGAAGCGTATTCAGCAGATGGGCATCACGATAGATGATATAGAGCGGAACGATGATACCCGCGGGTGGCATGAATTTGGTCGAAATGAAGAAGAAGAGCACATCGCGCCAGCGTTTCATCGGTCGTAATGCAAGCGCATAGGCGGCTGGCACGGCCAGCACGAGCACGATCCCCGTCGAGACGAGCGAGGCGATGATCGAATTGCGGAAGAACGGGAAGAACCCGCGACTCCGGATATCGGCATATTGTTCGAAGGTTGGTTTGAAGATCAGTTTCGGCGGGAGACTGATCGCCGTGGTCTCGGTCTTGAATCCGGTCAGCACGATATAGAGCACCGGAAAGAACACCAGCAAGCCAACGATCCAGGCGAAGAGCGTCCAGGCCAGCGGGGCGTTTTCGGTGCGGAGGCTTGCCTTTGGTTGTCGCGCTCTAAGCATCGCCATATTGTCCTCGAAGCATGCGATCGAGCGACCGCAGAAGGAAGGTCATTGCGATGATCGTCATTGCAACCACGATCACGCCCATGGCCGCGCCGCGGCCGACCTGGCTTCCGCGCACGGCCGTTTCATAGACCAGATAGGGAAGATTCGTCGTCAGCGTGCCCGGTCCGCCCTGGGTCGTCATGAAGATTTGATCGGTTTCCTGCACGATATAAACCGTGCCAAGCAGAGCGCCGAGCTGCATGAAACGATAGAGATTCGGCAGCGTGATGGTGGAGAACTCCTGCCACAGGGTCGCCCCGTCGACCCGGGCCGCTTCGCGGACTTCTTCGTCGATCGATTGCATACCCGCCAGCAGGATCAGCATCATGAACGGCGCCCAGCGCCAGACCAGCATGATGATGATCGATTGGCGGGGATACTGGGCCAGCCAGACCGGGCCGTTGCCGAGATGCAGCGCCCGGAACGCCCAGTCGATCACCCCGAAATCGGGATCCATCATCAGGTTCTTCCACCCCAGCGCGCCGGCCACGGGCATCACGAGAAATGGCGTGATGAGCATCGTGCGGACGATGTTGCGCCCCGGGAATCTGCGGTTGACCAGCTCGGCGAAGAGCAGCCCGAGCAGCAACGACAGAACGACGGCGGAAACCGTGAAGATCACCGAATTGACGATGGCGGCCTTGAATTGATAGATATCGACCGCGCCGTGCAGAACCGAATTCTTGACGCTCGATATCAGATCGCGGTAGTTCTGAATCCCGACATTTTGCTTGCGTTGCGGTTGCATCAGATTCCAGCGGAATGTGCTGATGTAGAGCGCATAGACGAATGGGATCTGGGTGACGATGATCGCGTAGACGAGCGCCGGAGCGACGAGCCAGCGGCCGGCCGTGCTATAGCGGCGAGCGGCACCGTTCCCGCGCGCACTCCGCGGGTCCGCGCTGGTCATCCTGGATGCAGTGGTGGACATGACATCTCCGGGGATGAGGACGGAGCCCGGCGCACGGCGCCGGGCTCCCGAGCGCTATTGCTGGTAACCGTTGTCCTTGGCCCACTGGTTGGCGATATCGTCGATCTTCTCGATCGCGTCATCGGCGTTTTCGTTGCCGGCAACCACGTTGGCGAGTTCCTTGGTGACCTGATCGCCCAGCGTCACGAATTCCGGAACGCCCACGAACTGCAGCCCCTTGTAGGGAACCGGTTCCGTGCAGCATTGGGTCGGGTCTTGCGCCTGGATGATACTGAGCACCAGATCGGCGAACCCGGCCGCATATTCCTTGTAGCCGGGATCGGCATAGGTGGAGGCGCGCACGCCCGACGGCACCTGCCCCCAACCGAGTTGCGTCGCCACGAGCTGCACGTAGTCTTTGGAAGTCGCCCAGCGCACGAACGCAAGCGCGGCGTCCTCGTGCTTGGTGCCCTTCTCGATGGCAAACGCCCACGCCCACAACCAGCCGGACCCGATCTTCTCCATCGGCTGATAGGCGAACCCGGTGTTGGCGGCCTGCGGGTTGAGATTCGAATCGGCGAGCAGGTCGGCCGCTGAGGTGGCGTCGTACCACATGGCGGCTTTGCCCTGGACGAAGAGGTTTTCGCATTCGGTGAAGCCGGAGGTCGTGGCGCTCGGCTGGCCGTAATTGATCAGAAGATCGGTGTAGAACTTGATCGCCGCGGCGCTGTCGGGGGACGCGAGCTGCGATTTCCAGTCCATATCGAACCAGCGGCCGCCGAAGCCGTTGATGACGCTGGTGAGCGGAGCGCCGAATTCGCCCCAGCCCGGCAGCGCGCGCAGCACGATCCCATACGGTCCGTCTTTCTGGTGGAGTGCTTTCGCATACCCCTCGATCTCGTCCCACGTCGGCTTGTCGGACATCGTCAGTCCGGCCGCTTCGAAGAGATCTGTGCGGTAATAGAGCATCGAGCTCTCACCATAGAACGGGGCGGCATAGAGTTTGCCGTCTTCGCCCGAGAGCGCGGAAACGAAGGCGGGGAAGATATCCGCCAGGTCGTAATCCGCATCGTCGGAAAGCGGAGTGCCGACATCGAGCGTCCACCCCTGCAGGGCGTAGTCGGCGGCTTCGAACATCCCGATCGTGACCACGTCGAACTGTCCGGCCTGGGTGGAAACATCGGTGCGAATGCGGTCGCGAACCTCGTTCTCCGGCAGCACCAGCAGATTCAGCTTGATGTTCGGGTAGGCCTTTTCGAATTCAGGAGCCAGTTTCTGGAGTGCGACCATCTGCGGATTCGCGACCATCGCGACATTGAGCTCACCGGAGATATCGGGGTTCTGCGCGGCCACATGCCCGAGGGTGCCGGCAGTGGCCGCCGTGACCCCCAGCGCGCCCGCCCACTTCATCATGTCGCGGCGATTCAATCCTCGATCCATGATCTATCCGTCTCCTTTTCTTGCGAGTCGCGCAGAAAACGAAGCATGCACGGCTCCCGCGTTGCCGCGCGAGGGTGCGCGGCGTAGCCGGATGTGCCACACCGCCGGCACATGCTCCGAGGGGCACTCCGGACGTTTTCGACATGTCCAGCTAGGAAGAGTATAGACCTCGAACTTGCAAGGTTTGATTTTGCTGTAGGGTGCGAAGTAAACGAGAATCGTTCCCCGCCATGTGTCGCTATGATTCCGGCTTTTCGACGATATCTGCCGCGATGAGCGGTTGGCAAATCTCCGTGCCAAGCGCATTGTCGAAACATTGGGTGCCATAGTCGATCCCGAAGACCGTGATGGTGTCGCCGATGGCAAGCATGGATGCATCGCCGTTGTACCCGACGAAGAGCACCGATTCGTTCGCTGCATTTGTTCCGGAGATCCGGACCTGGAAGAGCGCCGATGCTCCAAGCGATCGATCTTCCCCAAGCCGGAATTCTTTGCCAGCTCCAGCGATCTGCAGCGTCACGATCTCGCCGGTGAAGGAAAGCGAATCGTTCAGGGCAATATCCCCGTTCGTCAGAGCAGCCGGATCGGTGAGCGGTGGATAGTGGCTGGTCGGATCAGAAACCGGCGTTGCGGCCGGTTCGTCAGTGTCGGTTCCGGGGGTGGGCGCCGGAGCGAGCGTCGCGCCATCGGCGCCGGGTTGGATGACCAGCTCGAAATAGGCGTCCGGCAAGGGATCGACCGCGATCGAATACGATCCCGGATCGCCCTGGGTGACACCCAACTCGGCGAGCCGGCCTGCGGTGAAAACGCCGGCCAGCGCGGTGCTGTGGCATGGATAGATCTGGGAGCCGAACCCGGAGGAGATCCCGGTCGCATCGCATGTGCCATCGCGAGGCGCCACCATGGCCGTGGTGGCGAGGATGCCGAGCGGTTCACCGAGCGCGGCTGGTTCGACCAAATAGACCAGCGCCAGGCGCGTGATCGTGCCCGAATCATCGGCATAGACGACCAGAATGGTTGGGATGCCGTTCAGGTCCACCGAGTCGAAGCGAATCACGCCCTCCGCAGTGAAATCGGGCGGACCGAACCGCTCGGTGATGCTGTCGAGCGAACCGCCCAGTCGCCCGGCCAGTTCGTCTCCGCTCGCGATCGGGGTGCCCGCGGCTGGCGTGCCGGATTGCTGCGCCCCGGTTGCCGGGACGAACAGTACGAAGACCAGGGCGAGTGTCATGGTGAAGAGCAGACCGCGTCGCAAATACCACATGACGTAATGCTCCATTCCGGTAGACGGCCCGTCTGCCGGAGAATCGATCGTCGCGGCGGGGACGCGCAAGCTGGCTGCTATTTTGCGCGATCGCGCTCCGTCCGCGCTGGGAGTGGACGGTGGAGTAAGACCGGGGTCGTGAATCCTGGATCGTGCAATGACCGTTGCTGACGGTTCGGTGTCCCGGACGCGGGATGTTCGACGATAACGGTTTCCGTCGCAATGGTGAATAGATTGTCGATAGATTCACGATGTTGACACATTCTCTGGCGGGTGATTAGATAAGAGCGAACGGTGCTCCACCTGATGGTCAACGGGTAACTGGTTCATCGAGAATGGATCATTTGTCAAACGATCGAATAAAAGCAGCACTGTTCAGGAGGTACGACAATGCGATGCAATCGCGTCCTATGGGGAGTGTGGCAAGTCGACAGGAAAGCCCCGCACGAGTGTCCGGGGCAGTTGCGACCAGCCGGCTGACGTAGGAACCACGAACGGCGCCAAAGTCGAGCTTGCTCGAAATGCGTAACCCACGACTGGGGTAAGCGTCTCTTGCAAGGCCGGCCTCTGAAAAGACACTGAAAAGGAAAGAGGGTTGCGCACCACGCGCAACCCTCTTTTTGTCGTCCCGCTTCGGGGCGCCGGGTGGCGCGTGAAGGATCAGGAGGGCCATCACCGGAGCGTGCGAAAGCGGGCCGCAATCGAAATGCCCGCCCCCGCGCCGTCTCCAGTGTCGCGCGGCACCTCTGATACGGAATCCGCTTGGACACTCCAGGATATCCACTATGGTTCCAGCCCGGTCCCACCGTTGAAACGCTGGGCTAACACCCCTGAGGAATCACCGGATTCCGTACGAGCCCAGCCGTGCGAGGTTGGGAACGCTCGGAGCACCGAGCTCATATCAAGGGATTCGAGCGGATCTCGTATGAGTCTTTCTGTTGGGTACCCGCAACGCGTCACCGGGAACCGGCAGCGGTTTCCACAACCGCTCTCGAATTCGCCCCTCCGGGTCCCGGCCCATGTCCCTACCGGTCCCGATAGGTCGCCGCTTCCAATTTGCGAATGACCTTCTTCGCGTTCGGCACGCCGCATTCGACGATCTCGGCTTTGGTTTCTTCGAGCGGATAGGGAACGGTGCGCAGCTCCGCCGACCAGCGCCGGCTGATCGGATTCCAGGTGGCGATCCCCCATTTGCTCGAGAGGTCGCCATTCTTCGAATCGCCGACCGCCGACACATCCATCAGCAGATAGCGCCCGACCTGGCGGGTATAGCAGATATGGACATGGCCAAAGGCAATCATGGCCGCGTCCACCGGTTCGATGAGCTTTAGCAGTTGGTCGTCCGAACAATCGGGGTCGAGCGAATCCTCGAGATTGTGCGGATTGGCGTGCACGATCAGCAGATCGTCGCGCTGCCCGGTCGAATCGGGCGGTGTGAAGCGGAGCTCGAATGGCAGTGCGGCGAGCCATGCCAGACCGTCCGTCCCGAGCCGTTCGGCGGCATAGCGCAGATTGGGCTTGTCGTCCTTCCCCCGCCCCGCCTTTATCACGCCAATATCGGTATTGCCTTCGACCGCCTGGATTCCACGCTCCTGCAGGATGCGGACCACTTCTTCCGGGCGCGGTCCGGTTTCGCACAAATCCCCGGCCGCCACGATGGCATCGAAGGGACCAGTCGCGTCGATATCGTCCAGCACCGCGCGCAGGGCCAGATCGAAACCATGGATATCGGACATGATGGCGATGCGCATGATCTGGTCCTGAGTCCGGAGTCTTGCGTCCTGAGAAGAAATCCGGTTCTCCGGGCTCCGGGCCCAAGACTCCGGACCCAGCTCAGGCTTTGGGGCCGAGCACCCGATTCCATTCGTGAAAGGTCACCGATTCCACGATACCGCCGGTGAGGGAATACGGATCCTGCGCGAACTGGGCTTCGGCGGCTTCCTTGTTCTCGACGTCGTAGACGATGATCGCGCCCGAATCGTCGGTGAACGGTCCGGCTTCGACGACCTTGCCCGCGTCGTAGAGCGACTTCAGATATTCCCGATGCACCGGCCGGGTGGCCAGCCGCTTCTCCGTATCATCGGTGAATCGAATGTAAAGCGCATAAAACGCCATGGGTTGTGTCTCCTTTGGGTCTGCGAACATCGTTCTCCGTGCCGGTAGTGTATCTTGCTGCGGAGCCCGCTCGCCCCCGTGCCGGACCGACCGCTGCAACCGATCGAACGACACATGCCTGAACCGAAATCCACCGTCCGCTCCGCCGCCTCCGGCGAGCGAATCGTGCCGTTGCGCCGCCAGTATCTCGATATCAAGCAACGCTATCCGGATGTGCTCCTTTTCTTCCGGCTGGGCGATTTCTACGAGACCTTCGAAAACGACGCGATCATCGCCGCCGAGGTGCTCGATATCGTGCTGACCAGCCGCGAGATGGGCAAAGGCTCCCGCGTTCCCATGGCGGGTATTCCCTATCACGCGGCAGAGGGCTATATCGGCCGGTTGATCGCGGCGGGACACAAGGTTGCGGTCTGCGAGCAGATCGGCGATCCCGCCAAATCGAAGGGGCTGGTCGAACGGGATGTTACCCGGGTGGTCACACCCGGCACGGTCACCGATGCCTCGATGCTGGATGCCAACCGCAACAATTTCATCGCCGCGGTCGTGCTCGATCACGCCCGAGCGGGCATTGCCGCCGCCGATATCACCACCGGCGAATTCATCGCCACCGAAATCGCGGCCGAATCCGGGGATGCCTGCCTGCTGGCGGCCGGTCGCGAGCTGACCCGGCTCGGCGCGGTGGAGTTGGTGCATTCCGACCGGATGGCCGACGATCGATCCATCCCCGAACGACTCTGGCTCCCGGCCGGATTGACCATGAGCCCGACCGACGACTGGCATTGGCGCTCCGACCGCGCAACCGAAACCCTCGAACGGCATTTCGGGGTCGCCTCGCTGGATGGGTTCGGATTGAATAGCTGGCCGCTCGCGACCCGGGCGGCTGGCGGTCTGCTTCGCTATCTGTCGGACACCCAGCGATCCCAATTGGCGCAAATCCAAACGCTCTCGACCTATCGGGTCGATGGGTTCATGCCGCTGGACGATCAAACCCGGCGCAATCTGGAATTGACCGAAAGCGGCCGGGGCGAACGTCGCCACAGCCTGCTGGCCGTGCTCGACCAAACCCGGACCGCCATGGGCGGGCGCTTGCTGCGGCGCTGGCTGGGGCAACCCTTGCTCGACCGCGCGCCCATCGAGGCGCGGCTCGACGGGGTGGAACGGTTTACCAGAGACGCCCTTGCCCGCGGTGAGCTCCGGCAGGCGCTGCGGTCGATTGGCGATATCGAACGGCTGGTCAACCGCGCCATCACCGGCACGATCGGCCCGCGCGAGCTGGTCGCGCTGCGCGGTTCGCTGGCGGCGATACCCGATCTGCGCGCGATCGTCTCCGAAGTTCCCGGGATCGAACCGCTCCCGGATGTGGCCGATGTCGCCGTCATGCTCGACCGGGCCATCACCGACGAACCGCCCGCCGTGCTGGGACGCGGCGAATCGATTCGGTCCGGATTCTCGCCCGAGCTGGACGGTCACCGCATTCGCGCGCGAGAAGCGCGGGAATGGATCGCTGGACTCGAACGCACCGAACGCGAACGCACTGGTATTCGCACCTTGAAGACCGGCTACAACAAAGTCTTCGGGTATTACCTCGAAATCACCACCGCCGCGCTCGCCACCGCCGAACGCGACCGCGCCCAGGCTGGACGTTCCGGATCGACATTGCCCGATGACTACATTCCCAAACAAACCCTGGCGAATGCCACCCGCTATTTCACGCCCCAACTGAAGGAATACGAAACCGTCGTCCTGACGGCCGAGGAGACCCTGGCGAATATCGAAGCCGATGCTTATCGCCGGGTGGTGGCCGAGGTGGCCGGAACCGCGAATCGGTTGCTCGAATTGGCGCGCATCGTCGCCCAGCTCGATGTGCTGAGCACCCTGGCCGAGGTCGCGGTCGAACGCAACTATGTGCGCCCCTCGTTGCACGACGGCGCGCGCATCGAGATCGAACGCGGTCGCCATCCGACCATCGAGGCGTTGCTTGGACCGGGTGAATTCGTTCCGAACGATGCATTGCTCGATGCCGAATCGGATCAGATCGTCATCCTGACCGGACCGAATATGGCCGGCAAGAGCAGCTGGCTGCGACAGGTCGCGCTGATCGTGCTCATGGCGCAGATCGGATCGTTCGTTCCGGCCGACCGGGCCAGCATCGGACTGGTCGATCGCATCTTCACCCGTATCGGCGCGCAGGACGATATCGCTTCCGGGCAGAGCACCTTTATGATCGAGATGCTGGAAACCGCCAACATTCTCAATCACGCCACCTCCCGCAGCCTCGTCGTGCTGGACGAGATCGGCCGCGGCACCAGCACCTATGACGGGCTGGCCATTGCCCGGGCGGTGGTCGAATTCATCCACAACGCTCCGCGGCTCGGGTGCAAAACCCTCTTCGCCACCCACTATCACGAGCTCACCGAGCTGGCCGAAATCCTGCCCCGGGTGCGCACCTACCGCATGGATGTCCTGGAAGAGGGCGACCGGGTGGTCTTCCTGCGCCAGGTCGTTCCCGGCAGCGCCGACCGCTCCTATGGTATCCACGTCGCCGAGCTGGCCGGCATCCCCAAGGCCATCGTCCGCCGCGCCACCGAGGTGCTGCTGGAGCTGGAATCGAATGCCACCGGCTTCGGCGAGCGAGCGCATCGCCGCGCGGCGGTGCGGCGTCCGGCTGCCGATCTCCCCACCACGGTCCAGCTCACCATGTTCGGCGCCGACAACCCGGCCCTTGCCGAATTGAAATCCCTCGACGTGGAATCATTGACCCCCATCGAAGCATTGACGAAGCTCTTCGAATTGCAGAAAAAGGCGAAGGGA
>JBIQLF010000070.1:0-6216 GCA_044464585.1 Thermomicrobia bacterium
ACTGAGCGCCGATTCGCGCCGCCGGTGCGCCGATTCCCATCGAACCCGGGCAGCAATTTCGGCCGGGTCGTCGTTCGGTTGCTCGATGGCGGCGATCTGCATGAACTGACCGGCATCGCGCATTTCGACCGACAACTCCGAGCCATCCGGAATCTCCGAGAGCGCATAGAAAACGAGCGCATCCAGCGCGCGGAATGTCTGGTCGGGATCGGCCAGCACCCGGGGCCCCGAGAAATCGACGCGGGGACCGATGATCACATTTCGCGTCGCCGCCCCCGGTTGGAGTCGATCGCAGACCGCGATGATCAGCTGCGCTAGCGAAAGCGGCTGCATCCGCAGGGTGACCTGACCGCTTTCCAGTCGCGCGATCTCCTCGACCTCATCGATGCGGTGCTGCAACGATCGGGTTTCCCGCATCAGCGCGTCGGCAAAACGGTGCAGGATGGCGGGATCGAGCTGCTGGGCGGCTGCCATCGATTCGGTGAGCGCCCGCAGGTTGTCGATCGGAAGCTGGGCATCGGCGGCAATGGCAAGCAGCAGGCTCTCCCGAGCCCGGTCCTGATTGGACTGGCGAAGGGCAGCCGTCTGGGCTCTGGATGCGAGCAGATTGGTGGCAGTTGCCAACTGGATGATTTCTTCGTTGCCCTCTTCGCGCAACCGGGCTCGGTAGTTGCCCCCGGCGATCTCGAGCGCACCCCGCGCGGACGCCTGGATGGGCCGCGCATCGAACCAGGCAGCCAGCACCGCGAAGAGTATGGCGATGGTCGAGCCGAAGCCGAGCACGAGCCAGCGAAGCGAACGATCGGTTCCGCTCCGATCGAGCTGCCACAGCGAGAGCGCGGCTGTTCCAATCAGCACAGCCACCGTCAGCACTCCGGAGATCGCCAGACGCGTGAAATAACGGCCGTCGGCAGCGCGGTCGACGACCCAGAGCAAGAAGACTCCCGTCAGAAGCGAAAGTGATGCTCCAGCGGCGAGCCAGCCTGCCAACCGAACGAGATCGCGTCCGCCGAATTCGAGCCAGATGCCACCGGCCACCAGCGCGCCCGCAAGCGCGATGCCCGCGGCGATGAGCAGCAGTGCGACCGCGCGACCAGCCGCCGGTATCGATCTCATCGAACGATCACCATGGTTCGTCGCCGGGAACCTGTTTGCCGCCGAACTGCCCCCGCTCGCAATGATCCGCTTCGGCGAGCTCGGCCAGCCGGTCGAGGAAGGAGTCGAAATCAGTTTCCGTTGTGAAGAAGCGGAAGCGGCCGATCTCGTAGAGCGCCTGTTGTCCGGGCGTGAACGACTCCCCCTCCGAGGCAAACTGGGAGAGCCGCTCGATACGCGGATCGCCGTCAGGCAAGTTCAGAATCCATCTCGCAAATTCATCGAGCCCCGAAGCGCTGACGAGATTGCGGGGATCGTGCAGGTCGTCCTGATAGCGTCCGCGCCGCCAGTCCGCAATCGAACGAATGTAGCCAGCCAGGGCCGGTCGCAGATCGAAATCGGTCATGGAGCAATCCTCATGCGCACATTGTATGAGACGACGATGGATAGAACGGATGTTTTGACGAAATGTCACGAACCTCTTGATTTAGATCAGGTGTTCTGGTACATTCTGTACGTACACATTTCTGCACCGAGCAGAATGGCGCGCTAGACTGAGAAATGTTGACATCCGCCCCGCACGCTGACCGATGTGCCGGCAAGACATACGGGCCGCACAGAACGGAAATGTTGCAAAGGAGTACGTCAATGGCCGCACCTGCATTTTCTGTCGAGATTCTGGATCACGCCGAGCCAGTCGAACAGCCTCGCCGTTTGCGAGCGCTGGGGCGAGTCATCCCATGGCCGCACCAGCCGCAGACGCGAACCGATCGAGATGGCCGCGGCACGGGTATTCTGGCCAAGGCCGAAATTCGCACCAAACGGTTCATCGAACACCGGCGGGTGGAGGAGGAACGGTACGATGCCGAGGTCTTCGCTGCCGATTCGTCGCTGTTCGGTGTGATGCAAGCGCTCACGCAGGCATTCGGAGAGATGGAGGAGTTCATGCTCCAGCGCCCCGCGGGCGAACCGCTGACCATGGAAATCCGCCTGCGGGTTTGATTCGGTGGACGAGCCAGCAGCACCCCGTTCCTGGATTCAGGAACGGGGTTTTCTCATTCGTGGAAGCGATCGAGCCGGAAGAGCGAGATGTCATGCCGGGTGCTACCGTCGATCGCGAGATCGGTCAGGATCTCCCCGACGACCGAACAGAACTTGTAGCCATGTCCAGAGCATGGTGACGCGATGACGACGCGGTCATCGCCGGGCAGGGTGTCGATGATGAAATGCTCGTCCGGTGCGTTGGTGAAGATGCAGGTACGCAGCGCGAGCGCCGGTCCATCGGCCGCTGGTGTATAGCGCCGGGTGAATGCGCGCAAGATCTCCTCGTCGACGGCATCGGGTGCGCGCAGCGGTTCGGCGGGATCGATGGTTTGGTCGCGGTGATGGTAACGACCGATCTTGAATCCGGGATTGCCATAGATGGGGAATCCGTAATAGCGCCCCTCGGGAACGGTGAGATTGAAAACCGGAAATGTCTCCGGTGTGAATTTGGCGGGTTCGAGCGGCTGCAGCCAGGCGAGCACCTGTCGTTCCGGTCGCAGAAGTGACGCCAGCTCATCGACCAATCGGCCCATCCAGGCGCCCGCGGTGAAAATCAGCTTTTCGGTTTGGTAGACGCCCCGGGTGGTGCGCACGGAAAGTCCATTCGAGCTGCTGGTCCAATCGAGCACCTCTTCCCGACCGTGGATTTCCGCTCCCAGCTTCATCGCTTCTTCCGTATGCTGGACGATCGCCCGTTCGGAAAGAAGAAAACCGCCGTCCTTCTGATAGAGCGCCAGATAATCATCCGGGAGCTGATAGCCGGGAAAGCGCTTGCTCAGTTCCGCGCTGGTCAGGATCTCGTGCGGCAGATCGTGGAGCTTGCACGATTCGAGCGCTCCGGAAAAGACGATGCCCTCCGGTTCGCTGGCATCGATCGATCCGGTGATATGCAGAATCCGCTCGCCGCAGGCCGCTTCCAACTCGCGCCAGAGTTCATAGGCGCGTTTCAGCAATGGCACATAGCTGGGATCTTCGTAGTAGGCCAGACGGATGATGCGGTTGATCCCATGCGAGGAACCACTGGAATGGGGAATATCGAACTGTTCGAGACCGAGCGCCTTTTGCCCCCGGCGGGCAAGCTGCCAGAGCGTGGCCGATCCCATTCCCCCGACACCGACGACGATGGCATCGAACCGTCCGGTCATTCGGATTCATCCCCTTCTGGCTGCGGGTGGTCGCGTTCCGTGGCGGCGGGCGATTTCTCGACGCGCTCGATCACTTCTTCCAGCGCTTCGACGTCTTCGGGTTGATCGTGGCGCACCCAGGTTTCGGTGAGGCGAGGACCACCGGGGCCGGCGACGACCTCGATATCCTCGGCCCAAACCCGGATCACCGCCGAAATCATGGCGGCGATCGATGGACCGAGCAAGACGCCGGGTATCCCCATGAGCTTGCTGCCCAACAGCACGGAGATGAGACTCGTGAAGGGCGAGATATTCAGCGTGCGACCGAAAACCCGGGGCGACGTGACATAATTCTCGAATTGTTGATAGATCAGGCAGGCGATGACGACGATCACCGCCGAGCTGGTGCTGAGGGTCAGCGCCAAGATGGCGAAGATGATCGTTGCCAGTGTCGCCCCGACGATCGGGATCGCGTCCAGGATGAACGCGATCACAGCGGCGACGAGAGGGGAGGGGAGATCGAGCGCCGTGAATACGATGAAGGTGAAGATGGCGAAAAGACTCGAATTGATCCCCTGGCCGACGACATAGCCACTGACCACCCGCGTGACCTCGGGGACCATGCGGCGGACTTTTTCCTCCTGACCTTCCGGCAGCATCCGCCCCAGTGACCGCAGCACCTGATCTCCGCCGGTCAAGGTGAACGCGGCTACGGCGAAGGCGGTCACGATACCGGCCAGAGCACTGAAAACCGTCTGCCCGCCGCTGATGGCTTGTTCGATATTGATATCGACATTGGCCACATCGGCGGAGTTGGTTTGGCGATCGACATAGAGAATGATGCGCCGGTAGAGTTCGGGCCGGCGCGGCCGCAACCAGGAGAACGCATCTCTGGCATGCTGGGGAAGGTTGTTCCAGAAATCCGCGGTTTGCTGGATGAGCGACGGCAGAACCGCGGCGATGATCAGGATCAGGCCGCCGATGACGCCCAGCAGCACGATGATGACGGCCAGACCGCGTCGCACGCCGCGGCGTTCCAGGCGCAGCACCAGCGGAAAGAGCGCGGCCGCCAGCAGGAATCCCAAAAAGATCTGAAAGAGGACTTCGCTCAACCGCGAAACGAGCAGCAAGAAACCGATGGTCGCCAGAATGCGAATGATCGTCCGCCAGGGGATATCGATCTCGATCCGTTGCGGCGGATCGTCGAAGACACTCCGATGCGAGGTCGGATCGAGTTCCTCGGCCTGGCTGGCGGCGCGCAAACGCCGCGGATTCTTGATTACGGTGCTTGGCATCTGCTCGCCCGGTCCCAACACGTCCCTATCCGTGAGAGTATGCACGATTGGCGATGGAGAACGGCCGGGCATTGCGCGGCTGGGCCGAGCAGGGTAGTTTGACGGAATTCGAATCGAAGAGAACGGGGGCGTCTTATGCCGGAGTCGACATTTCACGAACTCGAAGGCGAGCTGGGGGAAATTCACGATATCGAATCTGCATTGGAGCTCCTCTTATGGGATATGCAATGCGTCATGCCGGCTGACGCGGGCGATCAACGTTCGCGCCAGATCGAGACGATATCGAAAGTCCTGCACGAGCTGAAGACGAGCGATCGGCTCGGGGACCTCATCGAAGGAAGCAGCGATATCGCAGCCGCTGCCGGCCATGGGTCCTACGAAGCCGGGCTCGTCCGGCTGGCTCGACGGAACTACGAGCAGGATCGGCGAGTTCCACTGGATTTGCGGGCGCGCATGGCGAAAACACACGCGGAGGCATTCGGCATTTGGCGCGCCGCCCGGGAAGCGTCCGATTTCCGAGCGTTCCTGCCATCGCTGGAAAAACAGATCGAATTGTCCCGGGAATTGATCGCCTGCTTCGAGCCAACCGAATCGCCGTACGATGTGTTGTTGGATCGATTCGAAGAAGGGGCGACCGTCGCGAGCATCGACCGCGTGTTCGATCGCCTCAAACCGCGCTTGATCGAACTGACGAAGAATGTGTCCGCCAATTCGGACAAGGTGGACGACGGCATGCTGCATGGCGCGTTTCCGAAATCAGCGCAGATGCGGCTTTCCGAAGATATCGCCGCGAAGCTCGGCGCCACCGAGACCGGCTGGCGCGTCGTCGAAACCGTGCATCCCTTTCAGCAGAGTTTTGGCACCAACGATATTCGCCTGGCTACTCGCTATGACGAGACCTTCTTTTCGACCTCGTTCTTTGGCACGATCCATGAATTCGGGCATGGCTTGTACGAGGCGCAGATCGATCCGAAATTCAACCGGACGCCCCTGGCGCGCGGTGTCTCGATGACCGTACACGAATCGCAAAGCCGGTTGATCGAAAATCTGGTCGGCCGGGGACGCCCGTTCATCGGCTTTGCGTGGCCGCATATCCGCGCGGCGTTTCCGGAGGCGTTCGATGCCTACGATGCCGACGCGTTCTACCGCGCGGTGAACAAGATGCAGCCGTCGTTCATCCGGGTGGAGGCCGACGAGCTGACCTATGGACTGCACATCATTCTGCGCTACGAGCTCGAACGAGATCTGTTCGAAGGCCGGCTCGAAGCCGCGGAGCTGCCGGAGGTCTGGAACGCGCGCATGAAGGAGTATCTCGGCGTCGAGGTTCCGGACGATGCCAATGGGGTTCTGCAGGACGTTCACTGGTCCGAAGGACTGTTCGGGTATTTCCCGGACTACCTGCTCGGTACGGTGCTCTCGGTGCAAATCTGGGAAAAGATGCTGGCCGATCTCCCCGATCTGAACGAGCAGATCGGCAATGGCGAATTCAGCGCGCTGCGCGACTGGCTGGGCGAGCACGTGCACCGCGCCGGCAGCCTCTCCACGCCCAGCGAAACGATCGAGCGCGCGGTCGGTGGGCCGCTCGACCCGGAGCCATATCTGCGGTATCTCGAAGGGAAGATCGCGGATTTGTATGGGATTGAGTCCTGAGTCTTGAG
>JBIQLF010000070.1:6316-15677 GCA_044464585.1 Thermomicrobia bacterium
GACTTGAGTCTTGGGAGTTGGGGCGTGGTTGGCCGGATTGGTCGAATTGGAGGAATGAGCGATGGGCATCAAGTTCGGAATCTTTACACCCCAGGGATGGCGGCACGATCTCAACAAGATCGCCGATCCCTACGAGCAATACGAGGCGATGACCAATGTGGCCCGGGTGGCCGATGCGGGAAGCTGGGATTCGATCTGGGTCTACGATCACTTCCATACGACCCCGACCGGAACGCTGGACACCACCTTCGAATGCTGGACGATCACATCGACGCTGGCGCGGGACACCAAACGTGTGAATGTCGGGCAAATGGTCGGATGCAACGGATATCGCAATCCGTCCCTCTACGCCAAGATCTCGTCCACGGTCGATGTGGCCAGCAATGGCCGTCTCTATGCTGGCATCGGCGCGGGATGGTACGAAGCGGAATGGAAAGCCTATGGCTATCCATGGGTGGAAACACCACAGCGGATGGGGATGTTCCGCGAGGCGGTTCAGATCATCACGAAGATGTGGACCGAGGACTATCCCGAATTCCACGGCAAGTACTACACGATCGACAAACCGATCAATGAGCCGAAGGGCATTCGCAAACCACATCCGATGTTCTGGATCGGCGGCAGCGGCGAAAAGGTGACCCTGAAGTTGGTGGCGCAGTATGGCGATGCCTGCAATGTCATGGGCGATGTCGCAACCGTCGGGCATAAGCTGCAGGTGCTGAAGGACCACTGCGAGAACCTCGGCCGCAACTACGATGAGGTCGTGAAATCGACCCAGATCCGGGTTCATCTGATCGATAAGGGAGCCGATCCAGAGAAGGCATCCGAGGATGTTCGGCAGGGGATGCCGTTCGAGGACTTCCAGAGTGGCTTCCTGATCGGCACCACGGACGATGTGGCCCAACGGATCGAACAGTTGGCGGAGGTCGGAATCGAGTACGTCATCATGTATGTCACCAATGTTGCTTACGAGCCGGCATTGGTCGACGTGATGGATCGCGAGATTGTGAGAAAGTTCGCCTAGTCATTCGGCGAATTCACTGGTGAGGAGTGCAAGGGCGTCCGTGGGTAGCGATCTTCTGAAACGCCGCAAATTCGGTTCATCGTCGCTGGAGGTCCCCCCGATCGCGGTCGGGTGCGCTCCGCTCGGCGATATGCGGGATACCTTCCTCTATTCGGTGAGCGAAGCGGACGCGATCGCCACCGTGACGGCGGCTCTCGCCAGCCGTATCGATTACATCGATACCGCCGCCTGGTATGGCGATGGCGAAAGCGAACGGCGAATCGGTCTGGCGTTGAAGGAGCTCGGCGGGCTGCCCAACGGCGCGGTGCTGCAAACGAAAATCGGACGAGCCCCCGATTCGGACGATTTCAGTGGCGAGGTGGTCAAACGCCGGTTCGAGCGCAGTTTCGAACTGTTGGGGGTCGAGCGGGTCGATACGGTTTTTCTGCACGGGCCGGAGCGAACCGATTTCGCGCAGGCCATGGCGCCCGGTGGTCCGGTGGATGTTTTGCGAAGCTATCGCGACCAGGGGCTTTTCGACCACCTCGGCGTTGCCTCGGACCAGAGCGCGGTCGATTGGCAGTATCTCGAAACCGGTCTGTTCGATGCGGTCATTTCCTCGAACAGCTTTACCTTACTCAATACCAACTCGGGCGATATGTTCGGCTATGCCGCCGAACGCGGTATCGCGGTGTTGAATGCGGCCCCATATGGCAGCGGCATCCTGTCGCGTGGCCCAAAGGCATACCCACGCTATTTCTACAAGGACGCGCCCAGTCATCTGGTCGAACGAGCCATGCAGATCGAGGCGATTTGCGACCGATACGGGGTGCCGCTGGCCGCGGCGGCGCTGCAATTCTCCCTGCGCGATCCGCGCATCACCGTGACCATCGCGGGCATGAGCCGCCCCGAACGGATCCAGACGGCCATCGAATGGTCTTCCCTGGCAATTCCCGACGCCGTCTGGGAAGAGATCGACACATTGGGACCGCCCGATTCGGTCGATCCCTCGACTTATCGATGATCGGGCGCCGCGCCATGACCGGTGAATCGCGAACCCAGGACGTTTTCGACAAGGAGTGAGGATGGGTACCGAACTGTTGAATCGACGCAAATTCGGCAATACATCGCTGGAGGTGCCGCCCGTTGCGATGGGGTGCGCGCCGTTGGGCGATATGCTGGACACATTTCTCTATTCCGTTCCGGAGGACGAGGCGATCGCCACAGTCAAGGCGGCGCTGGCGAGTCCATTGAATTACATCGACACCGCGGCACTCTATGGCGACGGCGTAAGTGAAACGCGCGTTGGGCAGGCGCTGAAGGAAATCGGCGGGTTGCCAGAAGGAGCGGTGTTGCAGACCAAGGCCGGTCGCAATCCGGTCGATAATGACTTTTCCGGCGAAACCGTCAAGCGCCGGTTCGAACGGAGTCTGGAGCTGCTCGGGGTCGATCATATCGACGCCGTCTATCTACACGACGCCGAATGGACCACCTTCGATGCGGCGATGGCTCCGGGCGGACCGGTGGAAATCTTGCGCGGATATCAGGAATCGGGCGTCTTCGATTATCTCGGGGTCGCGTCGGGACCGAACGATGTCGAATTGCACTACATCGAAACCGGATTGTTCGACGCGGTCATCACGCATAATCGCTACACCTTGTTGAATACCAATGCAAACCCTGTCATCGATGCGGCGGCGTCGCGGGGGATGGCGGTGCTCAATGCCGCGCCCTATGGGAGCGGCATGCTTTCCCGGGGGCCGGAATCGTACCCGCGCTATGCCTATCAGCAAGCGCCGGAGCATCTGATCGAACGGACCGGAAAGATCCGGGAAATCTGCAATCGCCATGGTGTGCCGCTGGCAGCGGCGGCGCTGCAGTTTTCGATGCTCGATCCGCGCATCACCGTCACGATCGTGGGGATGAGCCGTCCGGAGCGGGTGGCGAGCACGGTCGAGCTGGCGTCGATCGATATCCCGGCCGCGGTCTGGGAGGAGATCGAAGCGCTGGGACCGGCCGATACAGGAGACCCCGAGATCTATCGATTCGCGAACAAGTAGGAACACGCCAGCGGCGGCGCGTAGGTCAGACCAGAGGGAGGAATCGTGGCACATTCGCAGAACTACGACCTGCTGATCCAGGGGGGTGACGTCGTCGACCCGGGTTCGGGGTATGGCGGGCAGCTCGACGTAGCGGTGAAAGACGGCAAGATCGCCGCGGTCGAAGCGGGGATCGATCCGGGTTCCGCCGCCAGGGTGGTCGATGCCAAAGGCAAGATCGTCACCCCGGGGTTGATCGATCTGCATACCCATGTTTTTTGGGGATCGACTTTTTGGGGGATCGAACCCGATCCCGTGGCCGCGCGAACCGGTGTCACCACCTGGCTCGATGTCGGCAGCGCCGGCGCCTACAACTTCCCTGGATTCCGGCGATACACGATCGATTCGGTCAAATCGCGGGTGTATTCCCTGCTCAATATCTCCTCGATCGGATTGACCGGTCCAACCTGGGAACTGGCCAATCTGGGCTATCTCGATGTTCCGCTCGCCCAGACGATCATCGATGAGAATCGGGATGTGATCCTCGGAGTCAAAGCGCGAATCGATTCGAACACGACCCGCGGCGTTGGAATTCAGGCGCTCGATATCGCCCGCGAACTGGCCGAGGCGGTCGATTTGCCGCTGATGGTCCATATCGGCGTGGGACCGCCGACGATCGACGAGGTCATGGAGCGGTTGCGGCCCGGCGATATCCTGACCCATTGCTTCACGGGCCACAACATGAATCTGCTCGATCCGAATGGGCAGCTCTATCCGCGCATCGCCGAATTGCGCGAGCGGGGATTGGTGCTGGATATCGGCCACGGGGCCGGATCGTTCAGTTTCGAGACGGCGAAAACGATGCTGGCGAATGGCGTTCTGCCCGATGTCATTTCCACCGACATCCATCAGCTCGCCATCCAGGGGCCTTGCTTCGATATGCCGACCACACTTTCGAAGTTCCTGGCGATCGGCATGACGATCGAACAGGTCATCGAGCGGGCGACGGTCAATGCGGCCAAGGCGATTCGGCTCGACCATCTCGGTTCGTTGAAGCCGGGCAGCGTGGCCGATATCGCGATCTTCCATCTGGAGGATGGGGACTACACCTTCCAGGACATCTTCATGAACGAGCAGAAGGGCGGCCAGTTGCTGGTCAACGACGCGACGTTCATCGATGGTGAAGAACTGGAACGCGTGCCCTATCCTGATCTGCAGCCGTGGGCGGTGCTGAGCGCCACCCAGCGTTCGAAGATGATTCCGCTGGTTGAGGTTCCGTACAAGCCACCGGCGCCGCTGCTTGACAATCGCTAGCGTTTCGGCGTCAATGTTCGGGCAGAATCTCTACACAATGACGCGCTGACGGATTTCTCGTGTTGCGCGACGCAAAGGAGTGATCGGATCATGGCAAAGCATCACGAACTGATCGACCAATTCGCGACCGAAGCAAAACGACGGCGGTATACCCGCCGCCAAGTAATGAGAGTCGGGCTCGCGCTCGGTATCTCGGCCACCGCGCTCCAATCGGTGCTGGCCACACCCGCGTTCGCGCAGGACGCCGATGCTTCTCCGGCGGCTGGTGGTCCGGTGATGGTTCCGCTGGTCGGCAAGGAGATGACATTCGACGAGATCAAGGCCGCGATTGCCGAGGAGAAGGAGGTCAACGTCGGCAACTGGACCTACACGGCCAGCGATCAGCTCATCCAGCGCTTCCAGCAGTACATTCAGGATGTCTATGGCGAGCAGATCAAGCTGAACTATGCGCAGTCGCAGTCGCCAAGCACCTATCTGACCGAGCTGTACACCGCGGTCGGGTCCGGCAATTCATCGCCCTATGATGTGCTTGCCATCGAAGAGAACTACTACGCCGAGGTGCAGGCGCAGGGCGCCCGCGAGAATGTGAAGCTCGTCGAGGATTTCCTGCCGTCCGGTTTGATTCCGAATGCCGATCGGGTTTTCGACAACTTCAAGAAGGACGCATCGGCCATTGGGTTCCAGGCCTCGGCCTCCCCAGCGATCATCTACAACAGCGACAATGTCGATTTCCTGACCGACTGGAAGGACCTGGCCGACGAGCGGTTGAACGGCAAGCTTCTGATGTGGCTGCCGGGCGATATCACCGGTGGCGGCGTGCTGCTGGGCGTGGCTGGTTCACTGGGACTCGATTACAAGGATCCGGACCAGATGCAACAGGCGATCGATTTCCTGGTGCAGAAGGTTCACCCCAACGCGCTCAAGTACACGGCTGACTTCGGCGAGGCGCAACAGCTCTTCGAGAGTGGGGTCGTCAATGTTGTGACCTTCTGGAATTCGATGGCCCGGTTGCAGTACCTCAACGGGCAGGAGAGCGCTGCCATGCTGGTGGCAGAGTCCGGACAGTATGCGGTCAATGGCTACATGTTCGTGCCGGTCGATCCGCCGCATCCGGTGCTTGCGCAGCTCTTCGTCGATTGGCGGCTCAGTGACGATGCCCAATTCCCGGACATCGATGCCTGGGGGATCAGCGAAGGAGCCTGGGCGGAACTGCAAGAGGGCTTCATGGGACCGTCCTATGAAGATCTGGTGCCAGCATGGATCGCGGATGTCTATTTCAACTTCTATCCGACGGTCGAGCAGCTCGAAAGCCAGTATCTCGGGGTCGACTGGGACTACTACACCGAACACTCCGGTGACTGGTACGACAAGTGGCTCCAGGGCATTGGTCTCTAGGACGCCAGGACATGCAATGCGGAGCCGGTCTGCACGCAGACCGGCTCCGCATGATTGCGTACGATCGAGGAGAAGGAACTCGCCGGCGATGGCCGCGGACGTATGGGCATCGCCGGCTTCGAACGGCTCGGGATGAAAGAGATACCTTTTCCAGCAACAATGCTGGAGACCGAGGGTGGACGATCGACGCCCAGGCGTTTTCAGCGCGACTCGATGATCGGGTTCGGATTGCTCGCGCCCGCAATCATCGTGGCGATTTTGTTTTCCCTGGCTCCCCTGGCCTATCTGGTGATGGTCAGCTTCACCAGAGAATCGACCTTTTTCTTCAACAATCCGGACTACACGGCTGGCAATTACCACACGGTGTTCGACCGCTATTTGCCTCATGTCTGGACGACGATCCGGCTCGCCACGATGGCGTCCGTGGTCAATCTGATCTTCGGGTTTCCGTTTGCCTACATCCTGGCGCGAAAGATCTCCTATCGTGAGCTGGTGCGGACGCTCATGGTCTTTCCACTCTTCGGTCCCCTCTATCTGGCGTTCGGTCTGTTCTATGTGCTCTTGCCGACCGGTCCGGGGGCGCCCCTGCTGGACTTCCTCGGTATCGATGCGGCACGTCTGCTTTTCTCCGAACCGATGACGGTGTTCGGTATGGCGCTTTTCACCTTTCCGTTCATGGTGATGAACGTGGTGGCGGCGTTGTCGAATGTCGATCCGACCCTGGAAGAAGCCGCAAAAACGCTTGGGGCGGCGTCGTGGCAAACCTTCGTCAAGATCGTTTTTCCGTTGAGCTGGCCGGGAATCCTGGCCGGGTTTTTGATGTGTTATGGCTGGAATCTCGGTGTCTATGTTGTGCCGATCCTGCTCGGTAGCACACCGCAGCAGCGGGTGTTGTCGCTGACCTTGCAGCAGAAAGCGATGAGCCAGTTCGACTACGGACTCTCCGCGGCTATGGGCGTCGTCTTGATGGCGCTGGCGTTCACGGTGACGTGGGTTTCGCTACGGTTCTCGCGAGGAGCGCTGGGCGCATGAGCGAGCTCACTCAACGATTGCCCGGCGCCGTCCCGCATCGAGGGAAAAGCTGGCGTGCACGCTTGCGGATCGTTCCCACCGTTCTGCAACATGCGTATATCTGGGTCTGGCTGATCATCTTCATCATGCCGTTCCTGGCCACCCTCGCATATTCCTTCGAATCACCGAAGGGCGGGTTTTCCCTGCAAGCCTACGATTTCGTCAAGGGCGCATTTCTGGAGAACCTGCTCTATTCCCTGCAACTGACGCTGATGGCAATCGTCGGGAATCTGCTGATCTCCATACCGGCGGCCTATGCCATCGTGCGGCATAACGTGCCGGGCAAGCGGTTGATTCTTTCGACGCTCAATGTCTCGCTATACGCGCCCGCGGCGGTAATGGGATTGAGTCTGCTGATCACCTATGCCTACCTGCTCGATTTTCTACCACTGACCCACGCCACCGGTGGATTGCTGGCCGCCTATGTGGTGGGGACCTTCCCGCTGATGCTGCTGCCGATCATCGTGGCGTTGCGGGATATGCCGATGGTCTACGAAGAAGCAGCCCGGACGCTCGGCGCGAACCGGTTCCAGAGTTTGTTGCGTATCGAGCTGCCGCTGCTCGGTCCTGGTATCGGCGCTGGAATTCTGATGACCTTCGTCATCGTCTTCAACGAATTCCTGGTGACATTGTTCATTGCCGGTCCCCAAAACCAGACGGCCGCCCTCCGGGTCTATGGTCTGACCCGCACCGCGGGCTTTTCCCAATCGACCGCGGCCGCGGCCGCCACGATGCAGTTGGTCTCGTTCGTGGTCGTGCTTGTGTTCTTCAAACTGGTCGGTTCGCGCTACCTGAAGGGAACGTATTTTGCCTGACCGGTCCCGGCCAAATCCCCGAAAACGGAGCGAAGTGTGTCGCGAGTTCAATTGATTTCAGTCGAAAAGCGCTTCGGCGACACCGTGGCGGTGCATGATTTCACCGCCGATATTGCCGATGGAGAATTCGTGACCCTGCTCGGACCATCGGGGTGTGGCAAGACGACCACCTTGCGGATGGTGGCTGGACTGGTCGAACCGACCTCCGGTTCGATCATGTTCGACGATCAGGTCGTCAACAATGTTCCGACCAACAAACGCAATATCGGGCTGGCATTCCAGAGTCATGCGCTCTTTCCGCATATGTCGGTCGCGAAGAATATCGCCTTCGGTTTGACGATGAAACGCAAGCCGAAGAAGGAGATCGCGGACAAAGTCGAAGAGATGCTCGATATGATCGAGATGACCGGGTTCGGGGACCGGATGCCGGGCCAGCTTTCCGGCGGCCAACAGCAACGGGTGGCCTTGGCCCGGATGCTGGCGACCGATCCCCGTGTGCTCCTGTTCGACGAGCCATTGTCCGCGCTGGATCGCAATTTGCGCGATACCCTCAAGTATTCGATTCTCGATCTGCAGCGGCGCACGAAGAAAACGGCGATCTATGTGACGCACGACCAGTCGGAGGCCTTCGCCATCTCCGACCGCATCTTCGTAATGAACAAGGGCCGGGTGGAACAAGCGGCTGGCCAACTCGATATCTATCTCCGCCCGGCCTCGGAATTCGTCGCCAATTTCGTTGGCGACAACAATGCGATCCCAAGCCGGATCGAATCGATCTCGATCGATGCCGAAGGGCAACGAACGGCCCGGGTGCAAGCCGGTCGGTTCGAATTGACCGGGTTCGCTCCGGAACCGCTGGTGGCTGGAGATGCGGTGCTGGCATTCGTCAGACCAGAGAATATCGACGTCGTCGGCGCGAACACGCGGCGGGAGGGTGATGGTCTGGTGACTGGAACGGTCGAGCAGATCGTCTTCGAGGGACCCACCGTGCGCTTGACCGTCGATGTCGGGGGAATGCCGCTCAATGTTTCGGCCAGCGGTGTGGAGCGGTTGACGCTACTCGACAAAGGCGAAAAGCAGGTGACGCTGCGTTTCCAGGATGTGTCGCTCGTCAAGCAATGACCCGGCGGCCCAAGTGCGTTCGACCTCTTGCTCGTGGTCCCTCTTCGCCGCTATACGTCGAATCGCCCACCGGCATCGCGTGAATCCGTAGGATTACGTCGTCGAATACGCAATTAGGACGATGGGATCGGAGCGCCCCGTACGCGACGATATAGCCGTAGCCAGAGCAAACGGGTATTCGTCGGAGCTTGGGGGATGAGTCAGGAAAACGTCGATCGGGTGCGTTCCTTTTTCGAGGATGTCTTCTGCTCCAACGATCTTTGGAAATTGCGCTCCACGCACTCCGAAGGGCATGTCAGCCACCTGCCCAGTGGCGACTACTACGGTCCCGAGGGAGTGCGCATCGATATCGCCGCCATGCTGGAAGCGTTTCCGGATTTGCAGATCGAGCTGGAGGCAACGCTCGATTGTGGGGAATCGGTTGCCTACCGGTTCCGCGCAACCGGTACCCACCAAGGCGCGTTTCTTGGATTCCAACCGACCGGGCGCCCGATGGAAATCGTCGGACTCGGTATCGACCGGTTGGAAGATGGCCGTATCGTCGAGCGGTGGGTGCAGTTCGATTCCCTCGGTCTTCTGCAACAGCTGGGGATTTTCGCGCC
>JBIQLF010000071.1:0-15487 GCA_044464585.1 Thermomicrobia bacterium
TGCCGGGTGCGTTTCGCGAACCCACGGAACGTTGCCATGATTGGCGACGTTCCGGGATCTATGGGGCTGGCTCCCGTTTTGGAATGCGCTCTCGAGAGGTGGAGCGCTGGGGCCGGCGCGGTGAAGTCCGCGGTAGGGCAACCCCCTGTGGTTGCCCTTTTCGCATGACGAGTGGTTGCGGGCTTACCACAACCGGTCGATCGGATTCCGCGCCGAGATGGCGGGTTTCCAGTCTCGCGGTGATCGCTGTGGACAAGGGCGGCCACGGGGGGCCGCCCCTACCAGAGACTGGTTCTGCGACGGGTCATCCTTGTGGGGATGACCCGTCGTGCGCAAGCGGAAGAAGTCCTGCTATGCATTATCCGGATTCACAACCTCGTAGGCGACGCCGTCACTGATGGCGACGACATGATCGCCCAGCGCGAAGGCGACCGCCAGATCGGGATGTTCCGCCAGAAGCTGGAAATAGTCCTCGCTGGCGAACTCGATCTGAATCGGGTCCATCGTCTCCGGATCGAAGGTTGTTTCGGTCCAGATGCCATCCCGATAGATGAATGCACGGTCACCGGCGGCGCGAATGGCCACATCGTTCTCCGCGAATTGGGCGGGCGAAGCGGCATTGGCTTCGGCCATGGACGCGCTGGTGGCCGCGGCATCGACCGCCGCGCCGCCGGAGCTCGCTTGGGGAGCCGCTATCGCCGCGTCATAGGATTCCTGCGCGGCTTGCGCCCGGCCAGTCTCGGTGAGGATATCGTCCTCGCTGATCAGATAGGAGGTATAGGGCGTCACGATTCCATAGCGAATGCTCAGGTCGATGATCGCCTCGGTCCATTCCTGTTGCTCGCCTTTCAGGCGGATCTGGTTCATCAGATACCCGATCTTGCGCGTGGCCCAGAGCCGGGGCAAGGTTGCGGTCGCCGGATCGGCGCTGCCGGTAAACGACTGCCCCTCGTAGACATACGTCGTGTCCTTGCCGTCGATCTTGCCCTTCAGCTCGATCGTCGCCATACCGCCATCGCGGTACTGTCCGACGATCACCACTTGCGAACCGGCGAAGATATCGGGCAAGGGGGTCGGATAGATCGCTTCGGTATCGACGCCCTCGATGGACAATTCGACATCGGTCAGCAACGGCGTGCTGATGCGGGCATAGAAACTGGAAACCGTTTCGTCCAGCTGCTCACCCGGGCGCACATAGGAACTGGAACCGTGATGCTCGCCGGAGAGACTGTCGAGCAAAACGGTATCGACATCGTCGCCGACCCCGAAGGCAAAGAGCCGCACATTCTCCGGCGCGCTGGCGTCGACATTGACAAGAATCGTAGCGGGATCGGTTTCGCCCTCGGTCGGTTGCCCGTCGGTCAGGAAGAGAAGATAGGCCGGGCGATCCGGCTCGATCAACTCCATGGCCCGGGTCAATGCGCCATCGATATCGGTGCCGCCGGACGCCTCCAGCCGATCGACCCAGGCGATCGCGTCGCTGGCCAATGAGACGGAGCGGAGCTCCTTGTCGAAGAGCCGGACACCAGTGCTGAAGTCGACGATCGTGAACCGGTCGTCCTCGTTCAGGTGATTCAGGATGTACTCCAGCGCTTCCTTGGCTTGGTCGAGCTTGCCCCCGTCCATGCTGCCGGAGGTATCGAGCACGATGATGACATCCTTGGGAATCGCGGTTTCCTGTGCCGGAATACCGGGTGCGGCCAGGAGCATGAATGTGCCCTGATCGTCCTCCGCGCTCCAGTAGGAGAGGAGATTCACCCCAATCGCCTGATCGGACAGGGTATAGAAGAGATCGAAATCGGTATCGGGCCGGACATCGTTGGCTTCCCAACCCGCGGTGAAATGGGTGTCGTCCCGCTTGTCGACCGCGATCTCATGGCTGGGGGAGTAGACCGCGCGCACCGGTTGGCCGGAACCGACCTCGACCCGGATGCTGGCCGATTCCAGCGGCTGTGCCGAGAATCGTTCGGTATTCAGCGGATAGCGATAGTGAACCACGCCATTTTCGGCGGTCAGCACCTGCTGATAACGGATTCGAATGGTGGCGTCGTCGCCGGGCTCGATCGGGAAGATGCTCGCCTGAATGAGATTCTGACCGAGATATTCGAGGAGCGCGGGATCGCGCATCGTGGTTACGATATGTTCGTAGATCGCGCGAGCGTCATCGGCATCGAGAAGCTGGGCCTCCACCTCCTTGCCATCGACCGTCATCGTGAACCGGTCGATGGCGGCCCCCTCGGGCGCCGGGAAGAGATAGGCGCCTTCCGCGATCCAGTCGTTCGGATTGTGCACGGTCTGCTCGACCTCGGTGGTCGCCAGTTGATTCTCGATACTGACGTTCACCGTCTGGTTTTTCACCACCAGTTGATCGCTCACGGAGACGATATCCGGACAGGCCGGATCGCATTCTGGCGGGGTGACCACGGCGATGCCGGCAGCATTCGCTCCGGTCGTCGTGGCCAGCACCCCCAGCAGCATGAGCAAGGCTGCCAGCCCATGCACCATTCGCGCGCGCATCCCTCATATCCTCACAATACTGGCCGCTTATCGACTACGCTATGGCCTCGCCCGATTCGACCAGCACGCCCTGGCGAGGTCGGAGATGAAACGACGAAACGCAGCGAAAGGTTCCCGGACCCCGGGGCGAGCAGACCGGAGCCGGGAATGCCAGAGGGCGGAGCCACCGGCTCCGCCCTCTGCTGAAATATGCGATGGATCGGTTCGATCAACCGGCCGGGGTGGCAACCACCTCGGGTGTGACCTCGTCGACGACGGCCGGAGTGGAGGCCAGCGCTGGGGTGGCCACGACGCCGGTAAGCGACTCGGTCGGCGCGGTGAAGGTCACCAACTGCAGCGAACCATCGTCCGATCGCCCAATGACCAGAACATCGTAGGTGAGTCCCGGTTCGACTGGGAAATCGGTCGCGCGGATCAGGACATCATCACCATGCTTGATCTGCAGGTCATAGATACCCGCGTCGATCGTCACATAGTCGGTCACATCCTTGAAATCGACACCGTCGAATAGCTCAGGGCCGTTGGTGATGACCACATCGACCCCGTTCACGTCCGGAGCGGCATGAATGACGCGCAACCGCGATTGTCCTTCCGGAACCGTGCGCAGATCGACATCGTGCACAATGGCTTCGAGATCCTTGACCATATCGGCCGCGACGACCTCATAGGCATGACCGGCGTCGAAGTCGCTCTTCTTGTCGAGAATGGCATCCTCGATCGGGTTGCCCGCGCTGACGATCTGGATTTCGCGATCGTCACCAGCCGGGAGCGCCACGAAATCGGTTCCCGCTCCGAAGGCGAGATTTTCCACCACTTTCGAGCCGTTGACATAGATGTCGACGGCGGGCGCATCGGGAGAAGCGTGGATGAACCGAACGCAGGCATCGGTCGGGGTTCCGATACCGAGCACCGCCGAGCACGGGGTGGCCACGGGAGTCGTGATCGGGATCACCTTCAGACTGGAATCCGTCACGCTGCCGATGAGCAGCACATCATAGGCATTGCCTTCGTCGATCTGGAATCCAGCCATGCTGAGCGCAACGGTTTCCTGATCGTGGGGGCGAACTTCGAAGTCGTACGACCCAGCGTCCAGATCGGTGTAATCCGACGCTTTGCCGAATGCCAGATCGTCGAAGAGCTTGTCGCCGCCGGTCACGTACATATCGACATTCGTATCATCGGGAGCGAGATTGATCAGACGCAAGCGTGACTTTCCGGCGTCGAGATCGTCCCGGTGGACATCGTAGATCTTGGCTTCGAGCTTCTCGAGTCGTCCGGAAAGCGCGACGACATAGGTGGTTCCGCCATCCGGATCGAAGGTGGTGTCGACCAGGGGCGAGGTGGCGCTTTGCCCCGCGGGCACGAATTGCAGTTGATGCGTGCCCGATGGAACCGAGAGCGCCCCGGTGATATCGCCAAACGCGAGATTCGAAGCGATCGCCGCGCCATCCACGATCACGTCGACGGCCGGGGTGTCAGGCGAGGCATGCACGAACCGAATGGTGGCATTGGCTCCGGTGGGGTCCTGGGCATGCGCGGTCTGCGGCACGAACGCCGCCAGCGCCACGGTCAAAAAAAGCGCCAGAGCGGCGACGATTCGGGGAAACGGCGCCGAGCGGGCCGAAGATGATTCGAACATGGGAAACTCCTGAACGACCCTTCCTCGATGATGGAGAATCGATGAGCGCGGATGACGGGAGGAACGAGCGCCGGGGCCCCGACAGACGTTCTTCTCTCAATCGACTGTAGCCACGCAAAGAGAAAACGACCGATTTGGCGAATCTCCCCCATCTGTTTCGCCAACTTTGCCAACATTGGCACAGATTCCGGAGGCGTTGCCGTGCTCGGGCCGCGAGCGGTTCGTGCGAGGTTCGGGGCCACTCTACGAGCTCGCGGTTGGTTGGCCGATGAAATCGCGCGATGGCCTGCGCGAGATCGATTGCGGATCTTGGGGCGGGTGAGGGGAGAAACCCAGCCTCGAACGGCTGGGTTTCTCCCCCAGGGGTGTTTAGCCCAGCGTTTCAACGGTGGGACGGTGCTGGAGCGATGGTGGATATCCCGGAGCGTCCGAGCGGATTCCGTCTAACTCTTTCGGAATCCGCTTTCGTGGGAGGGCAGCCGGCATGCGCGCGAGCGGTTTCACTCGGCATGGAACCGGGAAACCGGAAATGGAAACGCCCGTCCATCGTTGGACGGGCGTTCCGGTGGACGGTTCGAGGCGCTAACGGTTACCGGGTTTTCCGCGGAGCGCGAAGCCCGCAAGTCCGGCCAGGCCAGCGAGCGACATGCCGAACATGAACCAGGCATCATCGGCAGGCGCCCCGGTACCGGTCGACGGCAACGTCGTTACCGGCTGGGACGGGGTTGGCGGGACCGGACGCGGATGCTGCCATTTGAAATAATTGGTCACCGTGGCATAGGTGATCTGCCCGCGGGTGATATCGAACCAGGCCCATGTGCCCGTGTCGGTTTCGACCAGCTTGTGCGCGCCCGTGGCCGCGGTCGTTTCGGGCAGCGTCAGCCAGACTTCGCCATCCGAACCAGTCCGGAAGACGATGACATCATTCGGATTGCCATAGAGCCAGACCTCGAAATTCGCATCGCCCTGCCAGCATTTGGGTTTGTGACCCCAATTCCATCCCGCGGCGGTAACCTCGTCCGGATAATCGAAACTGATGTCGGTCGTGTCGAATTTCGACTTGCAGTAGATCTTGGTGACGTAGAGCGAGCCCTCGTCATAGAGCACATTCCAGACGGGGATAGTGGTCACCTGATCGCCGGCGATCGTGAATGGATGCTGGGCGCCAGAGCCGATCTCCATGAGCATGTAGTTGCCCGCTGGCAGATCGAGCGTGGCAATGCCGCTCTCGGAGCTGGTCGTGAATGGCCCGTAGAACTCCTCCGGATGACCGGACGGCCAGGCGTAGAACGAAGCCGCGCCGAGAATGCAATCGACCGCGCCCGCTGGCTGGGTAAAGAATGTGCCCGCATCGTCCGGGTCGGTGGTGTAGCAGAACCGCTTGAGCAGCGAGAGGGTGCCCGTATCCGCGATCGGGTCGTTCTCGAAGGTCCAGCCGCTGGCGTTTTCGGGTAACGACAAGGTTTGCGATCCGCCGCCCATATAGCCCGTCGGAACCGCGGTTTCGACCACGCAATACGTTCCCGCTGTCAGATCGGTGAAGATCGTGCGACCGGCGCTGCCATCGGTGGCATCGGCGGAACCGGTGAATTGCTGGATGCTGCCTGGGCCCGTGGCGGGGCAGGCGCCGGCGTAGAGGGTGAATCCGGCGCCACCGAGCTTGGCTCCCGTGACGCTATCTTCCTTGAAGATCGGCAGATCGTAGGTCTCGACCGGAAGCGGAGCGTTCTGGAACGTCCAACCAGAGGCGTTCGCTGGCAGACTGACCGTGGCCGAGCCGCCGCCGGTATACCCTGGGGGCGGGGATGTCTCGACGACGCAATAGGTTCCCTCGGTCAAACCGGCGAAGATCGTGCGACCGGCCGAACCATCGATTGCATCGGAGGCGCCGGTGAATTGCTCGGAACGAACGGGGTCGCCCATGACCGGGCAGGCGCCGGCGAACAGGGTGAATCCCGCACCGCCAAGCAATCGATCGGTGACGCTATCGGTTTTGAAGATCGGCAGATCGTAGGTGTCCGCGGCCAGCAGATCGTTTCCGAAGGTCCAGCCGGTCACATTCGCGGGCAGGTTCACGGTTGCCGAACCGCCACCGGAATATCCCGATGGCGGCGTGGTTTCGACCACACAATAGTCACCAGGGTCGAGCCCGAAGAAGACGGTGCGGCCAGCACTGCCATCGGTGGCATCGGCCGCGCCGGTGAACTGCTCGCTCGCGGCGACTTCACCACCCGGACAAGCACCGTAGTAGAGGGTGAAGCCCGCGCCGCCCAGCAATTGGTCGGTCTCGTTATCGACTTTGAAAACCGGCAGATCGTATGTCTGCGCCGCTGCGGGGGTGAAGACGATCGACCATTGCGTCAGAAGCTCGGTGGTGCTCAACGTGATGACGGCCGGATCCGGAACCAGATAGCCCGCTGGCACGCCACTCGCGGCGACGCAGACGCTGGCGCCCTGCTCCGCCACACCGTCGAAGGTGATGATGCCGGACGAATCCGCGGTCGAGGGACCGGCCAGCACCGAGGCGCATGTCTCGTCGTAGATCGTGTAGGTGACGCCGGGAACATCGTCGGTGCCGCTCTTCGAATAGAGCTTCAGGTCGCCGAGCGCCGCGGCCACGACGGGTTCGTCGATTGCCTCGGCGGGATCGCCGGTCTCGTCACCGGGAGCTTGCTGGTTGCCCGCGTCCCCGCCATCGGAAGACGGCGGGTCGGATTCGGGGGCAGTGGCCGAGGTGGACGATGGAGGATCGCTGGTCTGCATGGCCGAAGCCGGCGTGGTCAGCGGTGCCAGAAGGGACAACGCCAAGAGGACGGCAACGAGCCATCCCAAACGTGCGGGGATCTTCATTTTTCCTCCCTTTCCGGGTGTACGCAAAGGCCCCAAATCCTTTGCGTGCGGGTCATTTCATTCTACGGAGCCTGCGCCAATTTGTCACTCCTCGCCCGCGGGGGGAAACGCGGGGCCGGGCGACCGAGGCTCTACAATCTCCCAGGATTCGATTCGATGAAGGAGCGCCAATTCCCATGCCCGATCAGACTGAACGCCCGACTCCCGATGCCGCGCTGGCCGAATTGATGGCAGGCAATGCGCGCTATGTGCAGGGCGATTGGGATCTGTCGAGATTCAGCGTCGATCGGGCCGCGCAGGCACGTACCCAGGCGCCGCTGGCCGCGATTCTCAGTTGCGCCGATGCCCGGGTGGCGGCCGAATTGATCTTCCTGCGAGGGCCCGGGGATCTGTTCATGGTGCGGGTCGCCGGGAACTTCCTCAGCGACTACGGGTTGGCGAGCATGGAATACGCGGTGCAATTCCTGCAGGTGCCGTTGCTGTTGGTCCTGGGGCATACCCAATGCGGGGCGCTGACCGCCGCGGTCAAAGTCGTGGCCGAGCGCACCCACTTGCCGGGTCGCCTGCCGTATCTGATCGATGCGGTCGAGCCCGCCGTGCATATCGCCCAGGCGAACCATCCGGACGATCTGCTGCGTTCCGCCATCGAGGAAAACGTTCGCCGGCAGGTGCAGCGGCTTTCGACGATCTCGCCCGTGATCGACGAAGCGCAGGCCGCCGGAACCACCAAGGTGGCCGGAGCGGTCTACGAACTGGAAACCGGACGGGTGGTGCTGGTCGATTAGGTCACGATCATGAGCAAGCCGAACCGACATCGCCGCTCGCCAGCATGCGGCTGGGCCAGGCGGTTCGCTCTTGCCTCATGGACTCGATCGGGGCAGCGATCTCCTGACCGGGGAACTGGAATCCCACGCATGGCGAGCCCATGACCAGCACTCCGAATCCAGAACACGGCCGCGCGTTCGATGCGTGGTTCGACCGGTTCGTGGACGACGATCTGCAGCAGCGCCCCATCGATGCGACCTTTCTGGGCGCGTATCGATACGATGGTTTGTTACCGGATTATTCGCGGGAGCGCGATGCCGACCGGGTGGCTGGCGCCCGCCAGCAGATCGCGGCGCTCGATACGATTCCGTTCGAGGGGCTGACCGAAACCCAGATCTTCGATCGCGCGCTGGCCCGGAGCGCCCTGGAGCTCCAGATCTGGGAAACCGGATCGCGATTCTTTCAGGCGGGCAATCCCGTGCATCACACGAGCGTGGCGGTGCTGAGCATCGTCGCGCTCTTTCGATGCGAGCGCAGGTCGCTCGATCATCGGACCGAGGCGGCGATCCAGCGGATGCGCGGGCTGCCGGCCTTTCTGGCGACGGCGCGCGATCGGGTGAGCCGGGCGCCACTCGTCTGGACCGAACGCGCGATCCGCCAGGCCGATGCCGGTCTCGGCTATTTCCGCGATGGCATTCGAATGCTGGCCGCGGATCATGGAATCGACCACCCCGAATTCATCCGGCAGGCAGACAACGTTGCCCTGGCATTCGAGGGCCATGCCGCATGGTTGCGTTCTGTGCTCTACGAACAACGCATTCCGTTTCGTTCCGCCGGGACCGCCGCATTCGATCGGTATCTGCACCAGGGGCATTTTCTGCCCGCCGGGCAGTCGACCGAATGGTGGTTCGACTATGCCCATGCCGAATTGGTCGAAACCACGCGAGAACTACGCGAGCTGGCTGCTGCCATCGACTGGAAACGCCCGGCGCGGCAGCAACTGGCCGAGCTGGCTGGCGAGCATCCGGCGGTGGATGCGTATTACGGCGCCTTCGGCACTGCCTGGCGAACGCGCCGCCAGCAGGCAATCGATGCCGATCTGGTTTCCTGGCCCGATACCGATGTCCAGTTTTCGCCGATTCCGCGCTCCGACCGCCAGATCGCCAGCGCGCTGCCCTATCCGCTCTACCGGTGCCTGCTCCCATCGAGCGATCGGGGCACCGTCGAGATGCTGGTGCCGCCCTGCGATCCGGATATGCCGCCAGCTGAGCGGGTTGCCGTGCTGCGCCGCACCAATGGGGTTCGTATCGATCTCGATTTCGCGATCCGTGAAGCCGGCTTGGGGCGCCATGTCCAATGCGCGCACGCCGGGCGGTCGTCATCGCGCATCGGACGGATCGCCGGGATCGAGGGCGCATCGCGGCCGGTCATGTTCTGCGGGGGAACCCTGGTCGATGGCTGGGCGACCTATGCCACCGAGCTGATGGAAGAGATCGGGGCGTTGACCGACCGGCAACGGTTGGCGGAAGCCCAACACCGGGTGCGTATCGCGGCCCGGGCCGTGGCCGATACCGCGATCCATTCGGACGAATTCACGCTGGAGCGCGCCGCGCGATTCCTGCGCGACGAAGCCGATCTGCCGGCCTCGGTTGCCTTGCAGGAAACACTCCGTCTTTCGATGTTTCCCGGCACGGGAATGCAGGCCCTGGCGGGGGTGGCCGCGATCGACGAGCTGCGTCGCCAGATCGAAGAGCGAGAAGGAGCGCGCTTCACGCTCCGCTCCTTCCATGACCGCCTCTTGAGCTATGGCGCCATTCCGATGACCCTGATCGCCGCCTCGATGCTCGAATCCGGGAACGCCCGGGGAGAGAACGTCACGGCGCGCAGGTGGTGAAGGCGTCGTTCAACCCAGTGTGATATTCCAGGGATGTCGAACCGCCAGTTACGATGATCCGGTAACCAGGGGAGACGACCTGGGCGTAGACGCCTCCCTCCTCGGGACATCCGAGTGCGGCATCCGGCCACTCCACAGACTCGATGGATTCGACCGAAAGCGCGGAGAGCGCGACGCCCAGCCGGGTTGCGGCATCCCGCAACACCAGATCGACGACCGTGGCCGCATCGGCTGGAATCGCCACGTTTCCGGCGCCTCCCACATTCAGATCGTTCGGGACAGGGCCGATCTCATCGATCAGCCAATGGCCGTCCTGCTGGACGAAGAGATAGAGCCGGGGATTGCCGCCCCAGGCATTGCCACTGACGATCGCGGCAACGCGCCCATCGGGCAACCGCACCGCGTCCATCACGAATTGCTCCTGATCGGTTCGCATCGGAACCGGAGTGGCATTCGTGGGCGTGCCGGATTCGGTCTGGACGATCGTCACGGGTTCGGCACCGAAGAACTGCTCGACGATGAACCGGTCGGTGTAGAGCGAGAGCAACCGGGGCAAATCCTGCAGATAGGCGCACATCTGCGCTTGCCGGACGACCTGGTTCAATTGCCCCCGGAGCTCGTCCCCGACCGGCGTTCCCTGCGTCCACGCGACCGTGGTCGTGGGCGCCGGTGTCATGGCCGCTGGCGTCGCGGCCCGGGCAGCGAGCTCATCGATGCGCGTTTGCGGCATCGGATCGACCGTGCAATCGCCCCCGGCCGGCGTCGCGATTTGCGCGTGCGCTCCCTGGGGTACGGCCAACGCCAATCCCAACAGGAGAACGAATGGAAGAAGACGTTTCATGATCGATGCCCCCATGCCGGACCATCCGCGATCGTCCGGCGCGTGTCGTGCTCTCGATTGTAGAAACGTCCGAGCGCGCCCACCGGTTCCTGGCAGGGGAGGACGGGCTTACCCCTTCACGGCTCCCAGGGTGAACCCGGCCACGAATCGATCCAGGAAGACCGTATAGAGCAATGCCACGGGAATCGCCACGATAGCGGCCGCGGCCATGAGCGATTGCCAGAAAAAGACATCCCCGCGCACCAGTTCGGTCGTGACGCCGATCGAGACGGTTTTCTGGTTCGAAGAGGTGACAAACGCCAGCGCATAGACGAACTCGTGCAGGGTCAACGCGGTCGAAAAGACGACCACCGTCAGAATCCCCGGCAGCGACAAAGGAATCACCGCTCGCCAGATGGCGCCCAGCCGGCTGTACCCGTCGATCATCGCCTGTTCTTCGATATCCCACGGAATCGATTTGAAGAACCCCAGCATCAGCCAGACGCAAAACGGGATCGTGAAGGTCGGATACACCAGCACCAGCGACCATTTCGAGTTCTTCAATCCCAATTCCGCCACCATCCGCGTCATTGGGATGAAGAGCAGGGTCGGCGGAATCAGATAGACCATGAAGATCGCGATTCCCAATCCCTCCCCCCATGCTCCGACCAGCCGGGTGAGGGAATAGGCCGCGGGCACCGCGATCAGGACGGTGATGATGACCACCCCGATCGACACCAGCACCGTATTCCAGACGAAGGTCAGGTAGTTGGTCTGGCGGAAGAGCAAGCGGATATTGTCCAGTGTCGGCGGATCGTTGTAGAGGAAGGGATTGTTCTTGCTGTTGTAGAGATCCTGATTGGTTTTGAAGATGGTGAAGACCATCCAGGCAAAGGGCAGTGCGGCGAACACGGAGAAGAAGGTCGCCAGGGTATAGAGCAACCCGCGCTGGCCGATCTTCTTGGCTTTGAGATGGGGATCGATATCCGGAACCCATGGTTCGCCGGGTCGGTTCGGAGTCGGACTCCACGATTCAGAAGGATGCGCTGTCGTCGCCATCAGACCGTCTCCGTCCGCCGCGCCACCCGCAGCATCACGATCGCCGCGGCCACCAGAATCGGGAAGAGGAAGAGCGCGATCGCCGCGCCCTGGGCCAGGTTGGTTCCTTCGACCCCCTTGAAGAACGCCCAGCTCGCCAGCACCTGGGTGTTGTCGAGCGGACCGCCGCGGGTCAGGATATAGACCACGGCCATATCGGTGAAGGTGAAGACGATGCCATAGAGAATGGCCACGACCAGAATCGGCAGCAGCAGCGGGATACGCACCAGAAAGATCTGCCGGATTTCGCTGGCGCCGTCGATCGACGCCGCCTCGTTGAGCTCTTTGGGAATCCCCGCCAATCCGGCCAGCACGATCACGGCCGCCAGCGGCGTCGTGCGCCAGACGTGGATCATCAGGACCGAAAAGCGCGCCAGATCGGGTTTGGCCAACCAGAGCATGCTCTTGCCCGGTCCGAAATGGGTGCCCGGTCCGAGCAATCCCAGATCGCGCATGATCGCGTCGATCGGACTGTAAACACTGTCCAGCGTCCAAAGCCAGCCGATCACCGCCAGCGCGATCGGGGTGGTCCACGGGAGCAGCACCAGAAACCGCACCAGCCGTTTGCCGTGAAAATCGGAATCGAGCACGATCGCCAGAATGCTGGAAAGCACGATCACGATCGCTTGCGAGACGAAGGTGAAGAGGAAGGTGTTGCGCAGGGCCGTCTGGAAGGTGGCATCACTCCAGATGGCGCGGAAGTTGCGCAACCCCACCCAGTCGAGACTTTGATCGCCCACGCTGGCATCGCTGAACGCATAGGCGATCGCCAGCGCAAACGGGATTCCCACCAGCGCGAGGATATAGATGACGGCCGGCAGCAGCATCAATGGACCCAGCAACCGCGAGCGGTCGAGCAGATAGCGCCCGTGCGCGGGTGGCTCGTCGTCGGTCCAGGCGATGCGCGGCGGGGTCGTGACCGTGGCGCTCATGCCGGACGCTCGATTCGCAATCCGGTTCCAGAATCGAAGTACTTCAGATGGTGCTGGGAGACTTTGAACGGCAACGGAATCCCCATTTCGATCTCGTGATGAAAGGTCGCCGGAAACCGGGCGACCACCTTGTCACCTTCGACATCGCCATAGATCAACCGCTCGGAGCCAAGATATTCCTCCCGGTGAGCGATGAACGAGAAAATCCGGTCGCTGTCACTGGGGTCGTGCGTACCAGCGGGATGAAAATGCTCTGGCCGAAATCCGGTCGTGACCATCCCCTCGTCGACCAGGTTCATCGGGGGTGAACCGAGAAAGGTCGCCACGAAGGTATCGGCTGGATCGTCGTAGATCTCCTTTGGCGGTCCGATTTGCCGAATTTGCCCGAGATTGATCACGGCAATGCGATCGCCCATTCCCATCGCTTCGACCTGATCGTGGGTGACATAAATCGTCGTGGTGCCGATGGAGCGCTGGAATTGCTGCAGCTCATCCCGAGCCGATGCGCGCCGCTGCGCATCGAGATTGGAGAGCGGTTCGTCCAGCAGGAAGACACTCGGTTCGCGTACTAGTGCCCGCGCCAGCGCAACGCGTTGGCGTTGGCCCCCGGAAAGCTGGCGGGGTTTGCGTTTCAGATAGTCCTCGATTCCGAGGATTTGGGCGGCCCAGTTGATTCGCCGTTCCTGCTCGTCTTTCGGCATATGGTGCGCCTTCAATGGAAAGGCGATGTTGTCATGCACCGAAAGATGGGGATAGAGCGCATAGCTTTGGAAGACCATGGCGATCCGGCGGGCGCGGGGCGGCAACTCGGTCACCACTGTGCCCCCGATCACGACATCGCCGGATGTCGGCGGCTCCAGACCGCCGATCATGCGCAGCAGCGTCGTCTTGCCGCAACCGGAGGGACCGAGCAGCACCAGGAATTCGCCGTCGGCCGCCAGCAGATCGATCCGGTCGACCGCCGGTGGGTTTTCCCCGAACTGTTTCGTAAGCGCACGTGTTTCGACCGATGCCATCCGTACCTTCCGTCGTCCCGATCAGCGCAGAGAACGTGTCCTGAGCGGAGTCGAAGGAAGACCATTCGTTCTCCCTTCCGACCGTGTTGCGAGATCCCTGCCAGCAGGCGCCCTCCGTGCCCAGCCGCACCGGCGACTCCGCCATGGACGTTCGGGTACGGCTGTCCGGCGGGACGGCCGCCACGATCGAATCGGTCGTCTGGCGGATAAGGGCACCCACAGGGGGCGCCCCTACCGAACGCGGTTCCCGCGCTGACTGCTGTCCGCTCCGGCGATCAGCTTCCGCCGCCCACCAAACCCTCACCGCGCCAGCGCTCGAAGATCTCGGTGATCTCCTTTTCCGCCTGGGCAACCGATTCTTCCGGTGTGGCCAGGCCAGTCGCCGCGCGGGCCATCATGTTCGGAATGGTGGGCAGATTGAAGATTTCGCCGATGGCCGCATTGGCCGGTCCTGGCCAACCGAGATTGACCGTCCAATCATCCGCTCCCTTGAGCGGCACCAGCTTGTCCGGCGGTTCGGATTCGAATGGATCGTCATCGAGCCAGCCGCCGTCCGACTTCAGATCGGGCGTCAACGATGGCCAGGCGCAGAAGTTGTAGAGCTGGCTCTCGTAGCACGCATCCTTGTAGCTGTCCACCAGATGGAGGATGAACTCCTGGGCGGTCGCAATGTTGGGGCTATAGGTCGGAATCTGGTAGTTGAAAACCGCGTGACCGTGCGCCAGCGCCAGCTCCTCGCCACCGGGGCCAACCAGCGGCGAGCGGAAGAAGACATCGGCCGCCACCTCGGGTTGGGCGCCCTGCGCCGTGCGATAGGCCGAAATCGAGTTCAGGATGTACGATGCCTGCCCGGCGATCATCAGTTGATTGTTGGACGCGGCGGTCCAGCCGAACACCTCTTCGGTCATCGTGTTCTTGAAGAGATCGGCCATATACCCGACCGCGGCGATCACCTCGGGCGAATTGACCGTGACATTCTCGTTCTCGTCCTGGATAGCGCCGCCGAACGCCCAGATCAGCGTTTGCGCCGCCATGCGAGAGTCGATTTCATTCGACATGCCGATACCGAGCTGCACGCCCTGTTCCGAGCGGATGCGGGTGCCCCCGGCCAGCAGCTCGTCCCAACTGGATGGACCGTCGGGCATATCGACCGTATCCCAAAGACTCTTGCGATAGTTGCCGGGGTCGGGAGCATAGCCATGCACGAACCCGTAGAACGTATCGGTGGTCGGGTTGTAGCCATTGGCGGCGCACATATCCAGTTGCGCGCCGTGACGAGCGCTCGCCTCGGCGATCACATCGTTCATCGGCACCATCGATTTCTCGTATTGCGCCAGCGAGGAGATGTGCTCGATCAGGTCGTGTCCTTCACCCGCGCTCAGCTCGGCAGCCAGCGCGGCGGGAATGTCGGCTGTATTGATGTGGTCGACGGTGACATCGACATCGTTGGCTTCGCCCCAGGCTTTGGCGAAGGCATCGAACCAGGTGTCGTAGGCCGGGATGAAGTGACTCCACTGCAGGATCTTGAGGCTGGTGCCCGCAATATCCGCGGTGGGCGTGGACGCCTGCGCCATCGCCTCGATGCGCAGAGCAGACGAGAGGGGCAAACCAGCGGCCAGTGCGGCGGCGGTTGCCTTCATGAAACCACGACGGCTCGTCGGTCGTCGGAACAAGCGTTGCATCAGTCGACTCCTTCGTGACTGGCTACCGACGGATATTCGTTTCCCGCGTTCGGGTTCGATCCGATTCTATCGCAAATCCGACGCCTCTTGTCAAATATGGCGGCATGCGCGTTTTGTGCCGGGAATACATGACACAAATTGCTGGCAAACAGCCGATCCGCTCAGGAAATTCATTCCTGCCTCCATGCCAGCCGTGCGCAAAAAAAACGAGGACGCACGAATGCCTCCTCGTTCCGCCACGCCAGCCGCCCAGCGCTCACATATCATCCTCTCA
>JBIQLF010000072.1:0-15226 GCA_044464585.1 Thermomicrobia bacterium
TAGGCCGCGGGGGTCGCGATCTTGTCGAAGCGAACCACCATACCGAGCGGAGCATCCGGGGCGGAGATGATGGAGTTGGTGGTGACGAAGAGATGGCCCGTCACCGGATGGAACGCGATCCCATGCGGGAAGAAGAGCCCTTCGACGACCGGGGTAGCGGCGCCATCTTCCTCGATGCGGAAGACCGCGCCCGGAGCCGGCATTTCACCGCTGAAGTCGGCGGTGAGCTGGGTGACGTAGAGCAACCCGTCCGGTCCGTAGGTGGCATCGACGATCATCGACAATTGATCGGTCTCGCGGACCTCATACGAGCCGTCGGCCTGGTAGTCGAGCACGGATGGACCATTCCAGCCTTCGGACAGGAGCACGACGGTGATCGTGCCGTCCGGTGCAATGGCGACACTGGTCGGAACCGGCTGGCGCGGTCCGGGCTGCATCGCTTCTTCCTCGGCGGTCGGGGTGGCGCCGGTGAGATCGGTGAGATTCGGGACGACGGCGAAGAGCGAGAACTCGCCCGTACCGGCATCGATCTTGTAGATCGTGTTGCCGCCCGCATCGGCCACATAGATCGTTCCGTCTCCGGCGATCCCGAGCCCATAGAGGTTGGGATTGACATCGGTACCATCCGGATTGTTTTCGACTTCGTAGGGACCGAGCTCAGCGATTCGCTGGACCTCACCCGAGGAGATATCGACCGAGCTGACCGTATTCTCGATGGGAAGGGGTACAACCCCGCTGCCGACCGAGCCCCCACCGAGGGAGACATAGATCTTCTGGTCGTGATAGCCGATGCCAACACCGCCGATTTCGGTGGTGAGCACAGCCTGCGTGCCATCGGGCGCGATCAGGGAAACCTGCGGGGCAACGATCGGCGGAGGGGCCGCAACCGGAGAGCCATCGGCTCCTGGGGTCGCCATTTCGGGACCTTCGTTTTCGTCGCCCATGATGCCGCCTTCGGCGATGTAGATGGTTCCGTCTTCTCCCAGGGTAATGTCGCCGGGATTCCAGAGCCCTTGCCCAACCACGGTGGCGCCTTCCGGCAATGGCGGCATTCCACCGCCCTCATCAGGCGAGGCCTCGGGTGATGCATCCTGCGCCAGCGACGATCCCAATGGAAGCGCTACGCCGGCAGCCGCGGCCACAATGACACTCTTGACGATCAGATCGCGCCGGTTCAATCGAGTAGTTTCGAATCCAGGTTCCATGCGTGCCACTATCCCTTTTCGCTTACCTGACGCCCCCATGAGCGTCACTGCATACAGGGTATGCGTGGGTTCACCGCATTGTCCATACGTAGAACTCACGATTTTTCGGGAGTCGATTCCCGATTCGGAATGCCGTTTGTTGAATCCGATTGCGTGGTGTTAGCCTTTTCCCAATCGATTTTTGTATTCTTACGCATCGTCGGCGAGCTGATCTCTTGAGCCTTCCCAGCGAACCAGTACCCTCGATCGGGGATCGACCCAGGAGAATCCCTTGAATCTCGGACGGTACATTCTGCGGCGGCTCGGTCTCACGGTGTTCACCCTGCTTGGGGTCATCATTGCCGTGTTCGTGATGGCCCGGGTCCTGCCTGGGGATCCGGTGACCGTTCGCGCCGGACAATACGCGACCCCGGAGATCAAAGACCAACTGCGCAAGCAGATGGGTCTGGACAAGCCGCTTCCCCAGCAACTGTTCGAGTATGTCGGCAATGTGTTGCAGGGGGATCTGGGGGAAAGCACCCGGTCGGGGCATACGGTGCGGCAGGATATCGCACAGCGCCTGCCAGTCACACTCGAACTTGCGCTGGTCAGTCTGCTGATTGCTGGCGGTCTGGGGATTCCGCTTGGAATCGAGGCGGCGCTGCATCATGGCAGCAAGCGGGACGGCTTGATTCAGCAGATTGCGATCTTCAGTGCTGCCACCCCGGTTTTCTGGCTGGGTCTGGTACTGATCTATTTTCTGTATGCGCGCTGGAATGTCGTTCCCGCGCCGGTCGGGCAGCTCTCGACCAGTGTCGACCCGCCCCGCACCATTACCCATCTGCTGCTGGTCGATTCGCTGATTACCCTGAACTGGACCGCTTTCAAGGATGCGGCGGGGCACTTGATTCTGCCGGCGGTCACGCTTTCCTTCGTTGTCATGTCGCCATTCATCAAGATGGCGCGTACGTCGATGCTGAATGTGCTCGGCAGCGACTACATCACGGCGGCCCGGAGTCTGGGGCTGAGCGACCGGGAGATCATCCGCGAGGATGCGCTCAAGAACGTGATGGTGCAGTTGTTGACCGTGAGCGGCATCGTGCTTGGCTATCTGCTGGCCGGGAATGTGCTGGTGGAAACGATCTTCGCGTGGCCGGGACTGGGCTTCTATGCGTGGAATGCGCTGACGGGCAGTGACTACGATGCCATTCAGGGATTCGTTCTGGTCGTCGCCGTGATCTATGTCTTCCTCAATTTCTTCATCGATCTGGCCTATACGCTGATCGATCCACGGATCCGGCTGGCGTAGAGATAACACGATGACGGCATCCATCACCACACATACGACTATCGGGAGCGAAAGCTGGTCGAACGACTGGATCGAGCTGGAGTTGACCGATCCCGATACCTCGGCAAAACGTCCACGCGCGCTCGACGCACTGGCGGTGCTCGGCTTTGCCGCGCTGGGTTTGATTTTGCTGATGGCGATTCTTGGCCCGGTGGTTGCGCCGTTCGATCCAAATAAACCGAACCCGATGGTGACCTTGCAGGGTCCGAGCCGCGAACATCTGATGGGCACCGATCAATATGGCCGAGATGTCTTTTCGCGCGTGCTCCATGCCGCCCGGCTCGATGTGCGCATTGCCGTCTCGATTACCGCGCTGGCGCTCTTTGCCGGCACGCTGGTTGGCGGGCTGATCGGATTCTATGGTGGCGTGCTGGAGCATGTCGCCATGCGCATCATCGATGTCATTCTCGCCTTTCCCGGGTTCGTGCTGGCGCTCGGGATTGCGGCGATGCTGGGCAATTCGACCCGTAATGTCATCATCGCGGTGGCGGTTGCCTATATCCCATATTACGTGCGGCTGGTACGTTCGGAAATGCTGGCGCTGCGCGAGCAGGAATATGCGTCGGCTGCGAAAGTGGTCGGAGTGCGACGAATTCGCATCCTGCTCTATCACCTGTTGCCGAACGCGATCCCCATTGCGCTCGCGCAGGCGACGCTCACGCTCGGTTGGGGCATTCTCGATGCGGCTGGTTTGAGCTTCCTCGGTGTCGGTATCCGCCCGCCGGCGGCCGAATGGGGCGTGCTGGTCGGCGAGGGGGCCCAATACATCAATTCCGGCGAATGGTGGATTTCGGTGTTTCCCGGTATCGCCATCTTGCTGGCGGTGCTCGGGTTCAATCTGGTCGGTGATTGGGCGCGCGACCGGTTTGGTCCGAGGTGACACGATGACCGAGCGCGCCCGGCCCCTGTTGGCTATCGAACATCTCTCGATCGGATTCCCGAACGAGCGAGACGGGCAGATGCGCCCCGTGGTGCGCGATAGCTCGTTCACGGTCGAGCGCAACGAGGTGGTGGGCCTCGTCGGGGAATCGGGGTCGGGCAAAACGCAAACCGCGATGTCGATCCTCCGGTTGACCAGGCCGCCTGGACAGGTGCTGGATGGGCGCATCCTTTTGGATGGTGATGACATTCTGCGGATGAACGACACCCAGTTACGCCAGGTGCGCGGCAACCGGGCGGCCATGATCTTCCAATCGCCGCGCACGTCGCTGAATCCGCTGATGACGATCGGCAAGCAGATCGGGCGGATCTACAACCGGCACGGTGGCTTGAGCGGCAAAGCGGCGGATGGAGCCACGCTCGACATGCTGCACCGAGTCGGTATCGCCGGACCCGCGCGGGTGGCGGCGTCGTACCCGCACCAGCTCAGCGGGGGGATGGCGCAGCGCGTCATGATCGCCATGATGCTGGCTTGCGGACCGGAATTATTGATCGCCGATGAACCGACCACGGGGCTCGATGTAACCATCCAGGCACAGATCTTCGAACTGATCCAGGGAATTCAGCGCGAGACCCGGATGGCGCTGTTGCTCATCACGCATGATCTGGGGGTGATCGCTGAAGTTTGCCAACGGGTGGTGGTGATGCAGCTCGGGCGCATCGTCGAAATTGCCCCGGTGCAGACGCTCTTTTCCGATCCCGTGCATCCCTATACGAAACGGTTGATGGGGTCCATTCTCCGGCCCGATCTTTCCGCGTTGCCCGATCCACGGCGCGGCGCCGAACAGCCGCCGGTGTTCGTGACCCAGGACGGCGTACCGTATCGAGCGGTTGCGGTCGATCGGTGGAAGGCCGAACGAGTCGGGCGCCCGGAGATGATCGAAATCGCCACCGGCCATCTGGTGCTGGCGCATGCCGTGGAGAGCGCTGGGGAGGCCGTGGCATGAGCACCGGACCGATTCTGGCCGTCACCGATCTGGAGCAGCGATTCAAGACCCCTGGTGGGCTCGTGTACGCGGTGAATGGCGTTTCGTTTCAGATCGAGCCGGGTGAATCGGTCGGACTGGTCGGGGAGTCCGGTTCGGGCAAGAGCACGATCGCCAAGTCGATCGTGCGATTGGGTGAGCCAACGGGCGGATCGATCGTCTATCGGGGTCGGGATATCACCCACCTCGGCGAGGGCGAGATGCGGCCATTACGTGCCCGGCTGCAGATGGTCTTTCAGGATCCGACACTGTCGCTCAATCCCCGGCTGACCGTCCGCCAGACCCTTGCCGAACCGCTCAAACTGCACAGGATCGCCAGCGGCCGGGGAGATTTCGAGGAGCACCTGCATCGCTTGATGGATCTCGTCAATCTCGATCGGTCGTTGCTCGATCGGCGGCCTGGACAGCTTTCCGGGGGACAGCGCCAGCGGGTCGGCATCGCCCGGGCGATTGCGCCGCGGCCGGAGTTCATCGTCCTCGACGAACCGACCTCGTCGCTCGATATGTCGATCCGCATTTCGATCATCGATCTGCTGCGCAGGCTGCAGCAGGAGATGGGGCTCTCGTATCTCTTCATCTCGCACGATCTCAGCACCGTGCGCTATCTCTGCTCCCGGGTGATCGTGCTCTATCTCGGTCAGATCGTGGAGGAGGGCACGGTCGAAGAGATCTTTACCGATCCGAAGCATCCCTATACCAGGGCGTTGCTGTCGGCAGTGCCGATTCCGGATCCGTCGATGCGCGGATCGCGGAACCGGATCGTGCTACCGGGTGAAACACCGCATCTGACCCAACCGATCAGCGGCTGCGCGCTGGCCGATCGATGTCCCTGGGTCGAACCCTCGCACCGGGAGGGGCGCATCCCGATGATCTCTGTGGGACCGGGCGATCACCGGGTCGCCTGTTTGCTTTACCAGGATGGACGCGGTGTCGACGCCGCCGCTCCTGATGCCGGTGAGCCCACCTAGCGGCCGCGCGGCATCGGATTTCGCGTCCGAACAATTGCAGGACCCAGAGGTGGGTCCGCTATATGAGGAGGTTCTCATGGAACAGGAACAGAGGAATCTTTCGGCGGAACTGACCAGAGCGCTCAATGGCCGCGGAATCACCCGCCGCGATTTGATGGCGGTCTTCGGCGCGACGGCCGCCCTGGCCGCCATGCGCGAGGGTGTGCTGGCCGCTCCGTATGCTTCGGAGCAGGTGCGGGCATTGGCGCAGGAAACAGGAGCAGCCGCCAAGTTGGTCATCGCCAACGGGCAGGATCTGGACGAGCTGGATCCGCACTACTTCAAGTCGATCCCCGCCTACTATCTGATGTCCAATGTCTACGACAACATCTTCGGTCATCCGTATGTCGAGCAGGAGGACGGTGGCCTCATGCCGGAAGTCGACGAGAATGGCGACTGGGTGCATGAACCATGGCTGCTGGAATCGTGGGACGTCTCCGAAGACAAGAAGACCCTCACCTTCAAACTGAAGGACGGGCTGACATTCCAGGACGGGTCGTCCCTGACCGCGAAAGATGTCAAGGCGACGTGGGATCGCGGGGTATCGCCGACCTCGGTCTATTCGAATCTCGTCTTCAGTTTGATGACGCTGTCGTCGCCGGATCAGATCACGACGCCGGACGATCTGACGGTGGTGCTCTCGCTGGAGCAGCCGACGGCGTTCGCCCTCAAAATGCTGGCGACCAACGTGCTCAATATCATGTCGGCCGCGGCGATCGAGGAGCATTCGACCGATTCGGATCCGACCGGGCACGATTGGTTCTCGAAGAACACCTTTGGTTCGGCGGCGTACACCCTCACCAAGTGGACACCGGGTGTCGAATGGGAGCTGTCGCTCAACGAGAATTTCTGGAACAAGGACGCGGTGCTCAATGGCGGCGTTCTCAACCGGACCATCCCCAGCCCCCAGGAGCGCCTGAGCCTGCTGCAGAATGGCGATGTGGACATTGCGTTCGATCTGCTGCCGAAGGACTATGCCGCACTCGCCGATAACCCCGATGTTGCGGTGCTCGACTTCGAGATCCCCTGGCCGCAGTATCTCGGTATGAACAATCGCATCCCGCCCTTCGACAATGTCGATGTGCGGCGCGCGGTGAGCCATGCAATCCCCTACCAGACCATCATCGACCAGGTGATGTTCGGCTATGCCAAGGAGCTCAAGAGCCCGGTGGCGGCCGGTATGCCAACCAGCGACTACTCGTTCTGGAATTACGATGGCGGTCCGGAGAAGGCGAAGGAAATTCTGGAGGGGCTCGGCATGTCGAACTTCTCCTTCGATATGGCGGTGCGCACCGGATTCCCGACGCACGAGCAGATCGCAGTCTGGATTCAGTCGGCGATGGCCGAGGCGGGAGCCACGGTCAATATTCTCAAGATGACGGATGCCGAGTATCTCGAGAAATTCAACAGCGGCGCGTTGCAGGCTTGGGTGGGTGAGTTCTACTCCTGGGTCAATGATCCCATCTACCACCTGAATTTCAACTTCCACTCCGCCGCGACCGCCACCAACGGTCCTGGTTATAGCAATCCTCGTGTCGACGAGCTGATCGAAGCTGCGATGTACGAGCCGGACAAGGAAAAGCGAGACGAAATGTCACGCGAGATCCAGCAGATCGTTGTCGATGAGGCGCCGTGGGGATTGCTCTACCAGATCAACTATGTGGTCGCCACTCGCGCCAATGTGAAGGGATTCCAGTACAACCCGGATACGACCGCCAAGTACTGGATGGTCAGCAAGGGCTAGAAGCAGGACCGGAGTCGGGGTTCGGAGTGGGGAGACGCATGAGCGGGAGGGCACAACGGTCCTCCATTCCTTCCCATCTTCGGTCCCCGGCCCCCGGACTCCGGACTCAGCACCTGCGTCTCAAGACCCAAGACACAGAACCCGGACCCAATTCGGCAACGAAACGACGGAAAACGTGCAGACGATCGATATCGAAGATTTGAACGACCTGGCGGTGGGCGCCACTGTGCTCGGGACGGGCGGTGGTGGTGACCCATATATCGGTCGCCTGATGGCCGCGGAAGCGATTCGCGCTCATGGACCGGTGACGCTGATCGATCCGGAGGAGCTCGATCCGGATGCGCTCGTGCTGCCAGTCGGTATGATGGGCGCTCCAACCGTGATGGTCGAAAAGCTACCGGGCGGCGCCGAGCTCTCGACCGCCACCGAGGCGCTCGAAACCCATCTGGGCGAACGTGCCGCGGCGGTGATGGCCACCGAAGCGGGCGGACTCAATTCGACATTGGCCATGATCGTCGCGGTGCAGCGGGGGATTCCGCTGGTCGATGCCGATCTGGTCGGGCGGGCATTTCCCGAGCTGCAAATGTGCACGCCAACCCTCTATGGCACGATGGCGTGCCCGATGGCGCTGGCGGATGACAAGGGGAACACCTCGATTCTGCATGCGGTCACCAATCGCTGGGCCGAGCAACTGGCCAGGACCATGACGATCGAAATGGGCTGCTGGTCGCTGATCGCGCTCTATCCCTTGCGCGGCCGGCAGGTGGCGGTCGAGTGCGTGCAACGAACGCCGTCGACGCTGATCGCGATCGGCGCCGCCAGTCGCGCGGCCCATGCCGAGCATCGCGATCCGATCGACGCCATCTGTGCGGTCACGAACGGGATTCGTCTCTGGGCTGGCAAGGTGGTCGATGTGGCGCGCAAGACGACCGGGGGATTCGCCCGCGGTGAGGTGCGCATCGCCGCCATGGACGGCGATGGCGAATTGACCGTTGGATTCCAGAACGAATTCCTCGTCGCGGTGGCTGGTGACGACGTGCTGGCTACGACTCCCGATCTCATCTCGATGCTCGATCTGGAAACCGGCGAGCCGATCACCACCGAGGGGCTGCGCTATGGGCACCGGGTGGCTGTCATTGGCATCCCCGGAGACGAGCGGTGGCGTTCGGTCGCTGGACTCGAGATCGTCGGGCCGTCCTATTTTGGCTATGACATACCGTACGTTCCACTCGAGGAACGACAACGCACGAAACAGCTCCTGGAGGTCGCGTGAGCTCGGCATCATCCAAAAACGTTCGGTTTGGCGTGCTCTTCAGCGGAGCCTTTCCACTGATGCGGGCGATCGAAGGGAGTGTGCTGGCCGATACGCTTGGCTACGATTCCGCCTGGTTCGGAGAGGATTATTTCTACTGGGGCGGAATCGCCACCGGAGCCGCGGTGGCCGAGCGGACCGAGAATCTGGCGATCGGACTGGGGATCCTCACCCCGCTCACCCGGCATCCGGCGCTGACGGTGATGGAAACCGCGGCGCTCGATCAGATTTCCGGCGGCAGGTTGGTCATGGGCTATGGCGCCGGGGTGCGCTACTGGATGAACCAGATGCAGCTGGACTATTCGAGTCCCATCACCGCCTTGCGCGAGGCCGTGGCTATCAGCCGCGCACTCTATCAGGGCGAGACCGTCACGACCGGTGGCCGGTTCTATGCGCTCGACAACGTCAAACTCAATTTTCCGGTGCTCCGCTCCGATCCGCCGATCTATTTGGGGGTCGAAGGACCGAAGATGCTCTCGCTGAGTGGCGAGATTGCCGACGGCACGGTGCTCTCGGTGCTTTCGAGTCCGACCTATGTGAAGTGGGCGTGGGAGCGGGTGCGGGAAGGATGCGCCCGGTCCGGCCGCGATGCCGGCGCGCACAAGATGGTCGTCTATGTCATTTTCGCGATGGATGACAATGGCGATGCGGCTCGGGATGCCGTGCGCGCCGGCATCGCGGAATACCTGGGCGCGGGTGGGCAGCCAACCCCGATCTCCCGGCATGGTGGCGTACCGGATGAAACGATCCTGGAGATGGGTCGGATCTACCGGGAGGGCCGGTTCCCAGTCGACCTGGTGACCGACGAAATCGTCAATGGATGCGCGATCGCGGGAACACCGGAGGAGTGCAAAGCGAGTATCCGCGCGCTGGTCGATGCCGGAGCCGATGAGATCGTCTTCATTCCGTTCCCTCCGGAAAAGACCGAGGTAAGTGTGAAGCGCATCGCCGAAGAGCTGATGCCGGCCTTTCGGGGATAGATTTCGATGGTGGTCCCGCGAGCGGTCCGGGGTGGAGCGAATGCGCGCGGGGCGCTGTCCCTGCCCGGTCCGCTGGACGGAGCGACATCGACGCCAGGAGGCAATGAACGATGCAAACACTGAAATTGCGAGTCAACGGACGAGAACGGCGCGTCACGGTCGAGCCGGCTGCCTTCCTGATCGATGTGCTGCGTGACGATCTGGCGTTGACCGGAACCAAATACGCCTGCGGTATGGGCGAGTGTGGCGCCTGCACCGTGCTGGTCGATGGGGAAGCCGTCTATTCCTGTCTCATGCTGGCCAGCGAAGTGGGCGATGCGGCAATCACTACGATCGAAGGCGTTTCCCCAGGCCGGGAGCTCGATGCGGTTCCGGCCGCGTTCGCGGAAGTGGGCGGGGTACAGTGCGGATTCTGCACGCCGGGCATGATCCTCTCCGCCAAGGCGTTGCTCGCCGAGCATCCCGATCCGACCGAGGAGGATATACGAGTCGCGCTCAGCGGCAATCTCTGCCGCTGCACGGGCTACACCAAAATCATCGAAGCCGTGATGGCGGCGGCAAGGGAAGAAGTCCAATGAAATTCGAGCATTCGTTTACGGTCAATGCGCCCGCGGCCGAGACGTGGGACTTTCTGATGAACATTCCGGAAATGGCGGCGTGCATTCCGGGAGCGTCCGATATCGCCCAGATCGACGATACGACCTATGACGCCAATGTCAAAGCCAAGATCGGGCCGATCGGCGCCAAGTTCGCCTGCCGGGTCGGGATCGTGCGGCTCGACCCCGACGCGCGTACCGGACTGGTCGAGCTGTCGGGCAAAGACTCGAAGCTCGGCAGCTCGGTCAAGGCAAAGATGACGATGAGCATGGTCGAGAACGATGGCGGCACGACGGTTACGGTCGTCACCGATGCGGATGTGCTGGGCAAGATCGGTCAGTATGGCCACGGAATGATCAGCAAACGGGCCGACAGCATGTTCGACGATTTCACCAGGTGTGTACGAGCCCGGCTGGAAGCGAAGTGACGGCCATGGACACGATCGATGCCGTCGCGACCGAGGTGCGGACTCCGACCTCGGTCGATGAGGCCGTTGCACTCCTGACCGAGCTGGACGATGACGCGAAGGTGCTGGCGGGCGGTCAGTCAGTGCTGGTCCTCTACCGGTTCGGGTTCGTTACGCCTTCGACCTTCGTCAGCTTGCGCAAGATCGACGAACTGACCGAGATCACGAACCAGCCGGATGGCGGTCTGCGATTGGGCGCGGCCGTGACCCAGCATCGAATCATCGCCGACCCCGAGATCGGGTCTTCATATCAAGCGTTGGTGGATGCCGCCCGGTGTGTTTCGTCACCGCAAGTGCGGAGGCGCGGCACGATCGGTGGCAATCTCTGTCATGCCGATCCCACCGCCGATCCACCGGCAGCGCTGATCGCGCTGGGCGCATCGGTCGAAATCGCAACGAGCGATGGCCGGCGGGTTGTGCCGGTCGACGAGCTTTTTGCCGACTATATGGAAACGGTGCTGGAACCGGGCGAGCTGCTGACGGCGATCCTCCTGCCACCACCGCCCGCGGGCTCGGCCTATGTGAAGCACCGGTTGCGCGGGATCGATACCGCCATCGCGGGTGTCGGGGTCGGTCTCCGGCTGGCCGCCGATGGAGTGACCTGCGAGGCGATCGATATCGGATTGGCTGCCGCGGGCACCACCCCGGTACGCGCGTCCGGCGCCGAAGCGGCGCTGCTGGGCATGGCGCTCACCCCGGACGCATGGGGAACAGCCGGCCGCATCGCCGCCGAGGAAAGCGAGCCGTTGGAGGACACCGAAGCATCCGAATGGTATCGCCGCCGGATGATCGACCGTTTCGTGCAACGGGCGGGCGCTTTGGCGCAAGAACGCGCTCGCAAGGAAGGAAACACCGAATGACCGCGACCGCGACTGCCGTTGGGAAGCGAGCCCGGCGGCTCGACGTCGATGGCAAGGTGACCGGCCATGCGCGATATGCCTCCGACTACAAACCGGCCGGGATGCTCTACGGCAAGATCGTCCGCAGCGACCGACCTGCCGCCAAGATCGTTTCGCTCGACACCTCGGTAGCCGAAGCGCTCCCGGGTGTCTGGGCGGTGCTTTCGGGCGAAGGACCGTGGTATCGGTTCGGTGAGGTGATCAAAGATCAATTGGTCTTTGCGGTCGGCCAGGTGCGATGCGCGGGCGAACCGCTGGCCGCGATCGCCGCAGAAACTCCCGAAATTGCCGAAGCGGCCGCATTGCTGATCGAGGTCGAATATGAGGATTTGCCTTCGGTCTTCGATCCGCTCGGCGCCATGGAACCGGACGCGCCCCTGGTGCACGAGCATGCGGCCAGTTTCGATGGACCGCCCGATCTGATTCGTGGCGAGAATATCTGCGCCAAGGTCACACTCGAACGGGGCAATGTCGAGGCGGCTTTCGCCAGTGCGCATCGGGTGATCGAAGGAACCTATTCGACCCATTCGGTGCATCAGGCGCCGATGGAGACGCGTGCGGCGGTGGCCGAGCTGGACGATACCGGGCGGCTGGTCGTGCATGCGAGCACGCAACATCCATTCGGGGTGCGACAGCAACTGGTCGAGGCGCTCGGTATCGGGCACGGCGATGTGCGGGTCGTGGCCGAAACGGTCGGTGGCGGGTTCGGTTCGAAGCTGGAGGCGGCGATCGAGATCTATGCCGCATTGCTGACGCGGGCGACCGGCCAACCGGTACGGCTGGTCAATACCCGTGAAGAAGATCTGCTTTCCGGGGTGCCGCGTCATCCGATGATCGTCGAATTGCAGAGCGCGGTCGATGCCGGGGGGCGCATCATCGCGCGCAAGGGCCGGATCGTCATGGATTCTGGCGCCTTTGCCGCCGGCAGTCCCTTGCTGGCGGGCGTGGCGGCGTTGCTGGCCACGGGGCCATACGATATCGAGCATCTCGCAATCGACGCGATGGCGGTCTATACCAACAACCCGCCCTTTGGCGCCTATCGAGGTCCGACCGGACCGCAGATGGTCTTTGCGGTCGAATCGCATATGGACGCGATCGCCAAAGATCTCGATATCGATCCGCTCTCGCTGCGTTTGCTGAATGTGTTCAAGGAGGGGTCGCTCGGTCCCAGTGGGCAAGTGCTGACGAATGTCGGCATGGTCGAAGCGCTTACGCGCGCGGCCGAGGCCATCGGATATTCCGAACGCACCCAACCCGTGGAGTCCAATCACCGCCGGGGCAAAGGGCTCGCGGCGGCATGGTGGCTGACGACCGCGGGATCGTCCGGTTGCACGGTGCAGATGAACGAGGACGGTACGGTCCAAGTGCATACCGGGGCGACCGAGATTGGCACCGGGTCGGTGATGGCAGGCGTTGCGCAGGTCGTCGCCGAGGAATTGGGTATCCCGGTCGAGCGGGTCAGGATGAAATGGGGCGATACCGACGGAACCCCGATCGACGCGGGCGCGCAGGGGAGCCGCACCCTCTACAACATGGGCAATGCGGCAATGGTGGCGGCGCGTGAGGCGCGGCAGCAATTGCTCGAAAAAGCAGCCGACGTGCTGGAAGCCGCCGCAACCGACCTGGACGTGACGGACGGGCGGGTTTCGGTGCGCGGTGTGCCGGACCGCGGGATTACCTATGCGGAATTGATGGCCGGACAAATGTGGGCGACCGAGCCCGTGATCGGTCATGGGTCGTTTCTCACCACCTTCCCGTCATCGGATGCCGCCGCCACATTGAATGGCGCGCTGCTGCCGGCCTTCAATGCACCCTCGTATCACTGTCACGCGGCCGAAGTGGATGTCGATTTGGAAACGGGTCTCGTGCGGGTGCTCGACTATGTCGTGGTGCAGGATGCCGGTTTCGCGATCAATCCGCTCTATGTCGAGGGGCAGATGCAAGGGGGCGCGGTCCAGGGGATCGGTTGGTCGTTGACCGAGGAATTGCAGATCCAGGATGGCATCATCCAGAATCCGAATCTCGCGCTCTACAAGTTGCCGACGACACTCGAAGCCCCACGGGTCCGGACCGAGATTCTGGAGTTTGCCTCGGCGGACGGACCGTATGGGGCCAAGGGAGTCGGTGAGCCCCCGGTGATCGCACCACCCGGTGCGATCGCGAATGCCATTGCCGATGCGATCGGCGTGCCGTTGCGCAATGCGCCCTTCACGCCTGAGCGGGTTTTTCGCGCGATCCAGGGAGAATCCGAGGTATGACGAAGCTCGGACTGTTGCTTCCGCTCGGTGGTATGGCGACCGCCCGTTCGATCGCCGATCGGGCGGTGGAGGCCGAAGCGGCCGGATTCGATTCGGCTTGGGTCATCGAAGACTACTACTCCTGGGAGGCGTTCGGGTCGCTTGGATATGTGGCCGCCGTGACCGAGCGGATCGATCTGGGTATCAGCGTCACGACTCCGTATGTCCGATCCGCGCCGTTGCTGGCCAGCTCGGCGGCGACGCTGGACCAGTTCAGCAATGGCCGCTTGATTCTGGGACTCGGGCGAAGTTCGGGCACGATGCTCGCACAAATCGGAATCGCGGACCGCAAACCGTTCGGCACGATGCGCGAATACACCGAGTCGATGCGCCGTCTCTGGCGGGGCGGTGAAGTGAGCTACGATGGGCAGGTCGTGCGGATCGACCGGATCGTGCCGGATGTCTTGCCAGTGAACGGAGCCGTGCCGATTGTCATCGGGGCGATCGGACCGAAGATGCTCGAGCTCGCTGGCGAGATCGCCGATGGGGTCGTATTGACGGGGTTTTCGCCACCGGCATATGTACGCTGGGCATGCGAGCGGCTTGCCGCGGGCGCTGGGCGGGCCGGGCGAACGCTGGCGGACATCGAGATCATCGTGATCGTTGCCACCCGGATCACGAACGAGATCCAGCCTGCGACCGACGAACTGAAACCGTGGCTCGGACTGGCCTATGGCATGGCGGGGCGCGGAGAGCTGTTGCTGACGGATAGCGGCGTCGATGCTGAAGTGCTCGAACCGATTCGCCGCGCCCTGTTGATCGACGAAATCCTGGGCGAGGGGCTGGAACCGTATCTGCATTCGTACAAGCGGGTGAGCCCGGAGTCGGTTGTGGAAACGGTGCCGGATCAGCTGGTGACCGCTTCGTCGATTATCGGTCCGCCTGATGTAGCGCGAACCCGGTTGCAGGCGTTCCTGGACGCCGGGGCGACGCATGTCATCGTCGATTCGCCGCAACCCGCCGACCTGTTGTTGGCAGGGCTGTCTTCCGAGACAGTGCCGTAGCGGAAGACCAGCAGGTTGCGGGCTAGGAGCTTTCCGGATACGGATCGAGCAATCGAGCCACTTTGTCGGTATCGGAATAGCAGGTCATTTCGACGATTCGGTCGTCTTCGACGTGATAGACATCGACGCCGATAGCGGACCAGTCATCGCCGCGGATGGTCTTTCCGGTCTCGTCCCAAGTGACCGCGGCACGATTGCCATCGACGATTTTGTGGCGGATATTGAAGGTCAATTCGGGCAGCTGGGCGCCATTCCAGGTCATGAACGGGCGCGCCTCGTCCATACCGCGAAACGTTCCGGCGTAGTTGAAGGTAACGGCCACATCGGGCGCCATGAGCGCCAGCATGCCTTCGGTATCCCCGCTCAGATACGCGGCGTAGAGCTTGTCGATGACAGCGCGGGTGCGCTCGGTCTGCTGTTCGGACATTCGGAATTGCTCCATGAGAACGGTTGTCACCGCTTA